>JAITAU010000043.1 GCA_031283965.1 Holosporaceae bacterium | reverse complement strand
AGGCGACGCACACCGCTTCCTCTTCACGGCTGAGCACTGTAGAATGAGGATTTTTAGGCCACATAGGCGTATCGTGCACGTAGTCTCTTTTCTTCCATTTTGCTATCGTCTTTTGATTTACTGAGTATTTTTCCGACAGTTTCTTGAGACTCTCTTTACTATTTTGTATTGCTCGACGCATCGCCTCTGTCGTTGTGGCGCAGCTGTGTAGTATTTGGTCCATAATAACTCATTCTCTTCTTTGCTTTAGGTTGCCACTTCTATACATCCTCTACAATATGGGACTATACAGCTGGCGCCTAATCGAGGATTTCGTAGGATCTGGCGTCGACATTCTCCTTTCAGGACGTCGATTTTTTACGGAATATGCGTGTAAGCACATCTCTCATGCTAACGCTTGGCCCTTCCCAGAATTCGCGCCCCAGAGCTGACGGAGTTCTTCAATTTCTCCATTAGCGGCATCAATGGAATACGCCGGCGAGGCGAACGTAGTCACAACGGCGACATGGAAGACGTAAAGTTTTCGACCTTCCTCAAATTATTCCTCCTTCAACTCCGGGAGGTCTCTGAAGTCGTCCAGAAGCGACGGGTCCTCTATGGATTCCATGTTTACAACCTCTTTGCCGTGTATGACGTTCTTGACCGCCAGCTCCACGATTTTTCCGTTGTTGGTTTTGGGTACTCCCCTCACTTTTATAATTTTGCTTGGTACGTGGCGGGGAGTGGTGTTCTCCCGGATGACGACGTTGATCTTTTTCTTGAGTTCCTCCGTCAGTGCGATTCCCTCCCGCAACACCACAAACAGAATCACCCTTTCGTCATTGTCCCATTTTTGTCCCACGGCGATGCAGTCCAGAACTTCCGCCACTTTCTGCACCTGGGAATATATCTCGGCGGTGCCTATGCGGACTCCGGACGGATTTAGCACTGCATCCGCTCGACCAGAGATGAACACTCCGCCACGCTCCGTTTCCTCTATCCAGTCTCCATGGCACCAGCAGTTCTCAAATTTGCTGAAATAGGCGGCGATGAGCCTCTTATTGTCTTCGTCATTCCAAAATTTCAGCGGCTGTGAGGCGAAGTTAGTGACGCAGGTCAACTCTCCCTGTTGGCCTGTCTGCATTTCTTTCTGACTGGAATCATAAACTTTTACGTTCATCCCTAGGCCGAATCCCTGCATTTCGCCGGAATAGACCGGGGAAATCGGATTGCCCATCACGAAGGAGGAGATTATGTCCGTTCCGCCGGAGAAGGAGTTCAGGTGAACGTCCTTTTTAATCCTGTTGTAAACGAACTCGCATGCCTCGTCGCAGAGAGGAGAACCGGTGGATCCGATAGTCCGTATCTCCTCAAGATTATGGGTTTTCATGGGATACGAGTCCGTCTTCAGCAAAGTGTCCAGATATTTAGCAGAAGTTCCGAAGAAGGTCATGCGGCACTCCTCCGCCATATCGAGCAAAATATCCGGCTTCGGGAAAAGAGGCAGTCCTTCGTACTGCAACACGGCGGCGTTCTGGGAAAGAACGGAGGTGATCCAGTTCCACATCATCCAGCTGCAGGTGGTGAAGTAGAAGACACGGTCGTCTTCCTTGATATCACAGTGTATCAGCTGCTCCTTCTTGTGCTGCAACAACGTTCCGCCGGCTCCATGCACTATACACTTCGGAACGCCGGTGGTTCCGGACGTAAATAGGATGTAAATGGGTTGATCAAAGGGAAATTTCTCGAAAACCAGCTGGTCAGATGGCTCATTTGCGATGAAATCCGTGAACGAGGCCACCTCAGTTCTGTTACCAGTCGGAAGTCCGGCATTTATGTAGGGAATGACAACGGTTTTTTCGACGCTCTCAACCCTATCCACCACGTCTTTGATTTTCTGAAGATTGTTGAAGACCTTCCCCTTGTAATAGTAGCCGTCCACAGCGAAAAGCACCTTCGGTTTCACCTGGCCGAACCTGTCCAGAGCACCCTGCACTCCAAAATCCGGAGAACAGGAGGACCAGATGGCCCCCAGGCTGATGGTAGCCAGTGCGGCGATGGTAGTCTCAGGCATATTGGCCACGTAGCCTCCCACTATGTCGCCGGTTTTCACGCCGAGTCGCTTCAGAGCGGCAGCCGTTTTAGCGACGCTGTCGTAGAAATCCTTCCAGCTAAGAGTTTTTTTCACCTGCTCCTCTCCCCAGAAGATCAGAGCCGGCGAATCGTCCTTCCTTTTCAGGAGATTTTCCGTAAAATTCAATTTTGCGTCCGGAAAATATCTGTGTTCCCAGAATTTTAAGGCTCCGTTGCTGATTCTGCCGGAACCTTTTTCTCCGATTACGTCGGAAAAATCCCAGACGGCATCCCAGAAATCGTATGAATTGTCTACGGACCATTTCCAGAGATCGCGAAATGTCGTGCCAGCGAATCCGCAGCGACTGCTCACCAATTTCATGAACGCATTGGCGTTACTATCCTTTATCCTGTCCGAAGACGGCGTCCACAGTAGTTTTCCAGACATGATTGCCTCCCATGCTTTGCATCATGGGAACCATTCTACTAGTAGACATTTAATATTTCGTTAATTTCGCGACATAAAATCAAAATGGTAGACTCATGCCCGGCGGCAGGAGTCCGCCCATCTGCTCAGCAATTCTGGCCTCCAAATTGGCCTTCGCGCCGTTGTGGGCTGCGATGATGAGATCTGCGACAATTTCAGCATTCTCAGACCCCAGTAGACTCTCGTCTATGTGAAGTTTCTTGATCTCGCCCTTGCCACTCAGCACCAGTGTCACCATTCCTCCCCCGGAGCTGCCGGAGGCCTCCAGCTCAACCACCTTGCCTTGGGCTTCCTTAAATTTCGCCTGCATCTCCTGAATCTGTTTCATCAGCTGATCGAAATTACTCATCTTTCTCTAATCCTCAATTTCATTTCACCACCGCCCCTGGGAACATCCTCACGGCGTCGTCTAACAGGGATCCGGTTTCCTTCTTCGAAGCTGCATTATTCACCGAAATCGCCCCGGCGGCAACCGTCGACGAGGAGATTATTTCATGAAGATCCGGCAGTCCGGAAGCGTAGGCGATGCGCACCAGGATCATCTCCATGACAATCTCTGGATTGTCGCCGATGTTGGCCTCCTCCAGGCCCTTCAGTAACATCTGCCAGATGCGGGAAAGGGCCGGAAGGGAAACGCCGTCCGCCAGCAGCTGCAACTTCACCGAAATCTCCTCCGCCATGGAGTTTTCCATGGGCTCCAGGTTAGTTTTCAGGCAGATGAGAACGTAGACATAATTCAATAGCATTTTTGCTACGCCGATGCCGGAGACGGAGCCGTCCAGGAGGCGGCGATACTTTGTGATCGCCGATTTCACGCTTGTCTGCAAGATCATCTCCAGAAGTTCCACCACCGCAGCGTCGTCGACAACATTAAGCATGTCCTTCAGATCGCTGGCGGTGAGCTCGTTGTTCTTGGCCAGATTGATGGCCTGATCCAGAATGGACAGGCTGTCCCTTATGGACCCATTGCCGGCGCGGGCCATCAGCGACAAAGTACCGGCGTCGGCAACGATGTTTTCCCGGTGACATATGGAGGAGAGATATTGGGCGATTAGACCGACGTTCACTCTCTGAAGATCGAATTTCAAAACACGCGAAAGGATGGTTTCAGGAATTTTGTGAGTCTCGGTGGTGGCCAGCAAAAATTTCACGTGGGCCGGCGGTTCCTCCAACGTCTTCAGGAGGGCGTTGAAGGCGCTCCTGGAAAGCATATGGACTTCATCTATGATGAAAATCTTGAAATTTCCCTGCGCCGGCCTGTATTGGCAGGATTCAATGATCTCACGCACGTCCTCAACGCCGGTGTTGCTGGCGGCGTCGATTTCTATAACATCCATCTGGCCGCCGCCGGCGAATTCTCGGCAAGAGTCGCATTTGCTGCATGGTTCCGGATCGCTGCCGCGATTTTCGCAGCGGAACGCCTTGGCCAGAATCCTAGCCAACGTGGTTTTGCCGACGCCACGGGTTCCAGAGAACAAAAGCGCCGCCCCCAGACGATCCTTTCGCATGCCGTTGACGATGATCCTGACGGACATGTCCTGACCTATGACGTCTGCAAACTTTTTGGGTCTGTATTTGGTGGCCAGAGGAACGTATACGCCCATGAAAATCCTTCACAAATGCTCCGAAGGACGATTGACCCACCTGAGGTTCGCTACGGATGCTTTCTTTCGAACCTGACCGAATTCACGATTCTAGACGTCCAACCGCCCCGCCACCTTTGTAGCACACCGCCGGGATATTTTCCATGGGAGTAGAACCGTGTACTGAAAAGAACTCTCGGAGGAAATTTTTGAAGAAGAATCGTCGCTGCGAGCGCAGTGATGGAAAAAACGCCCATAGCTGGAACGGAAAGTACTGTTATTGCGAGCTTCGGGGCTCACTTCGGCCACGGTCTTCCTTCGAGTGGCGTTCCTTCATAGCCCTCGGCTATGAATTTACCGTCGGTATAGACGACTTCACTCAAGTAATTCGTGACGCCAGGGGTTTGTGGAGTCCAGGAGGTGCCGCTGTCCCAATGGAGGAAGATCTTCCCATCGTCGCACGATAATTGGGCGACGGCGAAAAATTGAACAGTCACAGGTTAAACCGTGAACTTCAAGTCGATGCTACTCCGTCTTGGGCGAAGGCCAAAAAATTCTTGCAAAAATTCCGTTCGATGAGTAGATTGATGGTCACTCAGCGGGTGTAGCTTAGTGGTAAAGCCTCGGCCTTCCAAGCCGATGATATGGGTCCGATTCCCATTACCCGCTCCGTGTTCACCTTCGAACTTTGGCATCGTTAGGGAACCTGATTTTCTGCTATACTGCCCACATGACCGAAGAAAATTTGGAGCGCCTGACCGATGATTGGCTTGAGGAGTTGAAATCCCAGAGACGCTACTCCGCTCACACGGTGGTCTGCTACGGTCGCGATCTCCTCTCCTTCAAGAATTTCTTTCGAAAGCACTGTGGGGAAGAGCCCTCGGTCCAGATGCTGCGGGACCTGAAGATTCACGACTTTCGGGCTTGGCTCTCCTTCCGGATTAGTGACGGATTGAGTGCCCGTTCTAATGCCAGAGCGTTGTCCGCCGTGAAATCATTTTTTCGGCATCTGGCTCGACGGAATCTGTTGGACCTGAAAGCCATCGATTCCCTGCGTCGGCCGAAACTGCCGTCGCTACTGCCGAAGCCGATCGGAGAAAGCGTCATTCTCGATTTCCTGGAGCTGGATCGCTTCTTTCCGGACGAGCCATCCTGGATGACGGATCGAGACCGGGCTCTTTACACTTTACTCTATTGCACCGGCCTGAGGATCAACGAAGCTCTTAGTATAAAAACCAGGGATGTGGCGCCGGAGATGAGGATATTGACCAAAGGCCGGAAGGATCGTCTCATAATGTTGATGCCAGTTGCGCTGGAACGGGTGAAAACTTACATCTCCAACTGCCCGCACCCTCTGAGCGCTGGATTTCTGTTCGTGGGGATGATGGGGAGGAGGTTGCAAGCGGCAGCTGTGGACATTCGACTGAGAAAACTCTGTTTCATCCACGGTCTACCGGATCACATCAGCGCCCACTCATTCCGGCACAGCTTCGCCACTCATCTCATCCAGAATGGGGCGGATCTGCGGTCCGTTCAGGAGCTGCTTGGTCACCAATCCCTGTCCAGCACCCAGATATACACCGACATGGACGATCACAACATCCTGAGGATATACGAAAAGACCCATCCGCTGGAGAAGCACTAGAGGTCAGACTACGCAGCGGCATCTCTTAGGAATTCGTTAGGTAAATTCCCCTAATAAGAGTTTAACACGTCGAAGGGCGCGCTCTCCGCCGTTAGCTTTTTTCGACAGCAAAACCTCAATTCAGGTTCAATTACTTAATTTCACGACGACTGGCACAGATTTCGCCCCTTAGAAATTAGGGGATGCCGTTTGGGATGAAACTTAAGGGGTGTTTTGTGTGTTGTGGTAGGGTTGTTTTTGTTGTTGGTCTGCTGCTGTGCTGCCTCTCGGGGATTGGAATAAATAAAACCATTGTTCCGACCCCGCGGGAGCAATATTTTTCGCCCCACGAACTGTGCGAAAGCGAAATCATCAATGCCGAAAGAAAGTACAGGATCCCCAACCGTCTACTGATGGCCATCGGCACGGTGGAATCCGGTCGTTCTCTGAATTCCAAAGCCAAACGAGCCTGGCCGTGGACCGTATGCGCAGCCGGGAGGAGTTACTATTTCTCCACCAAAAGCGCCGCCATCGCCACCGTGAAAAAACTCATCGGCCGCGGCATAAAAAACATAGACGTAGGCTGCATGCAGGTGAATCTACTGCATCACAGCGGCGCCTTCAAGAGTCTCGAAGAGGCCTTCACTCCGAAGAACAACGTCAGCTACGCCGCGAAATTTTTCATGGAGCTGAAGAACGCCTACAATTCCTGGACCCATGCAGTCGGCTACTATCATTCGAAGGTGGCTCGCTACTACAAACCCTATTGCTCCGTCGTCTACAGCACCTGGAAAAGGGTTTTAAACCACAAGGTTGACATGTCTCCGAGGGTGCAGCTGGCGTCGTCCCAAGTAAAATCATACGTGCGGTTTCTTCCGTCATATTATTCGCTGATCGATGCTAAAATTTCAGCAAAATTACATCAATTGGGCCGCAAGACGCTCGTCCGTAGCGCTCCGAAATTTTTCACCGACGAAAAAACACCGCCGCCTGCGCCGGGAAACGATGGGTTAGACTCCCTTTAGTCGTCGATTTCGTTTCGCCTTTAAAGGGCACTCGCATAGCGATGTATTTTCAAACTTATTGGTGTATGTTTGAGTTCTGTACAGGGTGATGAAGATGAGAATTTTGATCTGCGGAGACGTGGTTGGACGTTCAGGCCGAGATGCGTTGGCCAAGCGCCTGGCGGACCTCAGGAAAAATCTAGCCCTGGATCTGGTGGTAGTGGACGTGGACAACGCCGCCCATGGATTCGGCGTCACTCCGGAGATTGCGGGACAGATTCTCGACATGGGAGCCGACATTCTCACCGGCGGGAATCATCTGTTCGATCATGGGGAGATGGTGGCTGTGCTGGAGAGCGAAAAGAGACTCCTGCGGCCGGCCAACATGCCAAGCACTACGCCCGGAAGCGGCGTCGGAGAATTGACGACTCAGAAGGGTCAAAAGCTGTTGGTGGTGCATCTGCTGGGACAGACGAACATGCCCGTCATCGGCGAGAATCCCTTCGATTATATGAACCGACTGCTCCAGAAATACAGGATGGGTGGCAATGTCCAGGCCATCGTGGTTGAATTCCACGCCGAAGTTACATCCGAGAAAAATGCTCTGGGTCATTTCCTGGACGGGCGAGTTTCCGTCGTTGTCGGGACCCACACACATATCCCGACGGCGGACGTGCGAATTCTTGAACACGGAACGGCCTTCCAGACGGACGTTGGAATGTGCGGAGACTACGATTCCGTCATTGGCATGCGGAAGGAGTTCATAGTGGAGCGGTTCATGAGCGGCTACAACCATAAAAAATTCGCTCCGGCGATTGGGGAGGCTACCATCTGCGGGTTGTTGGTGGAACTGGACGATAAAACTGGGCTTGCTACGTCCGCAAAACCTCTAATCCTCGGGGGATTGCTGAAATCTACAGAATAAAGTCGGCGACGCCGCACCATTATTTTCAATAAGATCTCGATATAGACGGCCTCGTTCCGCTCAAGAGTTCTCCCAGAGCTTGATTCAGGAGTGCGGCTTTTCTATTCAGTAATTTCAAATCATTCTTGATGGCCGTCAGCACAGACGATCCGCCGCCGGTTGGTCTGGAATTCAGCTCCTCATGACGGAGCGGGATTTTTTCGTCGGTCATTCTGTAATTCATGCTTGGCTTTTTTTTTTAGTGAAGGAGGTTTCGCCCACGCCGCTGTCCCACTTGGACGAATTTGTGGACTCATCGCCGACTTCGCTGGCGGTTCTCTTCAGTGCAATCGCAATACTGCGTGTCGTTTCATCTGGATTTCTATTGTAGTGAGCGAAAAACTCTTTGTTATAGACGTATTGGGCGGCGTCTGCATATAGCAAATTAGCGAGAGTAAGAAGCTTTTTCTTGAGGTCGCTGCGACTCTGCATCGAAAACAGCTTATTAAGCACTTTTTCGTCAAAAATGCCTCTATAGGTGGAATAGATTTCATCCTTGATGATGTCGAGATTATCTTGATAATCCGACGGCGACAGATCTGAAGATGCATCGCCGTATGTCACCGCGCCACTGGCTGAGCACAGGAAGCACAGAGCGACAGTTAGTGTCGCCGTCCAATTTTGCTTTTTTTCGCCCACAAAAATACCCACAGCCAAGCCACATCTAATCCAGCATCGCCCTTAAGCCTATGAAAAAATGATGAATATTTCTTTAATTGCACGACGTTCAGCGAATCTATCCTTTAACAGCTCCGGTGGTGAGACCGGATATGATCCGCCGCTGGAATATCACTACCAGCAGGATTAGCGGCATGGTAACCACCACGCTAGCTGCCATAATCAATCCCCATGGCAGCTCATGCTGGCTTGCGCCGGTGAACAATGCCAGCGAGACAGGCACCGTCCTGGCTTGATTGGTGAGGGTAAAGGTCAGGGCGAAGAGAAACTCATTCCAGGCAGCGATGAAGGCCAACAGTCCGGTGGTGACCACCGCAGGCTTCAGTATCGGGAAGAAAACCTTGGTCAGGATCACGTATTTGGACGCCCCATCCATTATGGCGGCCTCTTCGATTTCCTTAGGAATGCTGTTCATGAAATTGGTCATGGCCCACAGAGTGAAGGGTACGGTTATAATCATATAGGACAGAATCAGAGCGGATTTCTCGTTGTATATGTCCAGAATGCGGATCAGCTCGAACAGTCCGGACAAAACCGCCACGTGGGGCAGGGTGCTCACGCTGAGGGCGATCATCAGTACGCGCTTTCTTCCGGGAAATCGGTGGCGTGCCAGCGGATAAGCGGCCAGAAGACACACCATCAGTGTCAGCAACGTCGTCAGGAAAGCAACCACGACGGAATTCATGAAAGAGTGACCGAATGTGACGTCGCAGAAGACACTTTTGTAGTTGTTCAGGGTTATGGAGGAAGGCCAGAGCTCCGTGGAGAACAAACTGGCGCTGTCACGCAGAGACGATACCACCGCCCAGTAGAACGGGAATATGCAGCAGGCGGCCACCAGCAAACACAGCAGGCAGAAGGCGACATTCTTTATGATTTTCTTGTATCTCCACTTGTTTTCCTGCTTAATCACGATTCCTCACAGATCCTGCATCTTTCTTCTGTTGAATGGCACGTATAACACGCTCAAAAACGCGATGAAAAATAGCAATGCCGTTGCTGCGGCCGATCCAAAGCCAACATCCGTGTAGTCCACCAGATGTTTTCGGGCGTAGACTGACATGGTGGCGTTGGCGCTGTTGCCGCTGCTCAAAATATATACCAGATCGAAGATTCTCACGGCATCCAGAGTCCTGAAGATCATCGCCACGATGATGGTGGGTTTCATCAGCGGCAGAATTATCTTCACAAATGACTTGCTGAATGGGATGCTGTCCACCTCCGCCGCCTCGAAACAGTCCTGGGGCAACCCCTGCAGTCCTGCTAGCAGCAGTAGCGCCATGTAGGGAGTGGTTTTCCACACGTCCACCATAATCATGGAAGCGATACTGAGACTGCTGGAGGCGATCCATGGCACAGGAGCCACGATGATGGACATTCTCAGCAGGAGCTCGTTGACTATGCCGTATACGTCGTTCAGCATCCAGGCCCATATGCGGGCAGAGACTATGGTTGGAATAGTCCAGGGGATGAGGACGACGGCCCGCATCCAGCCTCTTCCGCGGAAATTTCTGTGAAGAATCAAAGCGATCACCATGCCCAGCACCGTCTCCATGGGGACGGAGACGAAGGCGATGACGAAGGTGTTCAATACCGCCCGCCACCAGTCGTGATCCCTAGCAAGGGAGATGAAATTCTCCACTCCGATGAAGCTGCTGCCCCGAAGATTATCCAAAGTGGCGTCTGTGAAGCTGAAATATACGGTCCGCAGCAGCGGCCAGCCGGCACAGAGGATCAACGTGACCAAACACGGCGTCAGGAACAGCCAATGGTACAGGTTTGACTTCCGCATTTGGTGTTTTAGTTGAACAAACTCCGACGTCACTTGGTGAATCCACAAAATTCCGAAACTTTTTGACGCAATCCATCGGATTTCTCTCCAGCATCCGACTTCGCCGAAGAAACCGACGCCTTTTCCAGGATTTTACTGAGCTTTCGCTCCAGACGATCCAGATATTTTTTTATGTCCTTTTCGCTAAAGCCCTCCGTTTCAACGCTTTCGGTAATGATGGTGTTCACGGTGTTGAATATCTCCGTGCTGGCCCTTATGTAATCACGGCGGAAGACGGATGACGGTCGGGCTACGGCGTTCATCAGCGAGTCATAGACTGTCCCCAGAAGCGGGTTGTTTTCCAGTACATTCGCTTCCTCATAGAAGCGTTTACGCGTCGGTAGATAGGAAAATTCCGAGCGAATTCTTTGCTGAGCTTCATCGGTGAAATATTTCACCAGATCGGCAGCCAAACGCGGATGTTTCGAATATTTGGATACCGCAAGAAACCATCCTCCCAGCGCTCCGGATGGCTTTCCCTTGGTGCCGCCTGGGGGAATCGGCATGACGCCGACCTTGCCTGCCACCTCCGCAGTGGGTTCATTCATCAGGGACCAGGCGTAGGGCCAATTGCGCATGAAGACGGCGTTCCCTGACTGGAACAACCCACGCACCTCTTCACCGGAATGATTCACAGAGCCGCGGTTGATTATGGAACCAAAACACTTCACCAAAAACTTGGTGGCTTCAATGCATTCTGGCGAATTTATGACGATCATGCCATCTTTCATCATGGAACCGCCGAATGAATCGATCAACTCCAGAAAACTGCAGGTGAGTTCCTCGAAGGCTTTTGCCGGAAACCCTAATCCATAAAATCTATTCTTCTTGATTGGATCTTTTCTCTCCTCCGTTTGGATGTACATGGCTGTCTCCAGAAGCTCCTCCCATGATTTTGGCACGGGGCGATTGTATTTTTCCAGCAGATCTTTGCGATAATACATCATGCCGCAGTCTGTGTACCAGGGCAAGACGATGATCTTTCCATCGTGGTAGATACGGCCACGGATGACGTCAAAATGATCGTCGGCATTCCATTCCCCCGCCGCCAGGAACTCGTCCAGTGGATAGAGATAGTCCGCCAGCATGTCGATCCAGGCCACGTCCACCTGAAAAACGTCGACATCGAAAGTTTCGGTGCTGAGCCATTGCAGATACAAAGCAAGACATTCATTGCTGGCTCGTGGCAGTGTTATGATCTCCACCTTGTGGCGACCGCCCTGCTTCTTTTCCCACTCCCGAGCGGCCTTTTCGATAAGTTCCGCCTCACGTCCCTTGGCTTTACAGGCGATTTTGATGGGACTGGAGTTCACGGTGGCCATGGTGCAGAAAGCCGCCAGAAAAACGCCGCATAATTTCGCATATCTTTTCATGCCACTGCCCACTTGGAAATCATTCTTAGACACGTTTCTTCGGTAAATCAAGTTTTATGTGCAGTTCCTTCAACTGCTTCTCACTAACGTCGGAGGGAGCGTTCATCATGAGGTCCTGCGCCTGTTGATTTAGCGGAAACGCTATGACCTCCCGGATGCTAGGCTCCTCCGCTATCAGCATGACTATGCGATCGATGCCTGGGGCGCAGCCACCGTGTGGCGGAGCGCCGTACTGGAAAGCGTTGAACATGCCCTTGAAGCGCTCCTTGGTGGTTTCGGCGTTGTAGCCGGCGATCTCAAAGGCCTTCAACATCACATCTGGCATGTGGTTGCGGATAGCGCCGCTGGACAACTCCACGCCGTTGCACACAATGTCGTACTGATGTGCCTTTATCTCCAGAGGGTTCATCTTCTGCAGCGACTCCATCCCCCCCTGTGGCATAGAGAATGGATTGTGGGAAAACTCGATGACTCCTGAGTCTTCATTCAACTCATACATGGGGAAATCCACCACCCAGCAGAACTCGAAGCCGCCTGAGCACAGTCCAAGATCTTGGCCAAGCTTCTGCCGCAACAGTCCCGCGACCTTCTCGGCTTTTTTCTTTGTACCACAGATAAAAAACACTGCTCCGCCGCCGGAGGGCAACACTTTCTCCCGCAACCGACGCAAACGAACGTCGTCCAGAAATTTCACCAGCGGTCCCTTGGTCTCTCCGCCATCGAAAATGATGTAGCCGAGCCCCGGCATGTCCAAAATCTTGACCCAGTCGTTCAGCTTTTCGAAAAAACTACGCGGTTGAGTCTCGGCTCCGTCCACGCCTATGGCTCGCACCACGTCGCCATTTTTCACTGCGTCGGCGAAGGCGGCGAAGGATGAATCCGCAAACACATCGCCGACGTCGTAAATTATCAACGGATTTCGCAGATCAGGTTTATCGCTGCCGTAGTGGAGCAGAGCATCGTTGTAGGTGATCCGTCGGAACGGATACGACGACACGGACCTTTGGGAAAATTCTTTGAATATCTCATATATCACCGGCTCAATGGCGGAAAAAACATCCTCCTGGGTGACGAAGGACATCTCGAAATCCAACTGATAGAATTCGCCGGGAGATCGGTCGGCGCGGCTGTCCTCATCCCGAAAACAGGGGGCAATCTGGAAATATTTATCGAAACCGGCCACCATCAGCAGCTGTTTGAACTGCTGAGGCGCCTGTGGAAGGGCGTAAAACTGCCCCGGGTGCAGTCGACTCGGCACCAGGAAATCCCGCGCTCCTTCCGGAGAGCTGGAGGTTAAAATGGGCGTGTTGATCTCCAGAAACCCTGACCTTCTCATTTTTTCCCGAATACTGGCGATGATATTCGACCGCAACACAATATTTTTGTGCAGCTGCTCCCGCCGGAGATCCAAAAAACGATACTTCAGGCGAGTTTCTTCGGACAAATCCGAGACGCTGCCGATGGACAGCGGCAAATTTTCCACCGCCGAAAGCACCGTGAGTCGCTGGATCTGGATCTCGATCTCTCCGGTGGGATTTTCTCCGTTGACGGCGTCGGTGCTGCGGCTCACCACTGTCCCGTCGACGGTGATGATGTACTCGGGACGAATTTTCTCCACTAGGCGCAATACGTCGCCGTCGGAATCGATCACACACTGGGTGACGCCATAGTGATCCCTCAAATCGACGAAGAGCAGGCTACCATGGTCGCGCTTTTTGTGCACCCAACCGGACAATTTCACCACCTCCCCGACGTTGGATTTCCGCAGTTCTCCGCAGTTGTGGGATCTGTATATGTTCATAACCTACTCCAAAAAACTTCCTATATTCTTCCCATCAACGGCCATCGAAAATCATGACCGCAGCAGAGGAACTGGCCATTATCCTAGATAACATCTATTTTTTCAACGGATTTTACGTAGATAATCGGCATATTCATCGGCGCACTATGGGTAGAACTGTCGTCCGCAGATGGTGAACACCTTCTGCCCGTACCGATTCTTAATGGAAAACACCTTTTCACAGGGGGAGTAGTTGATCCACTTGGCCACGTAGGCGTGGTCACCATTCTCCAGCGCCCGGATGACGTCGCCGTCGCCCCGCATGCCAATCTTCGACCATGTTCCCTGGGCGACTCTCAGGGCGTGGGGAAGATCGTCCGTGTGACGGCATACTATGCCCAAACAATGCAGAAAAAACTCTTCGAAAGTCTTCCAGTATTTTTCCAGTAGATCGTATTTCGCCAGATATTCGTGGATTTCCAGGCATATCCGAAAATGGTCCAGCACCTTTGAGGCAATTTTGTCGGTGATGGAACCGTGTCTAATCCTATAATTGTAGAGCTTTTGAGGAACAAAATAGGCGCTCTTCGCCCGAACCAGGTATTTCCAATGGAAGGAATTGTCCTCGTGCAGGAGACCTTCTGGAAAGGATATCTGATATTTGTCTATGACGTCTTTTCGATACATCTTATTCCAGGCGACGACGGGAATCTTCATGATTTTATCGGCATCGATGGATATTTTCCCACGGAAATTTATGCGCAGGTATTTCTCCAGCGGTCTGTTGGCGCCGAGACCGTCCTCCCGGATGCATTTCACATCAAAAACTACCAGATCCAGATCGTCGAAGATGGTGGCGGCCAGCGTGGCGCAGATTTCTGGATGAATCCAGTCGTCGCTGTCCACGAAGAGCACGTACCGGCCGGCGGCGCCCCTCAGTCCGGCGTTTCTGGCGGCGGCTAATCCGCAATTGGATTGATTAATCACCGTTATTCTGGAATCTTTCCCGGCGTACTCCTTCAAAATGGCCGCAGATCTGTCCGTCGACCCGTCGTTCACGCAGATCACCTCAATATCCAGAAAGGATTGCGATAAGATGCTTTCCAAGCACTTGGAGAGATATTTCTCGACGTTGTACACAGGCACAATCACGGATATCAGAGACATGAGGACTCCATCAACTGCCGAAGTATAGCATGGGACGAGGTACGATGGTATCATCGACCCGAAGCGTGGGAACTTTGAGTTGGACCAGAGGAAGATATCCTATCTCGTCTTGGGTATTCTGTTGGCGGTGTTTGCCTTCTGCATTCTGTGGCATGCCGAGTGGACGTTGGGAGATGACCTGCAGTTCATAACCACAACAGCCGTCGGAAAGCCATCCAGATCCTGGACCGGGCGGGGAAGGTTTTGGCCGTTGGGGCTGGTGGATTACAGCATACTGCTGTTAGTCCCATACGGGCATACAGTCACGGCACACCTCCTCTACAATTGCGTGATAATGTTCGCCGCCGTCTTAATTCTATTCTCGTTTCTGAACAAAATCTCTCCGAAGAGTCATCTCATCAATCTGTTTTTTATGTTCGTCATGTTCGCCTGTTCCAGCTTTTTCCAGATTCACATGAGCTGCATATATGCAGAAAGAATGATGCTCTTCCTGCTGGCGACGTTTATGTTTTTCTACTGGAAGGGAGAAAATCTTCAGTCCACCGGCTCCTATGTTCTCGCATTTCTGGCCGCCGCCTACACCACATACATCAAGGAACCATGCTTTGGGATGATAGCCGTCATCCCGATGACGAATTTCATTTTCCGCTACGGGACGCTGAGCAAAAAGGACAGGAAATTCAACTTGGCGCTACTGGGAAATTCAGCGATATATCTGAGCATTTACATCTATCGGCACCTCGTCAAACGGCCCCCGAAGGAGGGGATGTATGAAGGAGGATGGAAAGCTTTTTCCTTCCACGGCGTTAACGAGACGATTGATGGAATTTCCGCCGAGCCCATTATGTGGCTTGCGCTTGTGGTGTTTCTGCTGCGGGCCGGTTATGTCCTGTTCAAAAAAGATCGTCGGTATATTTTTCTGGATGGACTGCTGTTTGCTGCCGTCGCCTATGTCGTTGCTATCTTGGGCATAAACATGAATTCTGCATATCGTATATTTCCGTCGGTGGTGCTGGCGTTGCCGTCGCTGGCCCATTGGACTGTTTACTTGTGGAGAGAAAAAAGATGGGTTTCCGTTCTGATGATGGTTATTTCTATTTTTCTCGCCAAAAATTCGGCAATGACTTCAAAACTCCAAGTAATCGAGACATGGGAACTGCGAAAAACCGATATGCCGATCATTCATGAGCTGGTGAGACAATACTCGAATGGAGTGAAACTAATCTGGCTCTCCAAACATCGCGATCTCAACAGTGTTAAAGTTATACCAGTGGGGAAAAAATGGAGATTCATGGTGTATGATGGTTTCATCTCCTATCATCTCGGCGAGCAAGTCTGCGTACTTGAGCTCCGCAATAATCCCGACAATATCCCGCCGAACTCCATAGTGTTATGTCAGACCGGTCGTCGCTATGAGGATGCTGGTTTTTCCATACGCATAAAACGAATCCAAAATTTTCGGCACGTTGCTGGCGCCTTCGGTGTGAAGATTTACGTTCACAAGAGCATTCAATGGAGAAAATAAAACTGCTCTTCTGTCACGATCGCATGGTAATAGGGGGGACCGAAAAGGCATTCTGCGAGATCGCCGACGGTCTGCTGAAAACCGGCAAGTATTCCATATCCGTCTGGTGCAAAACTCCGATAACCGAGAAGTATTTCTTAGATTTTTTCGAGAAACACAGCATAACACTGCATCAACATCTCCATGATGAAGCAAAACATGAAACATTATCGAAAAACATCCGACGTTTCTTCAGGCGTTTCATCAACAGATATGCAAACGATCGACTTTTTCGCCGCTGCGTCGACGGCGCCGATGTCATCGTCGATTTCAAAAACGGATGCATGCAGAGCCGCCTGAGGAAAGTAAAGGACAGGCCGAAAATCGTGTGGCTTCAATGTTCTTCCGGTGTGATTATCCATGACATAAAAACGGATTGCTCAGTCTACGACAAAGTCGTCTGCATAAGCCATTGTCTGCGCCACGACATGCAACGGTATTGCCCAAAACTGAAGGACAGACTCGAAACCATCTACCTGCCGTTTGACCTAGAACACATAAGGCGTTTGGCGGAGGAGGAGGATCATTTTTCCGACCATCAGTTGGCGCTTTTGGGGGACGATTATTTCCTAGTGGTGACCCGTCTGTCCCGGGACAAGGATTCGGATACTGTGATCCTGGCTTATGAGATGTTTCTCCGGGAGACGTCGTCCAAAACCAAGCTTTATTTCATCGGCGATGGCAGCGATCGCCTAAGACTTGAGCAAATGGCGGCGGATTGCAGATTATCGGAGATGATTCTGTTTCTTGGGCAGATATCGGAGCCCTACGCTTTCGTTAAGCATTCGAAGGCCTCAATTCTGTCTTCGAAAAACGAGGGAGCGCCGCTGGTGATCGTCGAGGGAATGGCGCTGAAAACCATCGTGGTGGCCTCGGACTGCCCCACAGCTCCGCGGGAACTGCTAAGCGACGGCCGTTGCGGCGTTCTCTTTACACCGGGCAACGCGGCGGAGCTCAGGGATATTTTGGCGAAGATAGACCGCCGAGAAATCACAAAGGAACAGTTCTCCGACGACATCGACGCTTGGATAAAAAATTTCGAAAAGGCTCCAATACTCAAACAGATACAAAACACGATCGATTTACTGGCGGCGAACCACACGCGGAATCCGGACGCCTAGGTCTCCAATAGAATTCTCGTGCCCGCATGGCTGTGGGCAATCCCCCCGGCGACGCTTGGGTTGTTTTATCATCAGCTCTCCTATATCATGAGCCGTTTTGATTGGGGGAAGTCATGGCCGGGAAAAAAGTGGCAGAGCAGATTTTGGGAATCGTGGCCCAGTACATGAAGGATCTGTCCTTCGAAAATGTAATATCCTACGCCAAGATGGAGCAATCTGAACAGTCGCCACAGATTGATGTGCAGCTAAAAGTAAATGTAGAAAAGGGGGCCGAACCGAACCGCTACATCGTCGCCCTCGTAACCAATATCCAAGCTAAGGTGAAGGACCCTCTGTTCATCATGGACTTAACCTACGTCGGCGACTTTGTCATCGAGGGATTCCCTCAGGAGATGATTGACCCCATTCTCTATGTGGAATGCCCGCGTTTGCTGTTTCCCTTTGCACGCTCCATAATCGCCAGCTGCGTCAGCGAAGGCGGTTTTCCTCCGCTGTATTTGGCGCCGGTGAACTTCGCCGAGCTCTACCAGCAGCAGCTTGAATCCAAAAATCAGACGATTCAATAGACATGGCAATGTCCGCCGTCCTGGTGGACGGTTCTAGTTTTGTGTACCGCGCTTACTTCGGTCTCCCGCCGCTGACGGACGGGGAAAACAGGCCTGTCGGCGCCGTCTATGGCTTCTGCTCAGCCCTCATGACCATGCTGAACAAATACGCCTCCGATTTGTTCTGCGTGGCCTTGGACAGCGGCCGAAAAACCTTTCGTTCCGACATTTATCCCGAGTACAAAAGCAGCCGCCACGAGACTCCGCAGGACCTGAAGACGCAATTTCCCATGATTCGAGAAGCCTGCGCAGCCTTCGGCGTCCCGGTGGTGGCCAAAAATGGATTCGAGGCCGACGACGTTATCGCCACCTACACGGAAAAGCTCTCAAGCGCTGGGTATGAGGTGCGCATCATGGGCTCCGACAAAGATTTAATGCAGCTGGTGGGCGAGAAAATCACGCTCTGCGATCCCATAAAGTCCAAAAGGATCGGCCCGAAGGAGGTGCAGGAAAAATACGGTGTACTTCCGTCACAAATGGCTTATCTCCAGGCGCTCATGGGGGATTCCGCAGACAATATTCCTGGAATTTCAGGAATAGGACCGAAAATGGCAGCAGAATTACTCAGGGAGTTCGGGACGCTGGATGGGATCTACCAAAACATCGACAAAATCAAACGTCTCAAAATCCGCCAGAGCTTGATTGACCAGAGGGATCAGCTGAAAATCTTCCTGAAATTGGTCACGCTGGTTCGGGACATGGAAGTGGAGGAGGACTACCGGGATTTCAGGATCTCCCGCAATCGCGACCGCCTCGTCGACTTCATGAAATCCCATAATTTCGATTTGCTTCTCAGGAGACTAGACTCTGTCGCTTAAGTACGTATTTTTTTGATTTTTCCGTCAGAAATAGCGTAAACATCAAGATTTTTTCCGAAATATCAATGCCGACGACATGCCTTTGCATAGACTGCCCTAAAAGTAAAACGGCAACGGTGTGATCAATCTTGTGGAATACAAGATTGCTCATATTTAAGGCACTGGGATACCGTTCGATCTCTTATCAACAACTGCGGAGGAGCATGATCTTTAGAAGATGCTCAAGGGCGCATGGCGAGAGACTGCTTCTCTTCGCCTCTACCGCAATGGTCTAGCTAATTCCATCGCCATACCCAAAGATACAAGACGAGGGCATTAACCAATTTCCGACAGCCAAACGAAGCCCAAGACCGTTTCATTCTGTCTGTGGCCACGACGTTGATATTTTTATCTGACGTCTATTCGGACGGCGTGGATTTTGACGGTGGTGTGACCTTCACCAGAACGATCTGGTTTCTCTGCCGTCTCAGAATCTCGATTTTCAAGCCGGAAAGCATATACACCTGACCAATATCCGGAATTTTTCTCACCTCATGCATGACGTAGCCGGCGATGGTGGCAGCGTCATCCTCCGGGAGACTCCAGTCGAATTGTCGATTCAGGTCGCGCACAGCCGTGGCTCCGTCGATGATGACGGAGCCGTCCGGCTGCACGTTTACACCGTCGGCGAGGGTGTCGTATTCGTCCACAATCTCTCCAACGATTTCCTCCAGAATATCCTCCAGCGTGATGCAGCCCTGAAGGTCGCCGTATTCGTCGACCACCAGAGCAAAATGCTCTCTCCTTTTGCGAAAATTCTGCAGCTGATCCAGCAGATGGGTAGTCTCCGGAATAAACCATGGAGCAGAAAGCAAATTATGTATTTTTATCTTCTCCAGATGCTCGCTTTGCAGCTGCAAGGCCCAGAAAAACGTCTTGATCTTCAGAATTCCGATGATGTTCTCGGGATTGTCCTGCCACAGCGGAATTCTGGAGAAGTGGCAGTTGTTTAACTCCTCGGCGATCTTCTCGATGGGCAGGGAGGCGTTGATGGTGTACAGATTTTTCCGATGCACCATTATGTGGCTGACGGATACCTCCTCCAGATCGAGAATATTCTTCAGCATGCTCTTTTTCTGGGTTGCCTCTTCGTCCTCCTCTGAGGAATGCATCTCGATGGCCCCCCGCAGCTCGTCGTCCGCTTGATCTTCTGGCTCCGGCGCGTCTATCTTGACTCCCATCAGCCGCATGGAAAATCTGGCGCAGGCCTCCATAACAGAAATCACCGGTCTCAGGAACCGCACGGCGCGGGAAATTATCGGAGCGGTGAAGAGAGCGAATGGGACGGCGAACTTTATGGCGAGCATTTTGGGAAAAATTTCCGCATATATGGCCAGAAGAAAGGCAATAGCCACCTGCAGTACAGCGGTTTCAGCCAGCGAAAAATGCTTCACCGCGAATAATGTGCTGCCGATGGGGATCAGATAGAGAACGAACTGGTTCATCACCAGGATTGTGCCGATGGAAGAGGACATATTCTTCTGTAGAAGGATCACCCGCCTGGCCCGTTCGTTGCCCTTCTTGGCCAGATGATACAGATAGGTTCTTGAGGCGCCTGTCACTGCGGTTTCGGATCCGGATATAAATCCAGCCACGGCTATGGAAAGCGTCATTCCCAAAAAGAACAAAAAACAAACCATTGGACTCACCAACTCGGCCACGACGCCGCACCGAGGGGCAACGCCACTGACCGCCTCATGAACCAGGATTCCTTTTCCGACAACACAAAAACCGACCGCCCGAAGGCCCACATACAGTCACGCATGTAATATTTTACTTATCTCCACACCCCGTCGGAGTTATATTATAGCCATTGACTGGATATGGTAAAGAATCATGAAATTCTTTTTAATATTTTTGTGTTCCTGCGGCCTGATTCTATTCTTGGCGGCCGCAGTTCTGCTGTTCTCCGGAGTGCCGCCCAGCCGACATGAGGTGGTGAAGGTCCTAGAGATAAAAAAATTATGAATAATTTCATTGAGCTGTTTCTGGAGCATCTGAGAAGCGAAAGAAACGCTTCCGAAAATACCGTCGCCTCCTATCTGTCGGATCTGGAGGATTTTCGCCGGCATATTTCACTGAATTCAGAAACAGAGGAGAGGGATATCCTGTCCTACATCGGGATATTAAACGAAAAAGGGTTTAAGACCTCCACCATCAAGCGCCGGTTGGCGGCGCTGAGGCAGCTTTTCAAATTTCTCCATCGGGATGGGCTTATGGAGATGGATCCGACCGCTTTCATAGGCTCTCCCCGGCTAAAGCGTCCGCTGCCCAAGATAATCGACCAGAATATGGTGAAGAAATTGTTCGACGCTACTCGGGAATTTAACAATCCCAGAGATGAACTGCGGGCGAAGCTGCTGCTCTATCTCCTGTACGGCAGTGGATTACGGGTAAGCGAGCTGATATCGCTGAAACGTAACGCCCTGGTGGATTCAAAATTTATCCGCATTTTGGGCAAGGGCAGCCGAGAACGGATTGTGCCTGTGGCCGGCGATGTTTTGGCGCTGGTCCCAAGATGGAATGAAATCTGCAAGAGGTCCATCTGGATGTTTCCGTCGCGAAATCCGGCGAAACACATCAGCCGACAGAGGGTGTTCCAGATTTTGAAGCGGATTGCGGAATTTTCCGGGATAGATCCGGAGAAAATCTCACCACACGTGCTGCGCCATGCCTTCGCCACCCACATACTGGACAACGGGGCGGATCTGCTCAGCCTGAAGAAGATGCTCGGACATCGCGACATATCCACCACGGAAATCTACACCCATGTCAGCCAAAAAAGACTCCGAGAAGTGATGGAAAAATTCCATCCGCTTGGAAAATAGAGGTGGCGATTCGGCGCGAATGGCTTTCTTCCCTCATAATCCAGATTTCCGTGCCCATCCGGGACTAGGAGCGGAAGCTCGCGCCGTCGTCGGGAAGCAGTAGGTTTCCGGCCGGTGGGGAAAGTTAGTCGGGATTCACCAAAAATTCATCAGTTGGGCGTATGATTTTCTTATATTGAGGATTTTGGGTTGCGGTATGTGGAATAAAATACGTCAGAATTTTGCCTTGAAAAC
>JAITAU010000041.1 GCA_031283965.1 Holosporaceae bacterium | reverse complement strand
AGGCGACGCACACCGCTTCCTCTTCACGGCTGAGCACTGTAGAATGAGGATTTTTAGGCCACATAGGCGTATCGTGCACGTAGTCTCTTTTCTTCCATTTTGCTATCGTCTTTTGATTTGCTTAGTATTTTTCCGACAGTTTCTTCAGACTCTCTTTACTATTTTGTATTGCTCGACGCATCGCCTCTGTCGTTGTGGCGCAGCTGTGTAGTATTTGGTCCATAATAACTCCTTCTCTTCTTTGCTTTAGGTTGCCACTTCTATACATCCTCTACAATATGGGACTATACAACTAGACCTCATTATGGGAAGGCATGATTCATCCAACGAATTTATTCAGACACTTCTCTGTCCCATCGTATCAGAATATGGATCTCAGATAATGTATTGAGATCAGCCAATGTAATGATCCATTGTAACCGTACTCCATAAGAGCGTCAGCGCTTGGACTCTTTGCTCCAATCGTCTGAAGCTTCGCGTGGCGGTCGCTCAGATTCCCAGGTTTTTGAGATGCACCACCATTGTGAAGGAGGCCCCGGGTTTCAGGTCGCCGTCGTTGTAGTTATGCCTTTCCACCGCAAGATTCACTTCTGTGCATTCGTCCTTATAGCCCACGCCTACATAATGGCTGACCAACTTGTGGCGGTCGACTGGCGCTCCATCGACGTAGAGGGCGTTCTTGAATTCGTTGCCGATCACAACGCCGGCCTTTAGGGTGGTGAAAGCGGTGGCCCTCCAGCCGACGTCCAACGAAGCTCCCTTGTATTTCTGGATCTTCCTATTTTCGTCGTTGAAGTTGGCGGCAAATGGATTATGCTCCGCCTGCCGCCCACGGAAGATCATGACCTCAGCCTCGAATTTTGCGTCCAAGTAGCGCAATCCTGATTCGATTTTCAGCCATCTTTTACTCACTGTCGAGTAGCTGCCGCTGCAGTTGAAGGAAAGTCCCTCCGTCAGAGTTGTCTCCAGGGCGGCGATGACATTGGAATGCTTGTGTTTGATGCCGGAGGTCTCCAGTCTTTCCGGCGGCGCCGTGAACTCAAAGGAACGGCCAACCGTAAAATGATAGAGATTCTCCCCATTTCGATAGCCGGAGAGCTTAGCGCCGTAATAAATCCGCTTGCCGGTGTCTAGGTTGTAGAGGGAAATGGAGCGATTTTCATCGAAGATATTCATTTCATCGATTTCGCAGAACTGATCTTCGAATACGTCGCCGATTTTCCTGTTGCCGGAGATTATGACGCCGACGATAGGTGTAAGAATTGTCCGATGCTGGTTCAGATAACAGATCAGCGGCCAACGCCAGGAGCCGTGGATCTGGGGGATGACGCCGAAGGCAGAATTGTAGTCGGATTTTTCCCTCTCGGAGATCTTAAGCCCTTTAAAAGAGAGTGTGCTGCTGAGATGACATATGTTTCCATGAGGCAGCAGGAATTTTTTGCACCAGGAGACGTTGGACACCACCTTCTGGGCGGATCTGTGGTTGTTGAAATCCAGATTTGTGAAGGCTGAATCCCAGCCGAAGGCGCCTGAGAACAGATCGCAGCAGTAATTTCTCTCGATGCTGGGAAGGAGGCGCGGGGCATTTTCCAGATGATCGCTCTGGAACATTGCAGCTTTCACCGACGTATAACTGCGACCGTGGAAACCCTCCAGCCAAGCGTTGCTTTCGAGAATACGGTCTTCGCCTGGGAGAAATGGAAACCTCTTCAGATAATGCCTGTCAGACGTCAAATTTATGTCGGAGCGGCACCGCCAATGGCGATCGATTTCGTACCTCAATTTCGAGAACACATGGCCACGGTAGCCGGAGCTCTGCATCTTTTTTATGGCCTTTTGCTCCGGCACGTCCTTGCCGACTTGGTGAGAGATGGATTTGGCGCCGGTGATGCTGGCGTCGACGTTGAACTCTCCGTGAGGAAATCTGAGGCCGTAATAGGTCCAGGCCACGCTGCCGATTTTCGACGTAAAGATCGGTTTGACTATCAACTCCTGTGAATCGGAGATGGAATGAAAATACTGGGGCAGCATGCTGAATCCGCTGTCGCTTGACGTGGAGAACTTCGGCACCAGCATTCCGCTTTTTCTTTTCACCTGCGGACTCACGTGGTACAGATACGGCGCATGGATCACAGGTGTTCCGAACAATTCAAAATTTGCTTCTTCATATTCAGTGTAATCTTTTGGATCAAAGGTCACCCGCCGGGATTTTACCTGCCATGTCAGCTCTCCGGATTCTGAGCACCGGTAGCATGGGGTGTAGATCACGTTCTTCAACAGGAATTTCCTATCTTTGATGGTGCAGACGGCGGCGGCCAACCTCGTTTTGTTTGGCATTACGATTTTAACGTTCTTGGCGCAGCCGGATTTAAAGTCTTTCCCTACCGAGATGAAATCTGCGTAGTATGTGTTCGATCTCTCATCTCTTACTATCACCTTACCCTTGGCTTCAATGATCTCTTTCTTTTTATCGTAGGAAATCTCGTCGGCGGCTATTATGTGGCCGTAGCAGATGATGATAACGTTTCCGACGCAGTGGACGGCCTCTTCGGTGTAGCTGGTGCGGTTGGAGTTGATGAAGGTGACGTCGTCGCCGCAAACCTCCGGGAAGGCAAAGAAATGCGCCGTTGAGATGAGAAGAAGGCATCTTCTGAGCTCCATCACGCCTCTCTCCAGATCAATAGAGCAACGGCTGCGCAGAACAAAGACCCAACAACGGCCCAGCAAGCTAATGGCATGGACATGAGGCCGGCTCTGGCCAAAGACTCCAGGATATTATTGGCGAATCTAAGCAGCACCGACGTGGCGATCACCTTCACGGCTACGTCTGTCTTGGTTTTATAGTGGTTGATGGGGAAGCAGATGACGGCGGCCAGCAGAGAAAACAGTAGAAACGTGGCGCAGTTAGCCAGGAGCTTGTGGAATTCCAGCTCGTAAAACTTCAGCGCCACCCGGTCTTTAGCCTGGATTCCGTATATCCGACTGAGATGGTAAATATTCTGCTTCTGGGGAGACTTCAGTAGCAGCTGCATCAGCTCAAGAGACACTCGGCTGCACATCCGAAGAACGTCATAATTCTCGGTTTTGTCACCGTTCACCAGTGCAACGTTCTCCAAAATCCAGGAACCCTCCTTCACCGTGGCCCGTCTGGCGAAGGTGCGGCGGCCGTCCTTGGTGTTGAATATGCTGATCCCCTCCATGGAGTTTTCCCTTATGCTTTTCATGAAGATGATTTCGTTGCTTCCGGAACAGTCCACCCATACATCTCGGTTTATCTCTGCCGGATCCGCAGTCACAACGTCGCCGCCGGTCCTCTGGTGGTACAATTTTTCGCAATACAACCCCACTGGATGGAGCATCAACAGCCAAATGAGCGCCGCCAACAGAGCGAAGCTCATGAATGGGTACAGAATCTGCTGTGGCGAATGGCCGCTGGACTTCAGAATGGTCATCTGGTTGGATTTACACAGACTCCAGAGGCTAAATGTGGCGGTGACGAAGTATATGTAATGTAAAATCTCACCAAACGTCGACGGCGTCCGCAGAAGCGACAACTTTATCACGAACAACGTCTCGCTAAGGCGAGAAATGGGGAATTTCCTGGTGATTTCCGCAAAATCGAAGAGCAAAATCAAAAAGAACACAGAGGCAGACACGAATATCATCCATTTTAGTTGGATGGTGAAAATATATCTGAAGAGAGTCCTTTTCATTCTGAAACCATTGTCCAATGCGTGTTTTTCGCAATCGACTTCATTGGATCAGCCGCTCGCATCCTCATGTACAGCAAGTACATTGTGGTCATGCGCGGCGCTCCTTCTCGTTTTTGCAAAAAATACATCATCGTACAATGGCTTCTTCTATGATTTTTTGCACTTCCACCAAATCAGCAGTGTCAACAGCAACAGCAGACCGATGACCAGCGCGTAATTCAGACTGACCAATTTTAGATTCTTTGCACCAGCGTTGGCAATCCAGAAAAAGATCCCCTGCAGAGACATGATTACTGCCAAAAGGATGGATATTCGCCAGAAGGTCTGACGCCGTTCGTGAGGAGCCAATATGGTCAGGAGAAACGCCAGCAGCGGAAACACAACTGCCAGCAGCGGCGATATCGTCTTCTGGTGGAAAAGCGCCCGCTGAGCCATCGTCATCTCCGGATTATCTCCGTTGTCCTGCAACAGCTGGTGGATAAATTTCTCGTTCGGTTGGGCCGGACGGCTCTCCACCTTCAAAATCTCCCTCAGATCATAGTTGTAGAACTGAAACTTCACGACGGAATTTCTTCTCTCCCGAAAATCCACCTCGATGCGCTCCCCATGTGCTAGCATTAGGATGTTGTTGCGGATGGTACCGGTGTCGGCGTAGTAGCTGTAGGTTTTTTCCGGGTTTCTCGTGTCCACTATAAATATATTCCGGAAGTAGAAATCTCCCAAATACTCCTGAGCGTAGACGGAGAAACCGTCGTTGGAAAAAATGGAACCGGCGCTTTCAGGAGGATCTATGTGGTTTCTTATTTTGAACTCCAGTGAGCGGAATTTCTTCCATGCCACCGGAGAGAAATAGACATTACTGACGTACAGATATCCGGTAACGATGGTGGCCAAGACTAGCAGCGGAGATAGCATCTTTCGTGGCGAAATTCCCGCAGCCTGAAGAGCTATCAGCTGACCGGATTCCATAAATCGGCGATACACTAGCGCCGCTGAGACGGCCAGAGCAATGGGCAACACCAGCGCCACAATGTCCAGAGACAGATAGGAGGTGAACCGCAGGAATCTGGCCAAACTAACGCCGCCAGAGCTCAACAACACCAGATATCTGGAGGATTGCACCACCCAGGCACAAAAAACCAGAGCCACGGCGAAATAAACCGTGGCCCTGAAGATCCGCCAAAACATCGCACTGGCCAAACGGCTCAGCATTTCATATCACCACACTACCAGGAACAGCGAACGCATCGCCACAACATCCGACCGCAGTATACAGCCATCGCCTTGAGCTGAACTGCGAACCGGAGATAGAACGAAGGGGAGCCACCGTTGGCTCCCCTTTTACCACTCTGTGTGGTCGATTACTTCAGATCGAAGTCTGAGTACCCAACAACTTTGTAGACTACATCTAGAGAACTGCGGTCGATTTCCACTAGCTTATCTTTGGACAGCTTGTTGACCTTAAGCAGATCAATGTCACCGAAATCACAAACCTGCAGGGAAGTTGGCGTGACACTCCAGATCTTTTTGATCATTATTTTTCCGCAATTCAGGATGACCACAGTGGACTCGGGCGCAAGATTGCTGGATGATTCCAAGTATAGGGTAGAGGACGGGCTGAAGTGCGGCACAAAGTAGACATCGGCTTTGATGGCAAACACCTCATTCCTGGCGGCTAACTCGGATGGACGCTGTTTCCACTCGGTCGGGGAGCAGACCTTGATGACCAACTTCGTAGGATCTGAGGAATCCTGGGCAACTCCGTAGAGAGGGATTCCGCTTTCCCGAATCAAATCGTTCTTTCTCTTGCGACTGAACTCCACAGGAGTAACCAAGCGGCTCTCATGGGAAACCTCCTGCAACAATTCGGCTGGTTCACAACCGAAGGCATGGGAAAGTCGGCGTATCAAATCGGTATTTAGACGACGCGATCCGGATTCCAACCGCGACAGATAGGAAATCGAAATGCTAGTAATTTCCGACAAGGTCTCTAGCGTATACCCATTTCTCTTTCGCAGGTACTTCAGATGGGTCATGGGGGCATCTTTTCTCTTTCTTCCAACTCTTTCATTCATCTTCATCTCCAATGCATTGGTATCGTTATAATCAAGATCCTTCATAGGACTCAAACTTTGTCTTGCCATATTAATCCCCTCCAAACAACTACACATGGACGGTATACCAGGAGACAAAAACAAAGTCCATACCCTTTACGAATTATTTTAAACTTTCTAAATTTTTAGAAAATTATTGTATTGAAAGCCCATGCCATTTAACGATTTTCTTAAAAAATGCTCAAGGGCATTGCAAAAAACCATTTTTCTTACCATACTGTGCTGGTATTAAGTGTTGAAAAATCTGTGTTTTTGGTGGTTCTTGTACTTTTTTGCAACATTAAGCAAGAGTTTTACAGAGAACTGTCGAATCATGGTTTTATTGAAGAACAATAGGTTAAAAAAAACAAACAGCCTGGAATTGTGCAAACCACACAATGACAAAAAGGTCGAACCCAAAAAGATTAAATTATCGACACATAAAATATACGATGTTAACAGGCTGTATCATCCGCTAAAAAATAAAAAAATAAGGTGGCATCGACTGAGATTCGTGAGAAATATCTGCATCGATGTTCTCTCCGAAGAAGATAACTCTTTGAAAAGAAAAGATATTTTATCCAGACGGTATCGGACGAATGTGCTGAAACCCAATCAAAAAGTTGTTTGGGCAAATGAAGACGACGTAATCGGCTGGCTCGCCTCCGTTGGCATCGGAATAAAGTGCATTGCCGCCAAGAGGTATATTTTTAGAGACAGAGTGTGCTCCATAAACCACATAATGATCGCGGCCAACAAAAAACGCCTCGAGTTAGGATTGGACCCGTTTTATGTGGAAGGCGTCACGGAATTTTAGACTTGATCAGCACAGACACAAGGGCGTTGAAGAAAACGACGTCATTTACAAACGCAAATCGAAAGCTACTCAGACGCTTCGTCGCCTCGCTTCAGCAATTTTTTCATTTTCTTGAATTTTGGAGACAGAGTCTCAGCAGAACTCCCCAAAAGATAATTGTCGATACCACCGTGCTTTTCCACAGTGCGGATAGCGTTAGCGGAAAGCCTCACCCTCACCCGGGCCCCGAGCTTATCACTCAAGAAGGACACCATCTGCAGATTCGGCTGAAATCTTCGCTTAGTCTTGTTGTTGGCGTGACTCACCCTGTGACCGTACAAAACACCCTTACCGGTTAGGGAACAAACCCTCGACATTCCATAAACCTTTTCCTAAATTGGGGCGCAGAATACGACAGACGGAGGCATATGTCAAGCCAATTCGCCGGATTCCTCAGGATTATTTGTTCAACAATCATCTACAGTATAGTGGTGGCGTTTCCCGGTAGCCACTTTATGCAGCTGTTGTGGTAAAATCACGCTCCCTTCCAAAGGGTGACCGCGTTTATTGTTACAAATGATCACCATTCCGCAGAGACTACCATTCTCGGTGGATATTAGTTGAAAATCTCCATAATTTTTACCGAATAGTAACCTCCGGAGAATATGATTCACCTCATGGTTTTTGTGTTACGCATATGACGTTTAAAAAGCTTATGTCCACCATAAGTGTGGCAATGGTAATGGCACTCTGTATCCTGGTCCCATTGTTCGCCGGTGTTAAGTTCGTGAAATTCTACACCAGCCGAGATATACGAGGATGCATTGATACCTTCGTACATTCCGAGGGGATCGGTCTAGCTAAATGCATCGGTATGCAGTTCGAGAATGTCCCACGTGAACTTGAACGGCTGTCGTCGGTGCTCTCATCGGATGATCTTGAGGATCCCAAAAAGCTTACGGAGAAGCTGCAGTCGTTCAAGCGACAGAACCCAAACATCGCCTACGCCACCATCTACGATACCGAAGGGAAGTTCGTGGCCAGCAGTCTATATGGAACGGAAGCAGATCTACTGAGCGTCAAGAAACCATCGGCAGATGGAGAGATAAAATACGGTTTTGAGCAACTTAAAGATAACTCTGTGGTGGTGTTTTGCGGAGTTTTGCGGGATTTTACCGTCGGCGACGGAAGTAAGAAATTTTGTCTGCAATTGGGGCTAAAATGGCAGCAATACGAGAAGTATGTGCAGGGACTGCGGCCGGGAGCGTTCCCCAGAGCCATTTACGTCATTTCGCCCAGCTGCGTCCGCCACATTTCCCAAAACTCTCTGCCTAAGGGAGCGCTGGAGCAAAGATACACCGTGGCTTTGGGGTTGCATCTGGCCAGTAGAATACACAAAATTGACGATGGGTTATTTAACATAACAATCGAATCCGTAGGTTTCAGAATCTGCAAGAATAAGGTCAAGATGCCTGAGAAAATGAAGGGCAGCGAGCTTTTCGTTGTAACGGCGACGGATGATGGGGCAGTGGAAACTCTGTCACAGGCGATATTTACTCGTATGTTGTCCATGTTTTCGTTCGTAGTCTCGCTCTGGGTGATGTTCTGTATAGCGGCAGCCGTGTTCTACATCAACGCCACGACGCGCCTTGCCATAGCCAACACCATCACCGATTCTACTCCGCTGGCGACGGTGGTGTTTCGGGCGTCGGATGGAAAAATCACCAAGATAAATCTATCTGCTACCACCATGTTTCGGATCACTAAAGACGACATGGACAAAGTCAATGTATGGGACTTTTTTATCGAGGAACACAACCAGAAATATGTGTCTAACGCCATTTCCTCCGGCATCAATGTGCTTAATTATGAGATGCAACTGCGGAGCGTCGATGGAGCGTACTTCTGGTCCATATGCTCTGCCAGCCCCATCGACATAGGAGAGAATCAGGTGCTTCTGGCTGTGCTAGACATCAACAACCGCAAGGAAATGGAGAAAAAGTTAGCCAACAACGCGGCGCTTCTGGAGAAGCAGGTGGCGGAAAGGACAGCGGATCTGGAAATTAAGGCCAAGGAGCTGGAGAACTCAAATTCTCTGCTGGAGAGTGCCAAAATGACGGCGGATCAGGCCAACGACGCCAAGAGTAAATTCCTGACCAGCGTCAGCAACGAGCTGAAAACTCCACTCAATGCCATCATCGGCTATGGCGAAATTCTGTATGAGGAGGCTATGGACAGGAAAGACAGCGTCTCCTCCGACGATCTTCAGAAGATCATCGGCTCGGCGAAGCATCTGCTGTCACTAATCGACGAAATTATGGATCTATCCAGCATCGAAGCCGGGAAAACGCAGCTTTTCTTCCAAAACATCGACATAGCCGGCGTCATTCAGGATGTGGAGGGGATCGCCATGCCACTCATCACCGAGCACGACAACTCTCTTCTGTTGGAATATTCGAAGAACATAGGCATGATGTACACGGATGTAACAAAACTTCGGCAGTGCATCCTGAATCTGCTGAGCAACGCCGCGAAATTTACGGAATTCGGCAAAGTCACCATGAGGATAACCGGCATCGTTGAAAATGGAGTTGATTATGTGGAGTTTAGCGTCATAGATACCGGAATTGGCATCGACCCCGATAGGATCGGCAACATATTTCTACCTTTTCAGAAAAACGATTCTGAACAATCCGGGGCCGGCCTCGGGCTGTCGGTTACAAAAAAGTATGTGGAGTTGATGGGCGGAACGGTTGCGGTGGAAAGCGAATTTGGAGCAGGATCTAAATTTACAATCAAAATTCCGCGCGTCTGCGTCGTCAAATCCAGCGAATTCCTGGATGTGAAAAATCAATCGGAGGACGAAGTACTGGAGGCAGTTGAGGTCCTGGAAGAGGACGAGACCACGGACGATGAAATCCTGGAGGCCGAAACTCCATCTCAGGAGGACGCCGAAGCCAACAGCTTCGCCAGAAGATCTGAACTCTCAGTGGACGATGATTCCGTCTAGAAAAGGCGAGAAGCTGTCATTCCGTCACTGGTTGTAAATATGAGGCCGTTATATGGTGATGTATTTGAAATCAATGGCAAAAAGATATTTTGTACATAGTCTTCTCGAAAATGTCTTATCCCTTGAAATATCAGAGTATCGGGGGGGGGGTTACCTCTCATGGCAAGAACTTCTGCGAAAGGCAAAAAATTGTTGTACTTCCCGACGTCACAGGGCAAATTGCCTTCAAAAATTATGCAAACGCCGAGTAAATGGGCCGCATGAAACCTGCGCTCCCCGAGACTCCCGCAGCGCGAGTCTTCTAAAGCTTTGTATTCCACGAAATTCCCGTGGGACGGTGGTCATCGAGTACATTCTCATAGTTTCCCTGATTGCCCTCGTGGCGCTGGGGGGCATTAAGGGAGTCTCCAGCTCTCTGGAGGGGATGTTCAACAAGGTTGGGAACATATTTTCCACTGATTCTTCAGGGACTTCTGGCGGAGGGAATCAAGGAACTCCCGGAGATTCCGGGACTCCTGGCGGCGGAGGCGGAGGTGGGAGCGACTCCGGAGGTGGAAGCAGCGGAAGCGGAGGCGGAAGCAGCGGAAGCGGAGGCGGAAGCGGGAGCGACTCCGGAAGCGACAGTGGCAGCGGCGGCGGCAGTTACAGCGGAAGCGATGGCGGAAGCGATGGCGGAAGCGACTCCGGCGGCGATGGCGGCAGTGACAGTGGAAGCTACGGCGGCAGCGACAGCTCTGGTGGCAGTGGCGGCGACAATGGCGTAGGAGGCAGCGGCTCCGGAGGCGAAGGTGGCAGCGACTCCGGCGGCTCCTCATCCGAAGAACCCTGGTCCGGAGAGTATTCCTGGAGCGAAATGGGAACAGCAGGCGTAGACAGCCTCCAGGCTATCGCCTATGGCGACGGCATGTACATGGCCGTGGGGTACTACGGTGAAATCTGCATCAGTACAGACGGTAAGGTTTGGAATCTGGTAGATGGTCCTGGAAGTGGAAGTACGCCATATTATGACGCCATCTACGTTGAGGGCGTGGGCTTTGTGATTGCAGGCTACGGTGGAGAAGTCTTTCTCTACAATCGAGACGGAACATGGAGCGACATGTCCATCTCCGGAGGCGGCGATGTAGTGAGCGTCACCCATGGCGACGGCATGTACGTGGCAGTGGGCTACTATGTGATCTACACCCGGGGGGACGGCGATACTTACTGGACTCAACGGTACACAGGCGCCGCCTACCCGTTGCGTGACGTCGCCTACGCCGACGGTAAATTCACAGCCGTGGGCCCCGGTGGAACGATCCTCACCAGCGACGACGGCGCAAACTGGACGCAGCCGGATTTAGATGGAAGTAACTACTACGAAGCCGTCGGCGGCGGCGGCGGCATAATCGTGGCCGTTGCTAACGACGGCCAAATCACGACCTGCGACGCCAATGGAGTATGGACAACCCAAACGCTGGAGGGAGCAAGCTTCAGCGACGTTATCTACGTCGAAGGCGTTGGTTTCGCCGCCGTTGGCACTGGCACAGACTATAAAGGAGTGATCTACATCAGCCAGGACGGCATAAACTGGATCCCACAGAGCGTTCCGGATGGTGTTGGTTATTTGTGTGGAATTACCTACGACTACGACAACGGTAAATTCGTGGCTGTGGATACGAATGGAAACGTCCTCGAAGGTACGCCGGAGTAAATTTCCGGCG
>JAITAU010000016.1 GCA_031283965.1 Holosporaceae bacterium | reverse complement strand
CTCTGATCATTGAGGCTTTTACGCACTTCATCGACGGAGTCATCGATCACCACTCTGGCGTTAACGGCTCCGATGACGTTGACGTTTATGTGATCCAGAGTTCCCAGCTCGAAAGACGGATCGATGTTGGCCATAGCGCCTTCCTCTAGTTGAAACTGCACTGGATTATGGGGTTCGTCGCGTGAGCACACCTGGCCCTCATGGTTCATCCAGAACACGGCGTCTTTATTTTGAAGGAAATCGGCGCTTTGTCCCCCGAATGTAGCCGAAAATCCCGGCAATATCAGCAATTTTTCCTCAAAATGAGCGCGATCAGTCATGGTGATGGTGATGATTCCGTCCGCCAGCGAAGGTACACTGTTCTTCCAGCCGAAGATGTGGACAAGATTCTCATAATCCGCCGGCGGATTCCAGTTTTCGTCCGTTACAGAGCCATTTTCGCACTGAATGAAGTCCTGGTTGGCGTCTCCCATGAAAAACGAGAACCCAACGTTCTTCTCGAAAATCGTGGTGTTCTCGCCTCCGGTCCAGAAGAATATCGGAGAGTTGTTCCTATCCACTGCTTCGCCCAGATTAAAGTTCGGGGTAATGGCGAAAAACCGAGATCTCTTGATGGCATAGATATCAAAATCCACCTGAAACAATTTAGCGCAGTCTGCGTAGACGTTGGAGAGGTCATTTTCCTCTTCCTCGATTCCTCTGATACCTTCTAAATACAGGGCATTTTCCCCGTTGATATTTCGTTCCACCACCATGATCAGTTCGTTGTAGTTGTCCACCAGCATGGAGTCCACGGATTTCACGAATGCGTCGTGGGCGTTGGCGCCGAGATAATGTTGCGCCCATCCGATGATGTTGTTGTTTTTCATGTAGGTGACGGACCGCAGAATGCCATTTTTAAGGGCCGCGAAATAGCATTTATCCGGATGTTCGAGCCACGTGTGGGACGCCACTCCGGGATCCAGAAATCCTCCGGACAACAGTGAAATTTCGTTCACCCTATATACGCCTCCACTGTCCAACACAATTTCAAACAGCGAAGTTCCTTTAATATCGGTGAACAGAAGAGAATCCGCCGCCGCCACTGGTCGCAATTCTGACGTGCTGATTTTAGAGATTAAATTAAAGGATACTCCGGAGCTGGTGATAACGCTTTCGCTACTGGAATTCACGGAGCCGCCGATGTACACCCCCTCCTGAGTTCCCACAAACAGCCGGCTGGTGGCGGCTAACCAATTAATAAAGCCCATTCTTGTGGTGGATATCTTCTGCCTGACTCCGTCTCCGGAATCGATTCCTGGCTTGAAATTAAACCAATCGCTCAGTTTTTTAGATGATCCCCATATGCCATTGACGTCATCTCCGATATTGGCCAAGAAGAGGCGCCCATCGTAGAGCAGCACGCATTTTGGGAATCCGGATCCTCCACGCCGCAGATTAGTGAAATTTTCGAGTGGATTTCGAGTCTGCGTGAAATCCTCGTTCTGCAACTCTTGGACATATACTTTTTTATCTTCCTCGTTTTCATTGAATTGCAACTCACCCAGAAGTGACGAGTCCAGTGAAATAGTGGACATGTACCAATTGCTGGTCTCCTGGGGACCAGAGTCTGGAATGTTTGAATTCGTAGGCTCAGTTCCAGGTAGCGGGACTGTATTGTCGTTAGAGGCGTCCTGTGGGCATTCCTCATTGATCCATTTTACCACCAGCGTGGCCACATATGCGTCGTTATCGGTACGCTTAGTGATTCTCACGTCCTGTATGACGCCGTTCCAGGCCAGGTCCGGCTTGGCGGAGTCGCTGTTCTTGTACATGACTACGATCCGCTGATTGGTATTTCCGAATGAAGTGCCAGAGAAGGTCAGAGAGTCATTACTAAAAACTGAGTAGCTATTTGCATCCAGACCTTGGTTTAGCAATTCCGGGAAAGCCTTATTAATCAAAAGGCCGGACAAAAATATCGGTGGCGACAGCAGCAAATTAGAGCTAGGAATATTTCCCTTGAGTACGTCATAGATTACAATTTTTTTCAGCGCGAGAGGTGTACTATGTTCATTTTCTTCTTTGATTATCCGAGGGTGTAACATCAAGCCGCTTGTTCTGAAGCTATATGGCCCCACTGTAAAGTCCTGCATCTTGATTGAAAATGGATATGCCTTCTCTATCACCAAAGGAAAAAATTTGCTAAACAAAATGATGGAATTCCCATTCTGAATGGTCTGTACAGATTGCAGCTGCTCAAAACTCGGGCATATTGGAAAAACATATGGGTGATCAAGAAGACCGGTGGCTACTTTAAACTTAATCTCAAATATCACATTATCTTTTTTGATCCAGTCGTTCTCTTCCAAATTATAGAATCGAATACGGGGCTCGTGAAAATTGTTATTTGCTTGTGCCTTAGGCTGCGGGATGATGACGATCAGAAGACTGATGAGCGAATAGTCGACGTCTGTAACGTAGTAGGGCAATATTATTGGTCGTAGGCCGTCTACCCCGTTAGGGAGTTTTGCCAGAAACCGAGATCCCACCCGCTTGCGTAGACCGCCCACGGCCCGCGGTACAAAGTTCTTGCATATCTGAAGCGCATTGTTGTACATCTCCATGTCCAAGTTGCCCAAAACGCCGCCGGAGACCTGCCCCAGTGGAAAAATCGAATGGTTAATGCGAATTCTGCTCATTTAAAAGCTATATATGACGTTTGGGTTCTCGTTCTGGATGATCAACTGCTGACAATCGTTGGCGATGGCCGAAGCCAGCTCGGCGTTGAAAGCCGCAGATAGCATCTGGACGTATTGAAGGCTGTCCACCAGGTATTTCGAGAGCCTCAGTGCCAGGGAGTAGATCAGACAATCCACAAAGGATGGCGGAAACAGGTTCGTATCAGCAATATCTATGGTGCAGTTAATCTTCAGTGGGGCAGGATTCACAAGAAGTTCGTTCACCATCGTGGGCAAGCCGCCAATGTCCGAAAAGATGTACGTGCCGACAGCAATGTTGTATTCGGAACCAGGTGGCGGAATGAAATGCCCAATGGTATAGAGTGGTTTCCTGTGTGGGAGGGTAGGAATAGGTGTATCGTCCGCGTCGTATAGCGTATTAAGACCCAAATAATTCTCTGGAAGAGCATACAAAAATGAATATTTTAGGAGATTTTTGTAGGTATTAGGGTCCCCAGGGTCTGGCCTCGGGTGATCATCTGTGAAAGGCGGCTGATGGGCCTCGTCAAAGTTCAAATATTTCACCGGCGACAGCGGCCCATCCCAGGAGGCAAAGTTCCAAGTATACTTAGAAATCAGAGATCTCCGTGCCACCGGATAGGCCAACTTGCAGTACTTCGCCTGGATAGGTCCATCGTCAGTCAGAGAGCCAATTGGGGATTTGTTCAACATCAGGAGCGCGCTGTTACAGATTTCAACTTCCGTCATGACACAACTTTCAGCAATATGCTCTATCGAGCCAACCGGCGAGGTATTTTTCCTTTAGTTTTTCCGGAAGGCTACGGTAGTGTCCGGCCATCTCGCTGCGGATGGTTGGCAACAACCTAAAGCTTTCTTTTTTCATGGCTTCCATCGTTTTGGGGCCGAAGATTCCGTCGTCCTCGACGTAGACGTCGTTGGCTCTGAGGGCTCTCTGCAGTACACGCGTTCCATTGGGCAATCCCAGGTTCACGTAGACGTCAAACATTTTTTTAGCTACGCAGGAGCTATGTTGTGCGATTTCATCACAGCGGCCTTTAATCCAGAAATCCAGGTACAAAATCTTCTTCGCTCGGCCGCGAGTCAGATTTTTGATATCCAGCAACGGATAGGACCTCTTGGATATGCCGTATTTGGTCTCGCCGCCGGGATCGTCCGGATCATTGACATATCCTCCTTCAAATTCCATAGTTTCTTCAAATGCTTCATCGAAATTTTCATCCATTTTTTTCTTCTATCATGAGGATCACACAACCGTAGGCTGTAAGTCCTGCCTGAATGATGGCGTCGATGTTGTCCGGTGTGAAGTACATCACCACGGCGGCGGCAAGTGAGATCGCTCCCTTAAACTTGTTGCTGGTGATCAGTGCCAGAAATGAATTCATCAGACGTCAGACCCTCCCGTGTCCGAGTAATCCAGCCGGAACGTATCGCCCGCATGGAGGGTGCCAACTCCAGTCACCTTTATCCCTAGATAGATTTTGGTCATGGGCGATTTGGTTTTTTCTAGCAGCAGAGGGAGATTATTGCGATAGGTGATGGCTGCGGACTTAGCGTTTTTGATGGCGTCGGTGTATTTTGCTGTGATTCCTTGCTGCCAAACGACAAGAGTCCCTGTAGTGGCAACCCCGTCCAGATCAGTTTTAGCCGCTGCCACTTGGATGTCGGAGAGTTCCTTCACTCTAGCTGGGGTGATGGTCTCCCAGACGCCGGTGTCGGCCAATACGAGGTTCTTCAGAACATCTGTGATGGCGAAGGCGTCCAATGCTGTTTTGGCAGCTGGTGCCTCGGTGTCTGCGGCAATATTGTTAGCGTAGTACACCAGCTGTTGATAGGCGGTTCCTTTGGCGGCGGCGGTGATTTGGGGCTCGATGGTGGCAGCTGTAATATCGGCTAGCTCTAGCTTCCCATTGTACCAAATGCCCAGTGTCGCAGAAGCATTGGCGCCTACATTACCAAAGGCACTTACAAGCCCCAGACTTTTATTGAGAACGAAATTCTTATTGTCATTAAAGTCTACATAGAGGCCAAAAGTCACAGCAAAGTTATCGTTACCAGTTCCTGCATTTCCCATTTTAAGAGCTATCGTATCCAGCGACAGATACGAATGCACACACTGGAAGATCACTAAATCATCGTTCATTTGCAATTGGGTATTATCAGGCACGGAGAAATACGTGCTCTTCCTAAAAAGGCCGTAGTCGTAGGTCTTGGCGTTGCCTTTGATAATACTAGAATTATAATATGCCATTTTTTCACCTCATATTCTGATTTCGATAGCCACAACGGCGTCTTCCGACATCCGCACACAGTCATAAGCGCCACTGACAAGAATCTGGAGCGCATGATGCCTCTGGGGAAGTTGATCAAATTGAATTTGCATTTCTGGTACTCTCCCCAAATATCCAATGGCTACTTGTTCTGGATCCACGACGTAGGAGTATTCCACCTTTGTGCCGTCTCCCACCACGGATTCAACTCCTTTTTTGACGCATTCTGACGTGACGAATGCGCGCACTCCGGAGTATGGCAAATTCATGCCGGTGGCCAGAGCCTTCTGATCATTCCATAGAACATTGCCCAACCTTTCGTCAGCTCTACTGGAGCCGTTAGCCCTGCTGCTGGCGACGCAAATCAGATTCCTCGGCTCATACTTAAGGGCTTCCTGGATTGTTATGAAGGCGTTATTGATTTTTGCGGAACTTAGCCCGTATTTAATCGTGTCATTGGGATCGGCGATATTTGTGGAGTAACCATATCTCACATCATTGTATGGGATGATTCTGGAGGTCGGCAGTGGAACAGTGAAGCCGATTGGATCATCGTTCTTCAGCTGGGCTAGGGCGTTTCCAGCAAATCCGTTGACGCCGTTTTTGCCGTACAAAATGATATCGTCAAGGAATATGCCCACCTTGTTCCAGAGCATAGAGGCTACCTGGGACGGATCAAGTCGTGTGCGTGCAGTTTCATATTGGTCCAGCAACAATGCCGCGGAGAAAACGTTTGGTTTTAGGTAACGTTTTCCAAACTCTGTCGTATTGTATACGACCGGCTCTGCCGGAGCTTCCATCCAGGAGGCTCCCTGGGTATCCACGGAATTGATACAATCCATATTCCCATCTACCGCAACTTTCGGGAATAACGGGAACAAGTAGGATCCTCTCTGGCCGGAAAGTTCCCGGAAAGCAAGTTCTACTGCAGTGTAATAGACTTTGTCGTGAGTCAAACTGATATTGGAAGCAGGCATTATCACCTCAAAAATTAAAGACACAACCCTACATGCAGCTCTGAAACTCAGAAACGCATGTTATACAGTTGTCCTTTGCTTAATGAGGCGCATCCTCTAGATATGTCAGGGGGCAATTGCTTGCCGTATCCCTAGGGCCAAAAGCTCCCCTCCTGTGAGGGCCCACTCCGGTGAATCTGCTTCCCACTACTGTGAGGGATCCACAACTATGAGTGGTAACTAATCCAGCAAGCTCCTTAGAGGCTCAACCTAGCCACCGCGGTATCTCTTCAGACGAAAAGAACGCTCTTACGATAGCATGTATAGGGGCATTGCGCAACTAATTCGGAGATAAGAAAAATAAAAAAGAGTTGCTAGCACAAAATGAAACCTATACGATGCTTGAAAAAAGAAATAAGGAGAGAGACTTTGAAGATTAAAGACCAAACTTGGGCGCCGGCTGAAGGAGATACTGGTACCCACACTTTCTGGGCGGTGACCTATGCTGCAGGTAAGTTCGTAGCCGTGGGAGATGGGGGCACAATTCTCATCA
>JAITAU010000051.1 GCA_031283965.1 Holosporaceae bacterium | reverse complement strand
GTTCCGACCATGCGCATTGCCAATGAAGAAGATATGTCCCGGAAGATCCGCGAGGTGGCGGAGATGGTGGGAACCGAGCGTTTCTACCTGACCGTCGGCGGATTGCTCCACAAAAAGGGCGCGCTGGTCGGTCTGAAGCCGGACGGAGTCGTGGTGCGCAGTGACACCGAACGCATCCAGGCCGACCGCGTTCTCGAAGAGAAAGTCCGCGAGGCCGATGAAGGTTATCTAAAGCCGAAACGGGTTGATTAATCTCATATAAATTCATACAATCTCATATACGTGTGACATGGGATTTAGTATGTATCGAGTCGGCGAAAGAATTAATAATCTATTAGGAGAGACAATAGAGAAAATTTACTCGCTTATTGCAGAGATCGACGCCGTTAAAACATCCTGGAGAATTACGAACAATATTGCTTCGCAAATACTGGAACGACTGACGGAATCGGCGATCATCACATCGTCAGGATCTTCAAACCGCATCGAAGGGAATCGATTGTCCGATATTGAGGTGAAATCGATCTACCAAAACATCAACATCAAGAAATTCAAAACACGAGACGAGCAGGAAATCGCCGGATATATCGAAACACTGCAATTTGTGTTTGATAATTACGCGGAAATTGCCATTTCTGAGTCAAATATTCTTTGGTTGCACAAAGAGATGCTAAAATATTGCGATAAAGACGAACGACACAGGGGAACTTACAAAATCGGTGCCAATCGCGTTGAAGTTCATGATCCTTCGGGAAATGTCGTCGGAGTTGTATTTGATCCGACCCCTCCGCATCTTGTGCGAAAGGAAATGAGCGAACTGATCCATTGGTATAATGATGCGATTTCCCGCAAACATCCGCTCATTATTACGGCTAATTTTATTTCTGAGTACCTGGCCATTCACCCATTTCAAGACGGGAACGGAAGAATCAGTCGGTTGCTTTCGAATTTAATGCTTTTGCTCGGCGGATATCAGTTCACGAAAATCACGTCGCATGAACAAATTATTGAAGCCAATAAGGCGGAGTATTATAAAGTGCTGAACTACACGCAAAAAACATGGAAGACAGAACACGAAGACGTTTCAGAATGGATTTTGTTTTTTCTGACGGTTGTAAAAATCCAGGCGCAAAAAGTTGTTGATATTATGAATCGCGACAATTTCGAACAGCTTCTATCAGAAAAACAACTTATGGTTTGGAATTATATTTTGAGCTTAAATGGCGGAGAATTCAGCCGAAAAGATGTAATCGCTGCAACAAATGCTCCCGCAATCACGGTCGAATCCATCATCAAAAAATTCCTGAACATGAACAAGATCACAAAACTCGGGCAGGGCAGAGCAACTCGGTACAAAAAAATAATCGTTTGATTATCATTACCATTCTTCTCTCGTATTGTGCCAAATCCCACTTCGAATCATCCAGGTAACTTCTGAAATGTGCTCTACAATAGGCGTCATCTAACGGGCGATTGGTGGTGGGATTTGGCACAAGAAGCACGCGATTACATCGCTTTTTTGCTTTTTGAGGGTGGTTTGTTCATTTTCAACGCATTCCAGCCGCCGCCAAGGGCTTTACACAGGTCCACCGTGGCGTTCAGCTGCATCTGCAGCGCCATCGTCAACTCCATCTCCGCCGCCAAAAGGCCACGCTCAACGTCCAGCAAATCCAACAGGCCGATGAGGCCAGACTCCTTCTGCTTCCAGGCGATCTGGTAACCGCGCTTTAGGGCGTTCACCTGACGGCTGCGTGCCGCCACTATCTCACGATTTTTACGATTAGCCACCAGAGCGTCCAGAGTTTCCTTGAAGGCCATCTGGATAGTCTTCTCGTAAGCCGTCAGCATTTTTTTGTGACGCGCATCGACTGCGGCGTTCATGGCAGCGATTCTCCCGGCGTTGAAGATGGGCAGATGGAGGCCATACCCGAAGGACCAGCCATCGGACCCGGTGTTAAACAGCTGTCCCAGGGAGTTACTCTCGAACCCAAAGCCCCCTGTGAGGGAAATCGTTGGGAAATAGGCTGCCCGTGCCTCACCGATTCTGGCGTTGGCTGCGATCAGCTGACATTCTGCCTGCAGCACATCAGGCCGTCGCATCAGGATATCAGATGGAATTCCCTTGGGGGCCGCAGGCGGAATCCTCAGTTTCTCAATTGCCTTCTCCTTCGCCGTCGTTCTCTGGACCATCTCACGTGGGTTGGTGCCGATCAGGAGACTCAGCGATGTCTCCGCCTTCGCTAGCTCACTCTCAAGATTTGCCACCGTTGCCTTGACCGACAGCATATCCGAGTCGATTCGCAGATAATCCAGCTCAGTGCAGTAGCCGTTTAGGAAACGACTTTTGTACATACGCAGGCTCTCCTGGCGGGTGTTCAGGGTTCTCCGTGCAATGGCCAACTTTGCCTCCAGAGCGCGCAGCAGAAAGTAGGCCTTCGCCACTTCGGCCGATACACTCAGCAAGACGCATTCCTTCGCGGCTCTGGTGGACAGAAGGACAGCTCTAGCGGCCTCGTCACCCCGACTGTACTTGCCGAAGAAATCCACCTCGTAGATCATTGGGACAGAGGCGGCATAGCCGATGGAATTCCGCCCCTTGCTCCCACCAGGGACATAAGCTTTCCCTCGTGTGGAAACGAAGGCGGCCATTCCCTCACCACTAAGCGAGACAGTCGGCCAGTGTTCAGCTTCGGACACTTCGGAGGCGGCTCGTACTTCGGCGATGTTGGCGACGGCCGTCTTTAGATCGGCGTTGTGCTTCAGTGCCAATTCTTCCAGATAATTCAAAGTGGAATCCGCAAAAACGCCCCACCACTTTTCCGCCACGAACTCGGCGATCTCCTCCTTAGCGCTCAGATCCGGCATCAGGATATCCGGCCGTCGGTAATCCGGCCCCATTTCGCAGGCCGTCGCCAGCAGTAGTGTAATTAAAGTACATCTCCCATTCCGAAGATTACGCATGCGCTCTCCCTCTGCCATTTACGCTTCGAACTTTTTCCCCTATTCCGGTGATTAGAATGTAGAACAATGGCACGAAGAGCGGAGCCAGCACCGTCGCCCCCACCATACCGCCGATGACTCCTGTGCCGATGGAATGACGGCTTGCGCAGCCGGCTCCGGAGCTTATGGCCAGCGGGACGCAGCCAAGAATGAAGGCCATTGACGTCATGATTATGGGACGGAAACGCAGCTGAGCAGCTTTTATAGCAGAATTCACGATAGATTCGCCGGATTTTCGCAGCATAACTGCGAATTCTACGATCAAAATTGCATTTTTGGCGGACAGTCCGATCAGCGTAACGAGCGCCACCTGAAAATAAACGTCATTGCTCAATCCCCGAAGGAAAACGGCGATTATGGCGCCGAACATGGCGAATGGAACCGCCAACAGAACGGCTATGGGCAAAGTCCAGCGCTCATACTGGGCCGCCAGAATCAGGAATACCACCAAAAGTCCCAGAAGCATGACGCCGTAGGCTGTGCCGCCGGCGGTTTTTTCCTGGTAGGCGGATCCTGTCCAGGAGAGTGCATATTCGCTACCCAACACTTGTTTTGCGAGACGCTCCATCGCTGCTATGGCTTCTCCCGACGTTCGGCCTGGAGCCGGATTTCCCATGATTTTTGCGGCGGTAAAGACATTGAACCTCTCCACTACCACCGGTCCTACGGTGGGAATCAATTTGACGAAAGCGGAGAGCGGAATCATGGCCCCTCCGGTGGATTTTACATAGATTTCACTGATCTGCTCCGGAAAGGCGCGGTATTTTCCCTTGGCCTGGAGAAGCACCTTAAAACCACGACCGAATTTGGAGAAATCATTAATGTAGCGGGTGTTGAAGGAAGCCCCGATGGCATCGTATATCTCGTTGATAGGAACGTTCATGGAGAGGGCCTTCAGATTATCAACATCCATACTGAACTGAGGGACGCTGGCGTTGAAAACCGTGTTCAGGCCTGACAATTCTGGGCATTTGGCGGCGGCGACCATGAATTCTTTCAGTTTTTCCTCCAGTGCTCTGCTGTCGGAGTTGCCAATTTTCTGGATGTAGCCCTCGAAACCGCCGGTCATGCTCATGCCAACTATGGCCGGAGGGCAAAATGCCATCACCAGTCCGTCGGGGATTGTGGCTCCGAGGCCCATGGTCTTCTTAGCCAGCATGCTGGCCGTTTGATTCGCGCCGGTACGGTCGCTCCAATCCTTCAACACGAAAAAAGAGGTGGCGGCGTTGCTGGCCAAAGTTCCGCCGAGCATGTTGAAGCCGGCCACATACATGCCGTCCTTCACGGCAGGATCCTTGAGCATGCTGTCGTTGACAGCGGATATGACCCTCAGCGACCGATCCAGTGACGCCGCAGGGTCCAAAATGGCACAGGAGATGAACATTCCCTGATCTTCCTCCGGCAGCAGGCTCCCTGGGACGGTTTTAAACATCAGCAATATCACGGACACAATGGCCAGAATGGTGGCGAGTGAAAATCTAATGTTTTTAATGAGAAATCTTACTCCGGCCACGTATTTTTCGGTTAGTATGGCGAAGTTCTGATCGAACCATCTGAAGAAACTGCGTTCCATTGACTGAGACGCCGAGTGATTTTGCAGAAAAATAACGCATAGGGCTGGGGTTAACGTCAGAGCGCACACGCCGGAGATAACCACCGACACGGCGATGGTTACGGCGAACTGCCTGTACATCGTTCCAACCAGTCCGCCCATGAAGGAAACCGGCACGAAAACGGAACAGAGGACCAACACGATGGCCACCAGCGCGCCGGTCACCTCCTCCATGGCCCTTATGGTAGCCTCCCGCACCGGCAGCTCTTCCGTTCGCATGATTCTCTCGACATTTTCGATGACAACGATGGCGTCATCCACCACGATGCCGATGGCCAGCACCAATCCGAACAGCGTCAATATGTTTATGGAGAAGCCGAAAGCCATCATACCGGCGAATGCTCCGATGATGGACACCGGCACAGCAAGACATGGGATAACCGTAGCCTTCAGGTTTTTCAGAAACACCCAGATGACAAGAAACACCAGAACGATGGCCTCCAGCAGCGTCTTTATCACCTCCTTGACCGAGTTCTTGACGAAGGCGCTGGTGTCGAACACCACCTTGTGGTGCAATCCTTTCGGATAGGCTTCTGACAGCTCCGTCAGTTTTTTTGTGACGCGCTCGGTAGTGGCCAGAGCGTTCGCCCCAGGAGACAGATACAGCATGATGGGAACTGCGTCGCAGCCGCGGGTCTTGGCCACAACGTCATAGGTTTGCGCCCCCAGCTCCACATCCGCTACATCTTTCAGACGCAGGGCATTGCCGTCGGAACCGGCCCGCAGGATGACGTTCTCAAATTCTTTTACTGTTGAGTATCGACCAGGAGCGCTAATCATGTAGCTGCGATTCACCTTTACATCCAGCGGATTTTGTCCGACAGCGCCGGCAGCCCGCTGAGAATTCTGGACAGCGATGGCAGCCGCGACCTCAGACGTGCTCAGATTTGACTTGCAGAGCTTGTCCGGCTTGAGCCAAATTCGCATTGAATAGTCGTTGGCGGTCATAACGGAGACGTCGCCGACGCCCTCCACACGCTTCAGCTCATCCACGATGTTCAGCAGTGCATAGTTACCCAAGTAGGTGGAGTCGTAGCGGTCGTCGTCCGAGTAAAAGGACAACACCTGCAGGATGGTGGGGGACCGCTTGTTGACGGTCACGCCGTAGCGGCGCACCTCCTCCGGTAGCGACGCAGTCACCATCTGTACCCGGTTATTCACGTTGATCATGGCCCGATTCGGATCCGTTCCCACCTTGAAAGCCACCACCGTATTGGATCTTCCACCTTCGCTAGATGCGACGGAGCTCATGTAGATCATGTCCTCCACGCCGTTCACCTTCTGCTCGATAGGAGCGGAGACGGTCTCGGAGACCACCTCGGCGCTGGCTCCTGGATATTGCGCATCAATCACGATGGTGGGCGGTGTTAACTCTGGATACAGAGCCACCGGCAGATTGCAGATGGCAATGAGTCCGGCGATAACCATCATCAGCGAGACGACGGTAGCGAAGATCGGTCTATCTATGAAAAAACGAGAAAACACAAATCCGCTCCCACTTTGTCCACCGGCATGACCAGCTATTTGAGCACAGCGTTCACTGCGATTCCAGGCCGCGCCTTGATAATTCCCTCAGAGATCACGACTTCCCCCTCCTTCAGACCAGAATGGATGATGGCCTGATTTCCGATGAGCTCGGCGCTGACAGGTCGAACCTCGACGGTCTTGTCCTTCTTCACCACGTAAACGATTGATCCGGTTTTCGCTGCCATCACAGCCGACTGCGGCGTCACGACCACGTCTTTGTACTCGGCGCCGATGAGCCTCACACGAACGAACTGCCCCGGCAGAAGAATCTGCTGCTTTTCGTCGTTGGGAATCTCGGCCTTTATGGAAACGCTGGAGGTGAGGTTATCCTCGCTGCTGTCCACGAAGATTATCCGGCCAATTTGTGGATAAACGGAGCCGTCGCTCAGGATCGCCTCCACTTTGTAGTCGTCGAACTTCACCAATTTTATCTTGCCGGCGTGATATCCCTTGGCCATGTTGCTCCAGATGGCTCCGGAGACGGAAAAAGTCGCATGCAGAGGACAAATCTGCACCATAGAGGTCAGAAGGCTCGAAGTTCCCGAAGGCGACACCAGATTTCCGACGGATTGCTCCTCTTTGCGCACGATGCCGGAGATGGGCGCCTTTACATCCGTGTAGCCAAGATTAATTTCCGCTTCACGCAGCGCTCCTTCCGCCACTTTCAGATTCGCAGCAGCCCGTTCGTGGGCGGAAAGAGAATCGTCGTGGTCCTTCTGGCTCACGGCCTTATCCCGAAACAGTTTTTTCATGCGTTCATGGTCGCGACCAGTGCGCCGCAGTTCCGATTGTGCCTGGGCCAGCGCCCCCTGGGCCCGCGTCAGGGCCGCCTGATAGGGTTCCGGATCGATCTCGAACAATTTTTCTCCTTCGTTGACGTATTGCCCTTCTCTGAAGGATCTTGATTTGAGGATGCCGCCCACCTGGGCTCGAATTTGAATTTCCAGAGATCCGGAAATCTTCGCCGGCACCTCAAGCGTTAAAGGAACATTCTGGCGGGTCGCCCTCGCGGCTCCCACCAGAGGTGGAGGAGCCTGCATCTGCTTTCTGTCTTCACATCCGGAGGCGGCCAGCAAAAAAACATAGAAAATCAGTTTGTTACGCACCTAAGACTCCATCGCCCACGGGCCGCGCACGCAATACTTGCATAAAACACAGCCGTCACACGAAAACCGCGATGCCATTAGATACCCATTCCAGACGGCGGTCAATTAATTTTT
>JAITAU010000032.1 GCA_031283965.1 Holosporaceae bacterium | reverse complement strand
GATCCAACATTTTCTGGCTTTGTTTCCGGGGAAGTTTCATTGGAGCGCTGCGCTTTCGCGGCTTTGGCGACTGATGTTTGCGACGGAGGTTGGCGACTGATGTTTGCGACGGGAGTCTGCGACAGATGTTTGCGACTGATGTTTGCGACAGATGTTTGCGACAGATGTTTGCGACGGGTGTCTGAGCCCCCGTTGGCGAGCAGGGCAACCGTCGCCAAATCCTAAAATGCTGATCGTCAGCGGTCGCGTGGCTTGAAGGCATTGTCGTAGTAAGGCCTAAAGACCTCCGTGTGGTACAGCTTCAGGATCTCTCCCAGAAGATTGATGGCGTCCATGAGATTCTTTCCTCCGGCGGCTTCGACGTTGATGTTTTGCTCCGTAACGACTTCATTTATGACTCCGAGACCTACGTCTTCCTCTCCCGCAACGGCGTCTTGGTTTTCGTTCGGAGATTTTTTCGCCGAGCCGCCACCGAAAGCATCGTCGGATGGCGAATCAGCTCCTCCATCGGCTCCGGAGAATGGGTTGGCTCCTCCGTCGGCTCCGGAGAGTGAATTAGCTCCTCCGCCGGCTCCGGAGAATGGGTTGGCTCTTCCGTCGGCTCCGGAGAGTGAATTAGCTCCCCCGCTGGCTCCGGAGAATGGATTATTGTTGGCGGCTGCGCCCGTCTCCGACGAAGTTGATGGTTCTCTGCCGGCCGGAGCCACGTCTATGGTCTTCAATGCCCTACAGTTGTCAATGAGCTTTGTGAATAACCCTCTGAGGTTGCTCGTATCTTTAGATTTCTCCGACAGCGCCTTGGAAAGTTCGTCGAAAATCTGCTGCAATTCGAAGGCGGCGGCGCCACCGGTGGCCACGCTCCGGAAAATCCAGAATAGCGCCGTGCTTTGCCCTTTCATCAGAGACTTTATGGCGGTGCTTTCTCCGGTTTTATTGTCGCAGATCCCCAGCGAAAGCGCATTGTACTTGGATTTCAGGTCGTGGAGCGATCGGACAACCTTTAGCAACTCTCCACGGAGTATGGAATTATTCAGACCGACGCCAACCGGCGTAAGGCTGGACGGAGCATTCAATTTTGCTTCCAGAGTTTTGTTCTTACATATTATGACGGAATCCATGATCCACTTGCCGTCCTTTTTCACCAATTCCACGTCCGGCAGAGGGACGACGTCGGAGTAATCTTTTACTTTGTCGGTTTTCACGAACACTATTTTGACGTCGGTGGTGGCGCTCATGCTTAAGCCGGCGACTTTGTTCAATGGCGTTTGCTTCACCAATTCGCCGGCCAATTTGGTGGCCACGCGACTGCCGGCGTCCAAGCAAAGGGCATTGGCGACGTCGACGAAATCTTTAAATGCCGGGCCTTTTTTGGAGGCTTCTTTTGTGAATCTTCCCAGAACTTTCTTGACGGCTCCTATGCCCAGCACTGCGCCGGAGGAAATTGGCGCCGTGATTTTCACCGCGAGGGAGTGACAATTTTCCTCCAGAAAAGGACTGCCGGTCACCGTCTGCCTGGTGAGGCTAACGACGCTGTTCCCCAGCAGCGGCAGCGTAACCTTCAGCGTCACAATGCCGGTGGTAACGTCGGCGTTAGCATATTCGCTAACTGAACTGTCGTTTCCGTAGCTTATGGCTTTGCGGATTCCGGTTTTATTCCTGGAGAATTCTCCAAATTTAGCCAGCACGCACAGCTGCTCGTAGATTTTTCTTCTGATTATGTCATAGTCGCGGTCGGCTTCCTGGGAGAGACGCAGCGCCGTCAGCATGAAGGATCGTAGCATGCCGTCTCGCCCATAGCTGCCGAAGGTCTTTTTGGGCGACCAACGGGCTTCCAGGGCGTGTTTTTTGTCGGCGAAGGCTTTTTGGTTTGATTTGGAGAGCCCTTCTTTGGCCAAATTATCCAGCACGATGATGTAGCTGGTCAAATCCATCAACAATAGTTTCAGATCGATCACGGAGTTGTAGTTTTGATTGTCGAATTCTTCTCCGATGATTTTCTTGGCTTCCGAAAAATCTACGCCTCCGCCAATGGAGCAATCGCTGTTGATTAGATACAGGATGGGCAGATTTTTGCTGTAGATTTTGCGGGATTTCGACGCCTTCAGGACCAGGTTAGCTCCCAGATCGCCGACGCCGACGCTGACGGCCATGTCGGCGCTTCCCTCCGTCAAGCCTCCGATTTCGGCGCTGTGATCTGTGGAGGCGCTTTTGGTTATGTCCGTCAGTCTTACGACAATGTTTTGGGGCATGATTCCGACGGCCTTAAGATGAAACACGAACGATGTGGTGGCCTTTTGAATTTCCTTCTCTTTTTCCTGCAGATTTTTTCTCTCGCCGACAGCCTCTTTAAAATTGGAGAAGTACCGTTTATCGAGGCGGGAATTGCTGGTCATAAGGTGATCGATCAACCCCTCCAATGAATAAAATATTTCGTTAATCGTCGTATCCACGCCTACTTTTCCGGAGAGTTTTGCCTTCGCCGCCGCCACGTCAAAGCCGATCGTAACTCCGCCCTTGGCGCTGACGCTTTTGGAAAGCGTGTAAAAGGACAAGGCATTGGCTCCCCAGCTTTCGCTTATGCCGGAATCGATGTTTGCGCTGAGTCCCGGCACCGGCAGCGGTATGCTTATGGATAGGTTGGCGGAATTGGTGGCGGTTTTCCCCTGTATTCCTTCGAGGGCGACCCTCGTTTGGGAAAAGATCTTCTGGGTGTTGTGGCGCACCAGAGCCAGCTGAACCAATTTGATCCCTAAGCGGAAGAATTCCCTAAAATAGTCTATGCCTTCGGCTATGCGCTCTTCCTGTATCAGGGTAATGATTCCGGCCATGGTCTCCAGAGTGGAGCTGTAGGCGGCGGAGAAGCCTTCGTCTTCAAAGCAGGCGTAGCCGAAGGAGCTCAGCGTCGACAGGGAATCTCTCAGGCGGCGCAACAGCTGCGGCAGACGATCGCTGCGGCCTATTTCCGCCGTTAATTTTCGTCCGGTCTCGCCGTTGTCGTCCAATATTGTGTTCACAAAATCTCTCATGAGGACGAAGAGATTTACTCCGTCGAATAAATCGATCCTGACGATGGCGCCGGCTGGATTTGTGGTGAAATCCTCCAGCGTATCCGCCGTAACAGATATTCCCTGCTTGGTTACTCGTTCAAGAGTTCCCACCGGCAGATACATGCCGCCGGATTCGGCGGATATTTTATCCAATATTCTCGCCTGCTCCTCCAGAAACGGAGATCTGCTGGAAATTTTTTCCAGATCATTCGGTTTAATATCCAAGTTGGACGCGTCGTCCGCCGACAATGGGGGCGTCTCCTTGGGCGCGAACCCGCCGGCATAATCGTCGTCCTGATCGAGCGGCTGATCTTTCTGACCGATGTTTTCGTATTGATAGACGTTCTCGAATTTTTCGTATCCGCTTTCGGCACAGGCGTTGAACTCAAATGTCATCAACGTCACCAAAGACACAAGCAAGATATTCTTCTTCATGGGAAACTCCTCTGCATACGTTCCAGATTATATTCCCGATTTGTAAGGAAAATATTAATATGCGTTATATACTAAATATTCACTTTATCAATGGATAATGGCGTTGTATTCCTCAGAGGGGATTTAACTCTTCATGAACAGGCAATTCGTCAATAGGATTTCCGAATGGACGCCGGAAATAGTACTGTCGGTCTATAGAAATTACCATCTCGGGACGTTTCTGTGCGACGTCAGGGCCGGACTGCTGGTGGCCGTCGTGGCTTTTCCGCTGTTCATGACGTTCGCCATCGCCTCCGGCGTGTCTCCGGGCGTCGGGATAACCACAGCCATGGCGGCCGGCGCTCTGGCTTCTTTATTTGGCGGAGCGAGATTTCAGATCGTGGGGCCCACCGGCGCCTTCGCCATGATAGTCTTCGACATAATAAAGGACCACGGCTTCGAAGGCATGACCATGTCCCTGATGATGGCCGGCTTTATGATGATTCTCTTCGGAATAGCAGGCATAGGGAACATGATTCACTACATTCCGTACCCCATAACGGCTGGATTTACCGCCGGGATAGGGCTTTCCATCATCATGGCTCAGCTGGGGGGATTTCTTGGGCTGCCTCTGGGGCAGATACCGCCGAATTTCGTCGACCGACTGTGCTACTACCTTACGCATTTGAATATCATGAACTTTTATTCCTTTGGTTTAGCGTTGTTTTGCCTGATATTTTTGGGGGTAATGCAGAAATTTAAGCCCAATATGCCTAGATATTTTTTCGTGCTGATCATTGGGATTATCTACTCCGCGATGCTGAGCGGCGTCGGTCTGGAGACCATCGGCAGCCGATTCGGCAACATAGGGACTCAGTTGCCGCAGCTGAGGGCGCCGGACGGGCTACTGTCGCTTAAGAATTTGAGGGAATTGTTTCCGTCGGCCTTCGCCATCGCCTTTTTGGGCAGTCTGGAAAGCCTTCTGGGAGCGGTCATTTCCGACAATCTATCCGGCCAAAAGCACAGATCGAACATGGAGCTGATAGGGCAGGGGATTGCCAACCTCGGCTCCGCCATCGTCGGTGGTATTCCGGCCACCTGCGCTCTGGGCACCACGTCGCTGAACGTAAAAGCGGGAGCCAAAACGCCGATGGCCGGTCTGTTCAACGTTTTGTTCATGCTGCTGTTCATTCTGTGCCTCAGACAATTTATAAATGTGACCCCCATGGCCTGTCTCTCGGCCATGCTGATCTCCACCGCCTGGAATATGGCCTCCTTCAAGAAGTGCAAATACATACTGCTGGCTCCCAAGAGCGACAGTTCCGTTTTTCTGGCCACCATCGCCATCACACTGCTGTTCAACATAGTGGTGGCGGTGGAGATCGGTCTGATTCTTTCGGCTTTTTTGTTTGTGAAGAGATCGGTGGAGACCACCACCGCCGAAACCTTTTCGAAGGTGATCTCCGGCCACGGCCATAACGGGAAAGAATGCGAATGCGTCAGGATCTGCGGCCATCTGTTCTTCGGAGCGGCTCCGATTCTCCACAATGCCCTAAAATCTTTGCCTCGAATACACGGCGTTATTTATGTTGACATGCAAGAGGTCCCCTTCATCGACGTCACCGGAGCAAAAGTGCTGAAAGAATTCGTGGCGGAGGTTAAGGGCAGTGGAATAGAGGTGATCATCGGCGGATTGAACAGGAGGACCATGAAAGTCCTCAAAAAAATGGACATGAGCGAAGAGCTTACGGCCCATCTGCTGGAGGAACGGATATGAAGACTCCACTAGCGAACATATCCAAAAAATTCGTTATTTAAAAAAAAAATGACGAAATTAGCTATTGAATAATGATACATTTTTTGCAATAATGAAAAAAGATCGTGGAGAGTCGGGCGCTGGAGCGCGGCTTGCCGTACATAAGGATTCAAGTGATGAATCCGATGAAGTAAGCTGCGAATGGGAGAAAAAAAAATGAAACGTCTAATGGTCGTAATATCTTTTACTGTGCTTAGTTACGCCAGTAACGGCAGCGAGCTTGTTAATTTCGAGCTTGTTAATTCTGAGG
>JAITAU010000020.1 GCA_031283965.1 Holosporaceae bacterium | reverse complement strand
GTGCTGGCGGCCACCAGTACCATCCGGCCGGAGCATATGCGGCTGCATCTGGCCAGCAGAACGTCGTCGCAGGGCAGCGGAGCGTTGGCGTATTTCAAGTTGTCCATGGATTCCGTATTGGAGGGCGAAAATTTAGCGTATCTTTCGGCGTCCATCTCCGACTGAGCCAGAATAGCCGTGAATTTCCCCAGAATTGACGTGAAAAATTTTCCCCATCGACTCCAGCGGCGGAAAGATTTTGGCGAAAGTCGGGCGTTCAATAGAAACGTCGGGATTCCGTAACGGTGAAGCTCACGAACGATACTGGGCCAGATCTCGGATTCCAGAAAAACCGCCGCATTCACACACCAATGTCTCAAAAATCTTCTGACCCAGATGGGATTGTCCGCCACCACGAACTGATGAATGCAATTGTCCAGCCCCCCCATCCGGCCGGACAGGAGGTCGGCGGACGTAACCGTGACGGTGGTCAGGAGAACGCCCCAGTCGGGATGCCGTTTCTTCATATGCCTGATGAAAGTCATGGCCGCCAGAGATTCCCCCACGCTGGCGGCATGGACCCACATCAATCTTCCCGCCGGTCGGTCGGCGCTGGCAACGCCGAAGCGATTCCTTACGCACTCGATTCTATCTTTGCCCCACAGGCACCGGAGGTAAAAATATACCTTTATGAACGGCGACAGTAATAGGGTAACCAATTGATATAGATCATACATTTACCAAGGCCTCGTGGGTTTTTTGCGAGACGTCGTTGATCCTGGACTCCACATACTCCATGGCCTCCTCCTCGGACATGCTCTCCAACGTCGCCGGACTGATTGGCGCTCCAAACATGGCGACGCCTCTGTTGAATGGAAGCGCACAGACGAGCCTATCCCAGGAATTTAATCGAAAATATCTTTTCACGCAGAAGCTAAATGGAATAACGTCGGTCTTGGTTAATTTGGCGATGGCCACCGCGCCCGGAGCCAGCTTATGTCTCGGACCGCGGGGGCCGTCCGGGGTGATGGCCACGCACTCGCCGGATTTTATCAGCTGAATTATCTTCTTTACCGCCGAAAAGCCCTTGCCGGTGGATCCATACACCGGCGACATGGAGAAATTCTCCACCACCTTCGCTATCAGACGCCCGTCCGCATGGCTTGAGGCTAAAACATGGAGCGCTTTCTTCCATTTCCAGAAACATGGAGTCAGCATCAGCTGATCATGCCACAGACACACGATGAACGGTCGGCCATCTTTGTGGTAGGAATCGGGAATTTCATCGCCCATCACCCGCCAACGGGTGGTAAAAAAGATAAAACGTATCAGGGCGGCGATTATCACCGGAGCCACCGACTCAAAGACGCTGTACTGCCTCAATTTTTTCAGGAGAGCGCGAGACTTCCCAGTTGATCTGTCCAGGATTCCCAATTATTACCTCAGGAAAAAGTCGCGTAGGATCTCTCCAACAGATAGATTCTCCGGCTGAGGCAAAGTCGGTGGAGTGGCGCCTTCGTGGAGACAGAACACCACCTTCACGTGTGCGCCGGCAACGTCGGAGATCTCCTCCAGACCGAAGGTTGGGGATTCCGCCAGCATGTAGATGCGATATTTCAGCCGACGAACCAGACTCAGAAGTTCCTCCAGAGACGAACCACAAGATTTCAAGGCGACGGCGTTGACTCCCAGCATGATGGCCGGACGGAACCGCTCCAGAGTCTTGAGCGCCCCTGTCAGAGCCCGCGTTTCACTCCCTTCCACGTCTAACTTCAACACATCCAGCCGATCGACGCCCTCTTTTTCCACAAACTCATCGATGGTGACGGCTTCAACGTCCTCAACCGTTACCTTTTCCACTCCCTTGAAGCTGAATTCGTCTCCCAGAGTGTTGAGGGCGCTCCTTTCTTCGCAGGCCACGCTTAATTTTGTCGGACCGCTGCGGTCCGAGATCGCCAGTCGGTGGATACGAATGACGCTCTGCAGATCATTGATGGATACGTTTTCCTTCAGGCGGCCGAAATCGCGGGAGCTTGGCTCGATGGCGTGGATTCTCCCCCTGGAACCAACGGCGGAGGCGCTCAGCAGAGAGAAGTGTCCCATGTCGGCGCCGACGTCAATGAAAACGCCGCCCTCCTTCTGCGCCAAAAGTGTCTTGATCGCCACGATGAAGTTTGGATTATATATGCCGCGGACAGAGATGGACCGATAGATTTCGTTCCGGGGATAAACCTTTAATTTCAACCCATCCATCCAGGTGATGACCGTCGCCTCCTTCAGAAGGAGATACCACCACCAGCGCCACCATCCCTTTACGGACCTGGCGGAATCTCCGGAATATCTGCTCCAGCCGGCCAACGGCTTGAGCTCGCCATACACAGAAGCTTCACCCGGCGCTTCGGCACGGCAGCGCGACGGCGACTGAAGCAACAAACTTACGGAGAAAAGAAGAAAAATGCGACTCAAAAACTTACGCATGCGTCCAACTCCAGTATTGTGGAGACAGTGTCGCCTGTAACGGCGAAAAAAACAAGCGTTTTTTTGCCACCGACGGCCACGGAACGGCATTCGGCAGGCGAGACGTCCGCATTCATTCGCAAAATTTTATACCCTTCAGAAGGTTTTAGGTTCCAGGTAATAATTTTAAAAATCTTAATACATTTTTAGTAAACTTTGCGTACTGTTGCGAATGTATGTAACATCAGTGAGGAATTAATTCGTAGTTTCTGTGTTTGGAGGTAGTCGTGAGAGTTTTATTGATAGAAGATGATACACCAACGGCAAAGGGAATCGAAATTTTACTGAAAAAAGAAGGGGTAACCGTGGACGCCACCAGTTTCGGTCAGTACGGTCTAGAGGTGGGAAAAATCTACGATTACGACGGAATTATTCTCGATTTGGTACTCCCTGACATAGACGGCGTTGAGGTGATCAAGAAACTGAGGTCCTCCAATGTGAAAACTCCGGTGATTGTTCTTTCAGGGCTGTCCGAGAGCAAAGATAAAGTGAACTGTCTGGACATCGGCGCCGATGATTATATTACGAAACCATTTGACGGCAAAGAACTGGTATCCAGAATCCAGGCGGTGGTCAGAAGATCCAAAGGGCATCCGGAATCCATTATAAGAGTCGGCAGAATGAAGGTGGATCTCCAAAGCCGTCGCGTGGAGATCGATGGGAAGGCGTTGCACCTCACCGGAAAGGAGTACTCCATACTCGAGCTTCTGTGCCTGAGAAAGGGAGCCACTTTGACCAAGGACATGTTCCTGAATCATCTCTACGGCGGTATGGATGAACCGGAGCTGAAAATAATCGATGTTTTCGTTTGTAAATTGAGGAAGAAACTCATGGACGCGCTGGATGGCGAGTGCTACATAGAGACCATCTGGGGGCGAGGATATACCATAAAGGATCTGCCGGATTCATTGCAGATGAACGGCAAAGAGGCCGGCAATAGTACCATTCCGACTCAAGAATTCGAAGCCGTATCCGGTATTCGCGGCGTGGTTTGAGAGAGTTTCGCGGCGTGGTTTGAGAGAGTATTGCTTCGGCTTCGGCTTCAGATCGATGAGTTTGGGAGACGTAAGTCCTCAAACGAAAGCGCGTCGATATCCGCCGTCTCGCCAAAATCATGGATCTCGATGGCGGTGGGCAGCTGATTTCGAAACCATGTGATCTGTCGTTTGATATATCGACGCGTTCTGACGTCCATGCGACAGACGCATTCCGATTCGGTTATTCTGTTCTCCATCAAATCCAATATCTCGGCATAGCCTATGATCCTACTTAGCGGTCCGTCGTAATTGGGATACCTTCCCAGAAAATCCGCCATCTCCTTCACCGCCCCCATCTCCAGCATTTTGTGGATGCGCGCCAGGCACCTTTCCCTTAATTCGTCGCCGGAAGGCCGCAGAACCGCCACTCTAAAATCGCCACGCCGCCCGATTTTCCCGCGTCTCCACCATTCGGTGAGTGGAATACCGGTGTGGGCAGCCACCTCGTAGGCGCGAAGAATGCGCTGAGTGTTGTTGGGATGCAACGTCGCCGCCAAATCCGGATCCAGCTGGGTAAGCTCCCGAAAAAACTCCTCTCGCCCGAGCTTTCGGAACTTTTGAGCCACTTCTTCTCTGAAATTCTGCGGAATTTTGGGGATTGGGGATATGCCGTTCAGCAACGCCCCCAGATAAAACCCAGTTCCGCCACATAAAATCGCAATTTTATTTTCGTTCTGCAGCCTCTGGATTTGCGCCATGGCTAAATTCAGCCAGAGAGCCGCCGACGGATTCTCGTTGGGACACAATATTCCATACAGACGATGCCTCACTCGGCCAAACACCGTGTCCGCCGGAAAGGCCGTTATTATTTTCAGCTCGTCGTGCAGCTGCGGACCGTCGGCGTTGACGATCTCCGCCTCAGTTCCATATCTTTCCTGAAGCGCCAGCGCGCATCTCAGGGCGAACTGCGTCTTGCCGGAGGCCGTCGGCCCGGTGATTATGAGCGACGGCGCCTTCATCCGGAAATCACTTGGCAATTGCTTTTGGGGACTCCGGTTTCGCCTCTGATTTTCCATTGAAATCCACCGCCACGTAGTCGTGTCGCTTCGTCTGGGGAGTAAACACACAGAGGGCGATTTTCCGTCGCTCCATCACGTCCTTATTGGTGGACATTTTTTTGAGCTCCAGTCGCAGAGCCTTCACGTTGGCGACGGGAATCTGGTTCACCGTCAATATCACGCAGCCAACGGCCATGTCTCGGTTGCCGCCGGTGTTGGATACCAAAACGCCGTTCACTCCGTCCGGAACTTCGAAGCTCTTGCGCAGGTCGGCGCCTAGATCTGCGAAGCGAAGGCCGAGGCCGTCAACTTTTTCCTGCGGAACGTCGTTCTTGGTGGCAATCGAATCGCCGCCGCCGAAGGAAAAATCATCGTCGCTGCGGGAGCCCACCAGAATACTCAATTTCATCTCCACCATGTGCCGAAGGATCTGCACCGGAATCACCTTCCCGACCGGAAGATTGCTCAACACATATTCCAGATTGGTGTTTTTTGAAACTTTCTCGTTGTCGATGGACAAGAGTATGTCGCCGATCTGCAATCCGGCGGCGGAGGCCGGAGAATCCTTATCGACCTTGGAAACAACGCCGCCGCCCTGCTGCTTATCGAGCCCCAGAGCGATTGAGGCCTCTTTGCTCAGCGGAGACACCGAGATTCCCAACCAACTGCGGCACATTTTTCCAGAACTCCGCAGCTGACTGATTACATTCTTCAAAATGTTGGATGGGATGGCGAAATTTATGCCGGTGCAGTGGCCGCCGTCGGAGAAAAACACCGTTATCATGCCGATGACCTCGCCGCTGTAGGAAAAAAGCGGACCTCCGGAGTTCCCATAGTTGACGGCGGCGTCCGTCTGTATGTAGGAAACCAGATCGCCGCCAACACCTAACTCCGAGTTTGATAGATTCCGGCCTTTGTAGGATACAATTCCGGACGTCACCGTCTTCCCGAATCCAAACGGATTCCCTATGGCCAGAACCTGGTCCCCCACTTCGATCCTGTCGGAATCAGCGAACTGCACGAAGGGCAACTTGGAATTAACGTCTACCTTCAAAAGCGCGATGTCAGAGCGCTCGTCCTTCCCCACAATTTTGGCGTAATACTCGCTGCCGTCGTGCAAAATGATCTTTATCTTCTCGGAGGAATCGATCACATGGCAGTTCGTGACGATGTAGCCATTCTCGTCGATGATGAAGCCGGTGCCGTCGGAGGATTCCTTCCGGGGCAGCAGATATTCCTCGGAATTGTTCTTCTCGGACACGATCACGTCCACGACGGCGCACTGAAGTTTAGTTATCCAGCCCTTGGCGTTGCTACGCTGGGCGCAAATGCCGGCCTCCAGATACAACAGCGACAAAAGACAGCCAATAATCCGACCAATCACCTGCAAAACTCGCCTTTCATGACGTTAAAAAAATCATTCTTAGGGGAAATGATAAAGGTTGAATTCTGCGAGCCAAAAGACGCTCGGTAGGCCTCCAAAGATTGGAAGAATTCGAAAAATTTTCTGTCCTTCGAGAAGGCCTCCGTATAGATCTTGTTGGCCTCCAGTTCTCCTTCGGAAATCAGTATTTGCACCCGGGTGTTGGCCTGAGCAATGGCGATGGCGTTCTCCTTATCGGCGGTGGATTTTATGATCTTGGACATCTCTGTGCCCTTGGCCCGTAGCTCTCGGGCTTCCCTCTCCCGTTCGCTCATCATGCGCTTGCAGATGGCCTCGCTATTCTGCTGCGGTAGATCGGTCTTCCTTATGCGAACGTCCACCACGTCGATGCCGAACCCCTTGGCGGCCTTGTTCACCTCGTCCCGAATCCTGTTCATGGCGGAAACCCTTGTGTCCGACAGCAGCGACGACAGACTGACGCCGCCGAGCACGCTGCTCAGACTCCCCAACACCACCGGATTCAGCCGTATGAGAACACGATTCTCGCTGCCGACCGCCTGGTAAAACTTCAGAGGATCCGTGATCTTGTAGCGGCCGAAGGCGTCCACCATGATGCGCCTTTTATCCCCAAGCGTGACCTCCAGAGCGGAAAGTTCCACGCTCATCAGCCTCTTGTCGAAGAAGGTAGCCGTGTCCAGAAATGGCACTTTGAAATGTAAACCGGGATTTTTTATGACCCGCATCGGCTCCCCCAGCCTGGTGACCACCGCCTGCTCGATCTGCTTCACGGAGAATATCCCGTCGCCGAACATCGCAAGCAAAATCACTAGAAAAATCGCCGAGAATGTCGCTTTATTCATTTTTCGGAGACCTCTTCTTTGCTACTTTTCAGCCGATTCAACTCCGTCAGAGGCAGATAGGGAACGGATTTCACGTCGCCGTCGATGATTATTTTGTTCACCTCCCTATATATGTCCCTCATGGTCTCTATGTACAAGCGTTTCGAGACGATATCCGGCGCTAATTTGTACTGGGAGTAGGCAGACAGGAACCGGGCGACGGCGCCGTTGGCCGTTTCCACTATGGACCGCTTCAGGGCCTCTCCATTATTGATTTTTTCGGCAATTAGTCCGCGGGTACGGGCTCGCGTTTCCCGATCGTAGGCCTCCGCCTTGTTCTTTTCGCTCTGCTGCTCAGCCTGCGCCCGCTCCACGTCCCGAAAGGAATCCACAACGGAGGCCGGCGGCTCCACCCGCTGCAACTCCACCCGTATGATCTCGATTCCCATTTTGTATTCGTCCATGACCGCCTGCAGACTCTCCTTCACCTTGTTTTGAATCTCTCCGCGACCGTCGGTTTGCACGTAGGTGAAGGGAGTCTGGCCGACGATTTCCCGCATGGACCCCTCGGACACGGCCCTCACAGTCACCTCCGGAGCCTTGGCATTGAAGAGATAGTCCTCGACGCCATCTTCTTTTATCTTCCAAAGTACGCTGAAGCTGATGTTGGCGAGGTTGGAGTCGCCGGTCAGCATGAGGCTCTCCTCCGGCTGATTTCTAAAGAACGCCCCCACGTCTATCTGGTTTACGGTGGTAACCTTCTGGAGGAAAACCTCTTCGAACGGATACGGCAGAACGTACTGCAATCCCGGACCGACGGTGCGAACCCATTTGCCGAAGCGCAGCACGATGCCCCGCTGGTCATGCTGCACCTGGTAGAATCCCGACACGAAATATAACGCGACGAGCCCCAGGGCGACGGTGATAACGGAGACCTTCGACGGCGGCTTCAGACCGCCGGATCCGCCCCAGCTCTCCACCTTTTTCTTATTCTTTCTGATGAAGCCGGACAGAAAATCTCCGCCCAAGCCCTTTCCTTTCCAGGGATTCCCATCATCTTCCCAAGGATTTTTCCCGGACATGCCTACACCAAACCACCGACGGTATTTTACCAAAACTTTTGTGATAGATATACAACTAAACCCATCTTTGAGTGTTGAGAATCATCAGCCATTGCGAATCTCTGCACTTGAAAGAATATGAATTTAGGTATAGCAATGAATGTCTTGTTAACACATTGACTGAAATGATCCGCAGGTAAAAGAAGATGCTAATCTAGAGCCTTGAAGAACTACCCAAAAATTCAAAGGTTGATGGAGCGTGGCGGCGAGATTCTCGGCTCCCAATATCCACTGCTGGGCGGCGCCATGACTTGGATCTCCGAGTCTCGCCTGGTGTCCGCCATGGCCAACGCAGGCATGTTCGGCGTTTTGGCCTCCGGCGCCATGGACGGCGATCTTTTGATGGCGGAAATTCGCTCCACCGGACGCAAAACCAACCGCAACTTCGGCGTAAATATCATCCTGATGAACCCAAAATTGCATGACCTCATCGACGTCTGCGGCCAGGAAAAAGTCTCCCACGTCATTCTGGCCGGCGGAATTCCCGACAAAGATGTGGTGGACGCCATCCACTCCCGCGGTCAGCGGGTTTTGGCCTTCGCTCCGGCCTTGGCGGTCGCCAGGAGACTCTTCCGCCTCGGGGTCGACGCTCTGATCCTGGAGGGCAGCGAGGCTGGCGGTCATGTGGGCCCCCTCTCCACCATGATCCTGATCCAGGACGTCCTACTGGCCCTGAAGGGATACCCCATCTTCGTGGCCGGCGGGATTCTGCGCGGAGAAATTGTGGCCGCCCTCCATCTGTTGGGAGCCTGGGGCTGTCAGCTGGGGACGGCCTTCGCCTGCTGCCGCGAATCCATCGCCCACGAGAATTTCAAGCGGGCGCTTTTCCGGGCCGGCGGAAGAAACGCTCTGACGCCGACGCAGCTGGACAAAAAATTCCCCATCGCGCCGGTGCGGGCCATAGAAAATGCTGGCACGGAGGAGTTCATGGCCAAGCAGCGGGAAATTTTGACTCAGTTTGAGCGCGGAGAGATCCAGCTGGACAGCGGACGGCTCTCGCTGGAGCATTTTTGGGCCGGCGCTCTGCGGCGGGCGGTGCGGGACGGCGACGTGGAGCGAGGCTCGCTCATGGCCGGACAGATCGTCGAGATGGTGAAGGAGGAAATGACCATCCCGGAGATCCTGGACTCAATCCTAACGGAGGCTGAGGATTTTCTGAACAATGCGACCGAGTAACGCCCTACGTCGACCGACGACGGACGCTTAGCGCTCGTTCATCCGGACTTCCGACGGCGCTCTCTCCGGGCGGACTGTGCCGCTTCCGGGGGTCTGCGACGACGACCGGCGCTCAGCGCTCTCTCCAGACCGACGGCGCTACTTCCGGGAGTCTGCGATGACGACGCTGCTCAGCGCTCCGTGGCGCCGTCACATAATGTTACACCTCTTGGATTTCTTGTCCGCACCGCTGGAGGAACCTGCGCTTTCGTCATCATTGTCGTCGTTGTTGTCGACGCTGTTATGACTATCGTTGCTGCTGCCACCACTGCCGAGGTTGTTGGCATTAGGAATCTTCCTATTCAATAACCCTTCGCACCAACCAAGAACAGTCTCGCATGATGCGACAATTTTTGCAGTATCATCACCTTGCTGCATTTGACTATTCCCGTTTGTAGTGATATCGTCAAAACCTTCTGCTTTAATATCATCGGGCGGCGTTTGATTATTGATGATATCATTAAAATTTACTATAGCTTGATTAGAAATGACACGATAGAAATCGGAATGATCTTCAGGTGGGCGCCTACTGGCTGTTCTTACCAATGCCAAATATCCACTCGTGGCGCCAGTGCCTGTCTTTGGTAGTCCTGCTTTTTGTAAAGTATTGATTACAGAAAGCACCCAGCCTGGCTTCGACGCAACTGCAGGATCATTGCAGCACAACTGACCATATAGAGAGCAGGCTCCACTCAAGGCGACCTTGGCGTCGCTTGTGCTGGTTGCCGTCGTAGCCGTTGCTCGAATTGTCCGAATAGCAATAGCAACTTCGTTTACATTATTAATGTCCGCGGGTCTCGATAATAACGCCCCATGACAATCCACCGCCCCCAGCAGCAGCGCGCAGACGGCCAGCGATAATATTCCTTTTTTCATGATATTCTCCTTCAATTCAAACAACTACATTTACACAAACGACTATCACTCCCACCGATTTTTTTGTACTATTTTGCTGCGTTATAGGAAAAAAGTACTGGATAGGGGGAGCGGAGTACTGGCGAAGCTCCACGACCGCGACGGCTCCACAGTGTCGACTCGGCGGCCGGCGAACTCCTGTAACTTGCGGAGCTTTGAGGCGACGTCGTGGGATAACGCCCCGACATGTAATCGCCATCATGCTCTGCATCCGCGGCGTCACCGTATTGCAGATAACGCCCGGACATGTAATCGCCATCATGCTCTGCATCCGCGGCGGCACCGTATTGCAGATAACGCCCGAACATGTAATCGCCATCGTGCTCTGCATCCGCGGCGTCACCGTATTTCGGGATAACGCCCGAACATGTAATCGCCATCATGCTCTGCATCCGCGGCGTTACCGTATTTCGGGATAACGCCCGAACACGTAATCGCTATCGTGCTCTGCACCCGCGGCGCCACTGGATATGCCCAACGCTTTTAGCAACTGCTCGCACGTGCTAATGATGGTATAACAAAAGTTGTGCAAACAAAACATCTTCGACTGTTGCTCCTTAGGATCGCTTCTGGCTAGCGGATTCGCCCTGCGACTGAGCTTTTTGGTCAACGCGTCTCCGTGTAGCCGCGCCACCGTCGACACCCCACTCTCCAGCTCTTCAATGGACGATGGAGGAATACGGGGAACGCCAATAGGACCATAGTACAACAATTGGTACACATGCACTGCGTTAATGTACAACTGTTCGAGGTACACGGTATGGCCGTATCGCCTCGCATACTTCACGGCCAACGGCTTGCACAGCTGATATGTCTCCAGGAGGATAGTTTCGTACTTGATCAGGTCGGCGTCGGATATATTCTTCCCGTATGTATCATCAAACAACGATTTTATACGGCTCTTGACTGTTGCTACACTGGCGATGACAGATCTATTGTCATTTTGCATCCCATGACAATCCACCGCCCCCAGCAGCAGCGCGCAGACGGCCAGCGATAATATTCCTTTTTTCATGATATACTCCTTCAATTCAAACAACTACATTTACGATAATAGAAGACAAATGTTAATTTATCGTGAATTTTCTTCAAATTAACCAATTTAATTTTCGTCTTGCCGTCTAGAGCGTAAATATGAATGGGATTCTCGAGTGTTCGTTGATGCAGAAGATCTCCGTCATGGCCCACACCAGCGCGTCCAGACGGTCCGGGGATTTGCTCCGGGGCTCGTAGGTGGCCATCTGCATCTCCAGCTGCTGAAATTGCCGCGCGTGGAAGGCCATTTTCTTCTGGTAGAGAATCACCACCGGCTCGGCGCGGGAAATCTTCGAGGTGTGGGCGTGAACCATCTTTATCTTCAGAGAATCGTCCGTGGTTTTCAGTAGATTCACCAGCAATTCGCCGCCGGCGTTGCCCTCCATCACCACCAGCCGAGCGCGGTATTTGTGGTAGGCCTCCGCCACCCGTTTCGCCCAAATTTCAGGAGCGGCGCCGATGCTCAGGTCGTCCAAAACATAGGCTTTCCCGGAGGCGTCCATGCCCACCGCCACTATCCCGGTCTCGTCGCTGTTCTCGCCGGAGGAGAGGGCCGGATCCACGCCGATCACCACGTTCCCAAGGAAATGCGGCGGCGTTCGGTAGCAATTCTCTATGTCGCTCCAGGACCAGAGGGTGTTT
>JAITAU010000056.1 GCA_031283965.1 Holosporaceae bacterium | reverse complement strand
CAGGCCATGTCCACGTCGCTGTTGAAACGCATCAGCACGGTCCCGAAGGGATTTTTATCGAAAAAAACTGCGTCCTGCTGCATCAGCTTCCGGAAGAGATCCCGCTTGAGACCGCAGGCTATTTTCGTCCCAACCCAGGTGTTCAGATAGGTGGCAGAATAGTTAAACCCGCTCTGCAGGATGCTGAAAACCACAATCAGCAGCGGGACATAGACGCTGGAGGAAAGATTCTTCTCCATCATCACCACGTCCATGTACGGCTTCAGCGACCAGGCGATGCAGGCGTCCATGATGCCGACCGGGAAAGTAACCAGCACCGCCGACAACGCCCGGAACCAGTACGGCTTCACGTAGGGATACATGTTGCGATAATTCCGCACCAAATAAAGATTTTTTATCTTTCTCGTTACTCGGCGTACCATAACTAACCCCACAGCAGTCGCATTCTAGCATGCGAAACAATCCAACCGAAGGGGCGGCGTCGGAATTCTTTAGTTGACTTCTACGGGAAATATGAATACAATGGGACAAGTGAGTTTTGTGAGCATGAAATGAAAATCAGCAAACAGCCCGTGGCCGTCGTAGCCATCTGCGCCGTTATGATCTACTGCGCTTCGCTGCTGCAAGAAAATCGCACCGCCGCTCCCGTCGAATTCTCCCAGCCAAAGACGGTTAATCATATCTTCATGTCGGAGGAGCAACAGGATAAAACGCCAGTGCCGCTGGACGAGAACATTCCCCCGCTGCGGATCAGGGAAAGCTCTCTCCTAAACGAAGATGAAATGGAGTTCTACAAAAAAAACACCTGGAATCCGAAAAAAACTTTGGAGCAGAACAGAAGGATGCTGACGGACAACTTCATGAAGACCTGCGTGGAGAGGGTTGTTGATTTTCTGTCGATGGACAAGGGAGTGGTGCTGCAGGTGGCCAGCCAATCCCAGGGAATTTTCTTGGAATCGGCGAAGATAGAGGAATTTCGGGAGTGCGACGTGGCCCGGGTGATTTACCTGATGACGGACTCTCCGCTGTTCTGCCGCCTAATCCGCTCCATATTAACCAAATACAAAACCATGACCTACAGACCCCAGAAGGCCATATTTCTGATGACTAAGGGCGAGGCCAACCACTCCACCTACAGCGCCCTCCACTACGTCATAAACCTGAGAACTCTCGATCACACCATTTTGTCCGCCCTGGACTGCAGCGAACAGAAAATAATGTTCGGAGCCACGGTTTTTCACGAGATGCTCCACTGGTACCACAACGTCGCCAATTTCGAGGACTGCAGAAGGCGACAAAAGTCCGACGACTGCATCCGTCACCGTCTGAGCTCCATTGGATACGGTGGCTTTTCCCCCGCATACGTCGATAAAATTGCTAGATATTTCACCAACGACGAGGAATACTACGCCATGTATGGACTGAAGAAAGAAAACGGCGAGCTGCTGTTGGACATCCTCTGCGAAGCCGCCTATTCCAACGAGCGCTACGGCTACATCAGGGGCAGCCACGCCGTATTTCGCCGACACTTTCCGGATGAGAGGAATTTTCTCCTCAACAGCCGCGACTCGTCCCTGCTGAAATTTTTCCAAATCGCGCCGATTCCGGAATTTGGCAAAGGGGATTTTAAATGCTCCGATCTGAATGGCGACGAAGCGACCTAAGCGCCGCCGCCGTTGGCTTTCGTGTCTTCTCGGGATTCGCAACGACAGGATAGCCGTCGCAAACCTTCGGCTTCACGAAGATCTGCAGCCCATGGGACGATCATCCCAGCTGCAGCGCGTCTTCCATCGCCTCGATTCCCGGCAGTCGGCGGCCCTCTATGTGGGCGAGAAACGCGCCTCCGGCCGTGGAAACCAGCGTCATGTCCTCGGCCACCCCGAATTTGCCCATGGCGGCGCCGGTGTCTCCTCCTCCGATGATGGAGACCAGCCGTCCCTCCCGGGTTAATCTCGCCACCTCCTTGGCGATGGAGGCCGTGCCGAAGTTAAAGGGAGCACGTTCGAAGAGTCCCACCGGCCCGTTCCACAAAAGCGTCCGGCTCTCGGCGATGTTTTTCTTGAACAGCTCCACCGATCCCGGACCGATGTCGAACACACTGGCGCGGTTGTCTTCGGATGAGATGATGGCGTGCTTAAAGGAGTCGCTGTCCTGGATCAGAGCGGAAAAATCGATGGGCATTATCAGTTCGCAGCCGTTTTCTTTGGCGTTTTTTATGACGTCCACCACATCCCTTTCGTACTCCTGCGGATCGAAAATTTTTAGATTTTTGTTGCCGAAAAACGCCAGAAACGCCCCGGCAATGCCGCCGCCGAGGGCCAGTCTATCGACCTTCGTCACTAATTTTTTCAGCAGTTGAACCTTTGTGGAGAGTTTCGCGCCGCCGATGATGCACATCTTCGGAGAAGGAGCCCCCAGGAAAAAATCGTCTATGGCCTGGAGCTCTTTTCGGAAGGAAAAGCCCAATGCGTGGGGTAAAAATTTCGGGACGGCGTAGATGGAGGCGTGCCTCCGGTGGGACGCGGAGAAAGCCTCATTGATGTAAAAATCCGCCAGATTCGCCAGCTTTTTCGCGAACTCCGCGTCGCAGGCCTCCTCCTCCGGATGAAATCTGAGATTCTCCAGAAGAATAATCTCGTCGGCCGGAATGCCGTCAACGGCGCGTCGGGAATTCTCCCCCAGATAGTCGTCCATCAAAACAACTTTGGAATTATATTCTCGAGAGGCTTCCTCCAGGAGTATTTTTAGGCTCTGATCCGAATTAGACGGAGCGGTTTTTCCCAGGTGGGACGCCAAAATTATTCTGGCCTCGGCCTCCTTCAGAAATTGTATGGTGGCGACCGCATTCTTGATTCTCCTGACATTCTGGGGCGTCCCGTCCTCCAGCGGCACGTTGAAATCCACCCGCACCAAAACGTTTTTGCCCCTCAGGTCATCGCCGTGAATCACCCTATGTTCCTTCATCCCCACAAACCTTCCAGAAAACCGTCGCCGCACGGATTTTTTTTGCGAGCGCTTGAGTCACCGCCGGCTTCGCCGCGGCTCTCGCCGCCGAATTTTAACACAACACGATCTCCGATATATTTTTAATTTTGCCTTTTCAAGCAGTTTCCGTAAGCTAACTCCTCCCACTCATAAGAATGTTGAAAAAAAATGAAAAAAGAATTAACAGCCATCAAAATTGTCCTGCGGGAGCGGCCGCCACCGACGCAAAAACTTAACGTTCCGTTATTTTTTTGTTTTTTTCAAAAAAAATACTTGTGAAATGGCAAGAAAGATATTATTTGATGTGTTGTCTCCAGAGTGCAACCGTGGAGAGTCAGGAGATACAATGCCAGAGATAGTTTTGACAGGACACGCCGGTAGGATCGAGGCGAAATACCACCACAGCCATGATCAGAAGGCGCCGTTGGCCATAGTCCTACATCCAAATCCGCTCCAGGGCGGCACCATGAATAATCGAGTAACGGTGGCCATCTATAACGCCTTTGTCAAAAATGGATTTTCCGTCATAAGATTCAACTTCCGAGGAGTGGGAAAATCTGAGGGCTCCCACGACAAGGGAGACGGCGAACTGACGGATACGGCTGCGGTGATGGATTGGATCCAGTCCATAAATCCCGGAGCGCGTCAGCTGTGGGTTGGTGGATTTTCCTTCGGTTCCCTCATCGGCATGCAGCTGCTGATGCGACGACCGGAAATTTCCTCCTTCGTGGCCATTTGTCCGCCGGCGAACTTGTATGACTTCACTTTTCTTGCCCCATGTCCGGTTTCCGGAATGATAATCAACGGGAGGAACGATCTCGTCTGCCCTGTTTCCAGCGTAAACAAGTTGGTTGATCGGCTGAATGGCCAGAAGGGCATTAGCATCGACTACCGGATACTCGCCGACTGCGACCATTCCTTCCATGACCACATGAACGTCATTCAGGATTACATCAGCGAATATATCGAGACTAAAAATTCCATCAAAAGCGCGGCAAGTTCGTAGCCCGTTCTGGGAAACATCTTTTTTTGTTTTTACGTTGTATAAGTATTGATAACGTCGTTATATTAAAAACGAATTTTGTCAAAATAGGAGGATAAAATTAACGCTGGAATCTTCAAGTAACCAGCTGACTATTAGTCGTACTTCAAAGTAGCTTCTGATTTTTTTCAGAACGAATGTCCTGGCAATCGGCTCAGTTCGAGATACTTTGCGGACTGAGCCGATCTGGACAATCACTTCGACTGACTTCAGCAGATTACGCCGCCGCCCAGGACTTTATCTCGATCGTAAAAGACGCAGTGCTGTCCTCCGGCCACGCCGTACTCGGCGACGGCCAGGATTACGCTGTATTCGTCGGAATTCTTCACGATTTTCGCGTCAATCTTCTTGGTGGTGGAACGGATTTTCACCTGACAATCTCCGATGCGCGGCTCCTCGATGAAAACCACGCTTTTCAGATCGATTTTCACCATTCCGACGCCATTCTTGTCCGACACAACCACCTGATTCGCTCCGACATTCAATCTCTTAACGAAAAACGGCCCTCCGGATAACCCCAATCCTTTCCGCTGTCCGACGGTGTAGTTGACGAGGCCCTCGTGGCGACCGAGAACTTCTCCATTTTCGTTGACTATCTCGCCTTCGGAGAAAACGCCGGAGGAATGATCCCTTATGAAGGCCGCATAGTCGCCGTTGGGGATGAAGCAGACGTCCTGACTGTCGGATTTTTCCGCCACATGTATTCCAAATTTCGCCGCCAATTCTCTGGTGTGGCTTTTATGGTAATCTCCCAGAGGGAATTCCGTGTGCTTCAGGATATCGCCGTCGACTCGGTAGAGGAAATAACTTTGGTCGCGCTCCAGACTGGCCGCCTGGAGCAGCTCGACCTTGTCTCCTATTTTCCGGAGACGGGCGTAGTGGCCGGTGGCTATCATGTCGGCACTCCGTCGCTCCTTCAGCTCCTCCAGATATTTGAACTTCAGAAATTTGTTGCACATGATGCAGGGATTAGGGGTAACGCCGACCTCGTAGGACTGAACGAAATAATCCACCACATGCCGCCGGAAATCGGCGACGCAATCCACCACTTCGTGCTCTATCCCCAGATAATCGGCCACTCTCTTGGCGTCGGCAATGGCCAGATTCGCCCCATCCGATTCCACCATCCTGAAAGTGCAGCCGATGACTTCATAACCCCGCTCCTTCATGATGGCTGCCGACGTGGAACTGTCCACCCCTCCGGACAAACCTACGATGCATTTCTGTTTCATGGTTAAAACCCACAGCTCTGAAGCGCGGATTATAGCAGCTTTATGCGCAATCCATTAAGTGAATTATTGAGCGGCAGCTGACAGGCTAGACGCGAATGCATGGTGACGCCGCCGACCCGGTCCAGCGCGTCATTCTCCAGATCTGTGCTTTCCGGCAGCTTGTCCGGCAGATTCTCGATGACGACGTGGCAGCCGCCGCAGACGCCGAACCCCTCGCAGGCGCCATGCAGCGCAATGCGATTATCCTCCGCAACCTGTAGAATCGTCTGCCCCTCCACAAAATCCACAGTCCTCTCGGTATTATTTTTTAGAATGAAAGTTATCTGCATGTTACCTCGCCATAATATTTTTCACATTTTCACCGCTCAGACGGGAGCTGATGATCTCGTCAAGAAATTGCCCGAAAATGCGCTCCAGTTCGTTCTTCACGGCGACAGCATCCTGATATTTCTCCGCCTCCAGAAGATCTTTCAGCTGTCCCATGCGCGCCTTCGCGATATTTTTCGCCTCCTCCGGGATTTTATCAACGATGGTTTCCCAAAATTTCATCATCCGCTCGGATTCGACCTTTATGTCTATGTTGCTGGCGGCGAGGGAGTCGGCGGTTATGTTGGCGGCGGCCGTCTCCAGCATCGACGCCATCTCGTCGCCGGATAGGCCGGAGGACGGAGACACTGTTATGAATTGTGTGACGTCGGCGCTCTTTTCCCAGGCCTTTACTCCCAAAAGACCGTCCACATTTACGGAAAACTCCACAATCACCCGGGCCATGCCGGCGGGCATCGGGGGAATGTTCCCCAGTTCGAATCTAGCCAGAGAACGACATTCGTCGGCTATGGGCCTCTCCCCCTGCACCAGATGAAACTCCATGCCGGTTTGGTTGTTCTGGTAGGTGGTGTACTCTCGCCTTTCCATGATGGGAATGGGACTGTTGCGGTGTATGATCCGGTCGACCCCTCCGCCGAATGTCTCCACCCCAAGGGAAAGAGGCACAACGTCGATGAGAAGAGGAGCGGCGGCGAAATTTTTGCTGTTTCGGTCCGTATTCGATCGGCGAGTCAGGAGAGAATTCGCGTAGATGGCCGCCCCTTTGGCCACCGCCTCCTCCGGATTTATGTCATGGAAAATTTTTGTTCCGAAATGCGCCGCCAGAGACTCCTGAATCAGATTCAGCTTGGTCATGCCGCCGACCAACACCAAGCCGTCGAGGTTTTTAGCAGAAACTCCAGCGTTCCGCAGCGTCTGGTCGGATATCCGGAAAGTTCTTTCGAGAAAATCCTCCATGATGTCTTCTAAAATTTCGGAAGATAACCGCAATTCCAGCTCCCCTCTCTTGAGGCAACACCCTCTGGTCACTTCGGCATTGTCTTCCAGCTGTTCCTTAAGGATCTTCGCCACCAATTTTCCCAGAATTTTTTCGTTTTCCCCCATGACGTTCGTCTCCAGGCCCGCAGCTCGAAGATTGTGATTCAATATTTCGTTGTCCACGTCGTCGCCGCCGAGGTGATTATCTCCGCCGGTGGCCAGCACCTGAAATACTCCGTCGGCCAGACGCAGAACGGAGAAATCGAATGTGCCTCCGCCGAAATCATAGACGGCGAAGACTCCATTCGTCCTTTCGTGGAGCCCGAAGGCAATGGCGGCGGCGGTGGGTTCATTTATCAGTCGCAGGACATTTATGTTGGCGATGGCGGCCGCCTGCTGAGTGGCCACCCGCTGCAAATCGGAAAAATGAGCCGGAACGGTTATGACGGCCTCCTCCACTTCCCAGCCCAATTTCTGCCTAACGACGTATTTTATGTGACGGAGAATGTCGGCTGAAACTTCCACGGCGCTTTTACCAAAAAATCTGGCGGCGGTTCCCATGGATCGCTTGACGGAGAACACCGTGTTGTCCGCGTCCACCATATAAATCGCCTGACGACCGACGACGGGCGTGCCTTGGGAATAATTCACGACCGAAGGTAGAGTGGATTTTCCGTCAAAATCCAAAATCTTCGGGACGTTATCCTCCATGTGAGACACAACAGACATGGTGGTGCCAAGATCAATACCAACCGCCGTCATCGCCATCAGCCACCTTCTCCAAAAACGCGTCGACATAACGCAACTCACAGAATATCTTGCGAAATTCCTCCGGATTTTTTTCATGTTTCCCAAGGGAATCTATCAAATCGGACGTTCTCCTCCTTAATTCTCCGCAAAATCGCGCCCTTTCTCCCCGAGACTCCAGGGACGCCCATTTTTCCCGCAGCTCGAAGATTTTCGCCGCCGTATCATCGGATGATGTGGCAGAAATGTCACTACCGTCCAAATTCAACAGATATTCGGCCCTCTTCAGGGGATTCAACAGAGTCCCATAGGCGACGTTCAGCAGAGCGGAATCTTCAGAATCCGAAGCGCCGCCGCCGACGTCCGGATGCGACCGTCCCTGCTTCTGCAGATAGGCCTCCGTCAGATGGGATACGTCCAGGTTGTAGGACGCCGGAATGCCAAAAATCTCGAAGTAGTTCATGGCCATCGGCGTATTCAACAGCATCCGCCGCCGCAGCCTCCGCCGAAAGAATCGTCCGGACGGAAGGATTTTCCGCAGCCGCAGCTGGATCTGGCATTGGGATTTTCGAAAACCACGTTGCCCCCCATCGGAGTTTTCACGTAGTCCATGGTCATGCCGGACACAAACATCACGGCCTTCGGCGCCACATAGACCTTCAGGCCATCTTCCTCCAGCAGAAGATCGGAAGAATCAACCTCCTTCACAAAATCCAGCTTGTATGTCATGCCGCAGCAACCGCCGGGCACGACGTCCACACGAACCCCTTCGCACTTCTCCTCGTCCATGGATTTTTTGATGAAATCCTTGGCATTCTCCGTAAGAATCAATAGCTTATCCATTTCTACTCCCTTTTTTCTCCAAATAATTTTCGATGGCTTTGTTGACGGCTTCCTCGGCCAGAACAGAGCAGTGGGCCTTCACCGGCGGAAGGGAAAGATACTCGGCCACCTCTCGATTTTTTATGTGCTTGGCGTCCTCCAGAGTTTTCCCCTGAACCCAATCGGTAATCAGGGCGCTGGAGGCGATGGCGGCGCCGCAGCCGAAGGTTTTAAACTTGGCCTCGGAAATTCTCCCCTCGCCATCCACCCGAATCTGGAATTTTATCACGTCGCCACAGCTGGGCGCCCCCACGATGGAAGTGCCCACGTCGTTGTCGTCCTCGTCCAGACTACCGATGTTCCGAGGATTAACATAAAGATCCATCACCCGCTCTGAATATTTCATTCTACTGACCTCCTTACCAAATCGGGCTCATTTCCCGCAACCTTTTCACCACCTCTATGATCCTCGAGGACGCGTACTCGATTTCCTCGAAGGTGGTGAAGCGGCCGAAGCCGATACGCAGGGAGGAATGAGCCAAATCTTCCCGCACGGACAGGGCCTTCAGCACGTAGGAAGGCTCCAGCGACGCCGATGTGCAGGCGGAGCCGGAGGACACACAAATGTCCCTCATCCCCAGCATAATCCCCTCGCCTTCCACTCCTTCAAAACTGAAATTCAGGCATCCGGGAATGCGTAATTCTTGATCTCCGTTCAGCTGTACCCTCTCCAGGTTATCAAAAATCTTTCGGATGAAATAATTTTTGAATTCCGTCAGCTTCAGCGACTCCGCCACCATCTCCCGCTGAGACAATTCGCAGGCCTCGCCCAGCCCCACGCACAGAGGAGTCGGGATCGTGCCGGATCTAAAGCCCCTCTCCTGCCCCCCTCCGTAGAGAAGCGGCGTCAGCCTCACCCGAGGATTCATGCGCACGAACAGAGCGCCTATGCCCTTTGGACCATATATTTTGTGGCCGGAGATGCTCATCAGATCCATCGATGCGGCGTCGACGTCAATCTTGCCGACCGCCTGGGCTGCGTCCGAATGAAACAGCACGCCACGCCCTCGGCAAATGGCGCCGATTTCAGCCACCGGTTGAATAACTCCGATCTCGTTGTTCACGGCCATGATGGAGACCAGAATGGTCTTTTCATTTATGGACTCCCTCAGCACTGCCGGATCAAGGACGCCGTTTTCCTGAACCGGCAGGATAACCACCTCGAACCCCTCTCGTTTAAGGGAATTGGCCGCCTCCAGCACGCATTTATGCTCCAGAGAGCTGATGATGATGCGATTTCCCCGCTCCCGATAGAAACGAGCCGCGCCCAGCAGCGCTAAATTATTGGATTCGGTGGCGCCGGAGGTAAAAATAATTTCCGCGCTGTGGCATTTTATCAGGGCGGCTACCTGGGCGCGAGCTTTTTCCACGGCCTCGCTGGCCCGCTCCCCCATGACGTGGCTGCTGGAACCGGAATTCCCAAACTCCTCGCAAAAATACGGGATCATGGCGGCCAATACCCTAGGGTCGCACGGAGTGGTGGCCTGATAGTCCATGTAAACAGCGTTCTGCATCACCCAACTTCATCAAATATGGACGAGTATACGCCGATCGGCCGATGTTTTACAACATGGACATCGCCCAGGCTACGAAGGTTGACATTTTCTGGTTAACACAACTAAAAGTTTAACGAAAAAAACTGCCTTTGTATGATTGCAGCTCGAGTATTTTTTGAAATATTGCACATTTGTTCGTTTGATAGAATTGAACTTATTGCTGGAATTCAAGATTAAAATGGCCTACAACGCATCGTTGTCGAGAATGATTATGCCTCTAAAGAAATGCACTTACTCAGGTAATATATTTTTTCTTTAATAAGAAATTTTATCTACTTACTCTGAGTTATGTATATTTTAAGTTGTAAAAAAACCTGTTCCCAAAACGAAGACTTCTCCGCTTTATAAATCTGAATTATGAGAGAATTGAGAACTTTATTAGCGCCATATAACTTTTTCAATATTGAAAACATATGCCTTTTGCTTTATCATCCCCGGAATGTTTAATTTCCGTAGATGTGAGGTTCAAATGGCCAAATACTCGCTGCCAAATACAAACTCTTCGTCCGAGGATCTCGATTGCTACATAGGAAGTCGAGTGAAATCTCTGAGAGCAAGCCTGGGCGTAAGCCAGGAGAAATTGGGAAATCACCTGGGCGTGACCTTCCAGCAGGTGCAAAAATATGAAAAGGGCATAAATCGCATAAGCGCCAGCACGCTGTACAAAATTGCTGGAATTTTGGGAGCCAGGTTTTCATACTTCACCGACGGATACGACGAAAATCACGCCCTAAGAGATAACGATCTTCTGAGTTACGACGTCGATAACCTCAGGAAGAAAGAATCCATAGAATTGCTGAAAGCCTACTACAAGATCTCCAATCCTACGGTCAGAAAGAAGATTGCGGAAGCCGTCAAGGCGATGGTAGCCGCCTCCTGCTCCATAAAAGGAGATCAATAATTTTCAGTTGCATTTTATGGTATAAGTTGGGTTATCATCGGATATCCTGATGTGGTTGTTGCTCCATGAAAATACATTTCGTCTGTTCTTCTTATTCAAAGTCCCGGAACGCCTTCCGGCACGTAACCAAAATCTACGGCCAAGCCGATATTGCGGACGCCGACTGCGTGGTGGTGCTTTCGGGCGATGGTTTGGTGCTCAGAGCATTGCATGAAACATTCGAAAAGCGCCTCCCGGTTTACGGCATGAACCGCGGCGGCATAGGATTCCTCACCAACAGCTATTCCAAGGAAGATCTGGTGAACAGAGTAGAACGGGCGGTGCCGCTGAAAATCCACCCGCTGAGGGCGATAGTGGAGATGGAGGGGGGAGCCTCCGTCAGCACGATTGCCGTCAATGAGGTATATCTCCTGCGGGAGACCCATCAGTCGGCGAAAATCAGAGTCAGAATCGACGACGTTCTCAGGATTAACGAACTGATCTGCGATGGACTCATCGCCGCCACACCCATCGGCAGCACAGCCTACAACTATTCGGCCAACGGCCCCATAGTTCCCATCGGAACGAATCTTCTGGCCCTCACCCCCATCAGCCCCTTCCGCCCCCGCTGCTGGCGCGGAGCTCTCCTGCCGTCAAACACGTCCCTTGAATTCGAAATTATGGATCATGTCAGGAGACCCGTCTGCGCCGTCGCCGACTACGTGGAGTTTCGGCAGGTGCTGAAGGTGCGGGTCTTCGAGGATTCCTCCGTCACCCTCACCCTGCTGCTGGACGATGATAATTCGCTGGAAAAGAAGGTGTTGGAGGAGCAATTCGTCATCTAAGACCAATCCTCGTTCCAAATTATTCAAACGCCTTTGGAAGCGTCCTCAGTCGCAGCGGTCGACTGACACGCGATAGGAAATTAATAATGAAGTTTGGTATAAGACGCCGTTTTAGACGTCGTACAGTGGCGTCCGGGTGAAATTAATTGCTTCAAAGAGCGCTCCTCTGAATGAGATCGTCGCTATCGTTGTCCGATATCTTGCCGCTGTCGATGTATTCGTGAATTTTTTCCATCACATCGATGGAGAGTTTGACGTCTTTTTTTAGCTCTTCTATATCTACGGTCATGTTTGCGGTTTTTACTAAAGTTTCGCTGACGCTGCAGATGGTATTCAACTGCCCGGACGCGGTGCCGCACTTGGACGCCAAATTTTTCGCCTCTTTTTTCAGACTATCTATCTTGCCGTCCGTAATGTTTATCTTCTTTATCGTCTGCAGAAAGAGGCTGGTGCTGGCTTTTGCGTTCGCCAACACAACATTCAATCCGTTTATGGTCAGAATTTGATAGGCCACCTGAATATTTTTCAGGGCGGTGTTCTTCTTCAACTCTGCTTTGTCCCTGCCCTTTTCATTTGACTTTTCCAGAGTTTTTTCCGCATCCTCCAAATCCTTCAAGTTTGTCTTCGCATAGGTAAGGAGGAGATTGAGCCATTTGCAAACTTCCGCGAGATTTTTTGTTAGTAGCCGCAGCGCCATGAGCGTGACAGGATCGCTGATTTTCATGTAATTTTTTTCGTTGAAGGAATCCAGAGAGGTGCTCAGGTCCGACATCAGCTTATATAGATCCTTGAAACTGGAAGCGCCCTTCTCCAGAGTTTTTACGTCGTCGCTATTGCTGCTGAAAAGCCCAGCGAATACGTCGCCGCTCACCATGAGGGACAAAAGGGCGACGGACCAGAATCTGCAAAAGGTATTTTTCATCTGAAACACTCCAACTGACATCATGAGTATTCTACCACGGGGCAATTAATTTTTGATTAAGAACGAGCACGCGGTGTTTTTGTGAAAACTATAAGCCGGATTCTGTGGGATAATTATCCCGATGATCATTCATCTAGCATTTGCGTCGCCGCAAACGTCAAGCGATCTACCCGAATAACATGGCCAGAAGGCGGGCGTTATTCCTATTTGATCTTGCTCCAGGTGGGGTTTGCACTGCCGCGACTGTTGCCAGCCGCGCGGTGAGCTCTTACCTCGCCATTTCAACCTTACCCCGAAGGGCGGTGTGTTTTCTGTTGCACTTTCCCTGACGCAAACTGCGTCGCCAGAGGTTATCTGGCACCTTTCCTTCTCGGAGTCCGGACTTTCCTCTGCTAAAAAACAGCGATCATCCGTTTTCACAAAAACATCTTGATATTAACATACAGAAATGTGAAAGTGTACCGATTGGTTGTGTGTAAAAATACCATGGATTCCTTTGGAAGATTCAAAGACGTCAGAGAAAACAAGGGATTGTCCGTCGGCGAAGCTGCTGCTGCGCTGAAAATCAGAGAAGGTTACCTGGAAGCCATAGAAAGTGAAGACTACTCCAGATTGCCAGAGCCGGTTTATGCCATCGGATTCATTCGCTGCTATGCTACGTTTCTCGGCGTCGATGGCGACGAGGCCGTTGGGCAGTACAGACAGGAAATGGGAACCGTCGGAATGTCTTCGGACTCAACGAAGGTGATGGAGGCCATCGGCCGTCATTGTTCCATCGAAAGGTGCGCTGAAAGAACAGAAGGGGGCGGCTTATCTAGATTTCTCCGAAGCGGAGCCGTCTACGCCGCCATCGGTTTCATAATTTTGCTGATCCTGATGATGACCTTGTGAGCCCGGGCAGCTCTGTTGCCATTGCTCCCGGGCTTCACAGGTCTACGCTCCTTTATAGGACTTCAAAAGTCGAATCCTTTAGCCAAAATTTTAACAAGGGTACGGTCAGGACCATATTCAAGAAGATGAACGAGCAACTCCAAAGCTTCGTGAATATCAGGGGACAAATCCATCAAAAGCTGGTTTCTGCCATCGTAGAGCACCCCTGCAGCAATGAATGCGCAAACAATTTTCAATGCGTCGCAAAACTCCTCGTGATAAGCGTTTTTCGCCGCCTCCTGAGCATCATGTCCATTGAGGAAGAAAATACCACTCTCATCTTTCTTCTTAAGAGCCAGTAATATGAGCAAATTTTTAGCTAACACGGACTGCGCCGGCTCTCTCCACTCCGGACGCTCAAACAACAGCGCGACCTTACTTCCAATAGTTACACAACGATAATCGAGGCCAAGGAACGCTTTGGTAACCAATTCTACCATTTCAACGGTGACTCCATCCTTTTTTCCCTTCTCCTCTAAGTAACGCAAAGCTTTACCAACATTTTCTTTGTAGTTGACATAGGCGGTACCACCCCCATTATATTCATCTCTTTTTACATTCTCCAGCCACATGATGGAGGCGCTATCGGCGCCGTTCACGTCCCAACAGCCCAGCCCCAAACAAAGCGCAGCCAAATGAACTTTCTTACTCATCGTTAACTCTCCCTCTTATCACAGTCAACTGACGAAACCGTTTCGTCGAGGACGAATCATATCAGGAAGTATAATTTAAGCAATAGATTTTTTGAAAATTATTCTGCAATAATATGGCGTACTTTAGAAAAAAAACATGAATCCGCCGTATTTTTATACCTTCAATGGCGGCAAATGAAAATCCGCAGCCTATGACAGACACATAATTTCCCAGATTATCGCTTTACCATGCGCGCCTATTTCTTCGCTTCCTTGTCGGAGGCGGAGGAGAAGATGAATTTGCCCAGCAGCGACTCTAGATCCACCGGACCGGAGGTGTTTTCTATTTCCTCTCCGTTACCAAGAGTCTCCTCGCTGCCGCCGGGGGTGATGGAGAGGTACTTTCCCCCCAATAGTCCCTCGCTGTTGATGCTGGCGCCGCTGTCCCTGGGTAATTTGATGTTGCCGGACACATAGAGCTTTGCGACGGCCAAAAACGAACTCTGATCTATCTCCAGACTAATTATTTTCCCCACTTTTACGCCGTTGATGCGTACGTCTCCGCCTTCGGACAGCCCGTCGGCCTTGTCGAACTTCGCCATCAACGTGTAGCCGCCCTTAATATTCCAGCCGGATTTGCTGTAGACATAGTTGAAGAACAAAATTGCCGTCGCCAGGACCAGAACTCCGACGATGGTTTCAAATGTGCGTCCCTTTTCCATGATCACTTCCTACAAATACTGCCCGCCGTTCACGTTCAAGACGCTCCCCGTAATGAAAGACGCCCCGTCGCCGGCCAGAAAAACGACGGCGGCGGCTATTTCTTCGACGGTCCCAAATCGCCCCACCGGAATCCCGGCCACAATTTTTTCCTTTATATCACTCTTTATGACGCTAGTCATGTCGGTGTCAACATAACCGGGAGCGATGGCGTTGACGGTGATCCCTTTGGGGGCGGATTCCAGCGCCAGCGATTTGGTGAATCCGATGACGCCGGCCTTGGCGGCGGCGTAGTTGCTCTGGCCCGCTTGCCCCTTCTGGCCGTTCACGGAGCTGACATTTATGACGCGACCATAGCCCCGCTCCCGCATGGATGGAATCACCCATCGACACATGTTGAATACGGAATTCAGATCGGTCGCCAGCACCGCCTCCCAGTCTTCCGGAGTCATTTTGTGGAGCATGGAATCTCGAGTAACGCCGGCGTTATTCACCAGCACGTCTATGGGGGAGCCCAGTTCGCCGCAGACTTTTTCCAGACCGACGCCGCAGGCCCTGTGATCGGCCGCGTCCCATTGGAAAGCCGGAATGCCGGTCTCCCGTGTAAATCTTTCCGCCGTCTCCACATTGCTGCGATAGTTCACCGCCACGGCATATCCCGCCGCCTTCAGAGCGACGGCAACGCCGGCGCCGATTCCCCTGATCCCTCCGGTAACAAACGCTGTTCTTCTCATGAATTCCGCCGCCATTAAAATTAATAACTTGCCGTAGGCTGTGACTGATACTATCATCTAGCCGTCTGATGCACCACAGAAAATATGATTCCTGAAAAGAACGTCCGCATTTTGGGGCATGAAAAGGCGGAGGCCCTGTTGGCCCACGCCATCTCCTCCGACAGAATCTTCCCCACCTGGATTTTTCACGGGCCGTTTGGGGTGGGAAAATCCACCCTGGCCCACCGCTTCGCCATCAGTCTGCTGTCGGGAACTATTCCCCAGGGAGATTCTCTGGAGATTGATCCGGAGAGCGAGACGGCAAAACTCGTGATAAACCGACTGCATCCAGATTTTTTCGTGCTGGAGCAGACGGAGGAATCCATTCCCCTGGACCGGATTCGGCCTCTGCTGCTGAAGATCAGAAAGACGCCAGCCATGTCCAAATGGCGGGTGTTGATCCTGGAAAATGCATCGAAGCTGAACAGGAATATCCACAATTCTCTGCTGAAAATTTTAGAGGATCCGCCGCAGCGTACGGTCTTCATCATGATAAGCGAGACCCTGGGAACGATTCCCAAAACTCTCCTGTCGAGGGCGGCGAAGGTCGCATTCCGACCGATTCCGCCGGCCCAGGTGCGGAAAATTCTGGAGAACATGGAAATCGAGGACGCCGAAAAGCTGTCTCGATTGTCCGATGGATCCGTTGGATACGCCCTGCACCTCAGTCGACACAATGGCGTCGAAATTTACGAACATCTGCTCCGGGGATTCTCTTCCAATGGAGAAAATTATATAAATACGCTAAAATACGCCGTTGCCAACGGCCTCTGTGATGATTTCAAAATCGTCAGAAACAGCGTGCTGAGAATTCTTAGGACGTACGTAAACATGATGACAGAAACGACGACGGAGGACTGCGAATTGGAGGTGAAGGCCTTGCGGCCGAGAGATAATGTCAGCGTAGACGACGAAGCGGCCCGAATTCTGGAGATAATCTCCCTGATGAACCGCTGCGAATCGCTGATGCTGGACAAAAATGCCGTACTGATGAATGTATTTGAAAGATTTTTCTCCGGAAGACTCCCATGCACTCCGACATAGAAGTCCTGATCCAGAAAATTTCTCGACTGCCTGGACTGGGCCCCCGTTCCGCCCGGCGAATCGTCATACATCTTCTCAAAAATCGCGAGCAGATCTTTGAACCCATGCTGATGGGCATGAAAAACATCTACGAAAGTGTAAAGGTTTGCCCCGTTTGCTCCAACGTGGATGTTTTCGAGGACGTATGCTCCATCTGCGCCGACGCCAAACGCAGCCGAGAGGTCATCTGCGTGGTGGAAAGCGTCTCCGATTTGTGGGCCATCGAAAGAACTTCCTGCTTCAGGGGGCAATACCATCTGCTGAAGGGGCTGCTCTCCTCCATCGAGGGGCGCGGGCCGGAAGTTTTGATGCTGGAGAAGCTATCGGAACGCTGTCGGCAGAATCAAGTGAAGGAAATCGTCATTGCCCTGAGCGCCACCGTCGAAGGCCAGACCACCGGCCACTACATAAGGAACTTCTTTCGGGGCGAGGACGTCAAAACAACATTCCTGGCCCATGGCATTCCCATCGGCGGAGAGCTGGATTACCTGGACGAAGGCACTCTGTTGACGGCTTTTTCCGCTCGTGGATAACGTCGAGCTCGGCGTCTGTGACACAAATCCGCGCCCTCGGCGCCCAGATTCAGTGATCAGACAACGTATCGGTCTCGCCTTCCAGCTCGGCGTCTGTGACGATGGAGATCTTATCCGACTCCAGAGACTTAATTTCGATTCCCAGGTATGGATTGTAGGTGTCTTCCTCTGCCACAGATTCCGGCGTATCGTCCAATTCCTCCTCCAGAGAGAAGGATCGGAAGCTTTTGATGGAACTTTCTCGCAGAGCGTCTGGCGCCACTGTCCCGGCGGCGATTTCCCGCAACGAGAGGACGGTTTTCTTGCCATCTTTCTCATCGATGGTGGCGGCCTCGCCGGCGAGGATCTGTCGGGTACGCTGCGCCGCCAAAATCACCAGCTCGAATCTGTCGTCCACCATCTTCTCGCAATCTTCTACGGTTATACGGGCCACGGGATCTCCACACCAATAGTATATTATACCACAATTCGGCTAATTTTAAAATTATAATTTATGACTGTGGCCAAAAATGCTACAATCGGCATTATTTTGTATTTTGGGGCGTAAAATGAAAACTATGCATTCGTTGCCGTTGCTTCTGCTGTGCGTTGCCTGTGATCCGGTGAGTTGGATTGTGGGGGGAACGGCCCTCGTTGGCACCACCACGGTGCGCAATCAGGAGGGAGTCTCCGGCAGCATTTCGGATACGGCGCTCCAGACTAAGATAAACAACGCCCTCTTCGTCAGCGATTCGGACCTCAGTTCTCGGGTGGAGTTGGCCATCAAGCACGGCATCATCATTGTGACTGGTTACATGAAAAGCGAAGCTC
>JAITAU010000039.1 GCA_031283965.1 Holosporaceae bacterium | reverse complement strand
AAATGCCCGCCGGAGATCCAGGTGAAAGAATCGAATCCAATCGCCAACGAAAAGATCAGGAGGCAGACGAGGTGGTAAAAGATGATGGTGATTCCACTCTCGGTGGAGGACAGGCGCTTGACGATCACCGCGTTCATGGCTGACATGAGGGCGGAGATCGCCGCGAATATGACTCCCCATTGGTATATCCCAATCCCTGGGCGAAAGGCCAGCGCCATGCCGGAGAATCCAAGCAGGACGGCCGACGTATTGGGAATGCTGAATTTTTCCTTCAGAATCAAGATGCTAAGTGGAATGACGAAAATGGCTGTGGTGTAGGCCACCACTATGACCTCAGTCATGGGGGAAAATTTGTAGGCGGCCATGAAACAGTAGGTGGAGGTCGTCGCCAGGAGGGCCCGGACTGCGTTCTCGGTCAATCTACTGGTTTTCAGAGGATTTATCCGGCAGAAAAATGCGCAAATCACCACCGGAATGATGCGAAAAATCGTCCGCAGGAGGACCACCTGGTGCACTCCGTAGATGGGTATGAAATATTTCATCAGGGCGTCGGAGAAAGCGTAGAGAAAAACGCCCGTCACCACAGAAAGATAACCTATTTTCTCCGCGTCAATTCCCATGATGGGTCCGCTGTTGTCGGAAATCACCGAGCCTCGCCAAATTTTCGTTCCAGAAAGTGGATGTCAAAGTTGCCGCTCGCCACATCCGCGTCCTCCGTTAACTTTAGATGCAGAGGAATCAACGTATCTATGCCGTCGATGACGTATTCCCGCAGCGCCCTCCGCAGACGCGCCAGGCACTGTTCCCGATTGTTGGCCTGCACTATGAGTTTCGCAATCAGACTGTCGTAATAGGGGGGAATCTTGCAACCGTCGTAGAGGGCGCTGTCCACCCTTACGCCAGGACCGCCTGGACAGTGGTAATTCTGGACGACTCCGGCGGACGGAACGAATGTTTCTGGGTTTTCCGCGTTAATGCGGCATTCGATGGCGTGGCCGCGGAATTGCACGTCGCTTTGGGACAGGGACAGTTCGTTTCCGGCGGCCACCAGGATCTGCTCCCGCACCACGTCGACGCCGGTTATCACTTCGGTGATGGCGTGTTCCACCTGGATGCGGGTGTTCATCTCGATGAAGTACAGTTTCTCATTTTCATACAGAAATTCCAGCGTTCCCACGCCTTTATACTTAAGTTCTTCGATGGCTTTGGTGATTTTTTGGCCGAAATCCTTTCGTTCTTCCGGAGAAAGCACCATGCTCAGGGCCTCCTCCCAGATTTTTTGATTTCTCCTTTGGATGGAGCAGTCCCGTTCTCCCAGATGAATGACATTGCCGAAGGCGTCCGCGATGATTTGAAACTCTATGTGTCTCGGGTTGGCCAGATATTTCTCCAGATATAGGCAATCGTTGCCGAAGGCTATGGCTGCTTCCCGTTTAGCTTCTTCGTAGGCGGCTGAAAACTCTTCCTTCGTTTTCGCCACCCGCATGCCGCGTCCACCGCCGCCGCCGGCCGCTTTTATGAGGACAGGATAGCCTATTTTCTCCGCCAATTTTACAGCTTTTTCCAGGTTTGTCACTGCGCCGTCGGATCCGGGAACGGTGGGCAATCCCAGTCGGGCGGCGGTTTTTTTGGCCATGATTTTGTCCCCCATCATGGCGATGTGATCCGCCTTCGGACCGATGAAAGTCAGTCCGTGCTCCTCCACCATGTAGGCGAAGGTGGAATTCTCGCTCAGGAACCCCAATCCCGGATGGATGGCGTCGGCGCCGCTGATACAGGCGGCGGAAATTATGGATGGGATGTTCAGATAGCTTTCTCGGGGCGACGGCGGTCCCACGCAGACGCTCTCGTCCGCCAATCGCACATGCATGGCGTCGGCGTCGGCGGTGGAGTGGACCGCCACCGTTTGTATTCCCAGATCCTTACAAGCCCTCAAAATCCTTACGGCTATTTCGCCTCTGTTGGCTATCAGAATCTTTTTTATCATCGGAAGAGCGTATCCATCAAACGATCACCACAATCGGATCTCCGTACTCGACCGGCTGGGCCTCTTTCACAAAGATGTGTTTCACCACGCCGGAGCGCGGGGCTTTGATCATGTTCATCACCTTCATGGCTTCGATTATGAAGAGAGTTTGCCCCTCGGAGACCGTGTCTCCGACGGAAATAAAGGGCTCGGCGCCGGGGCCTGGGGAGAGGTAGACGGTGCCCACCATCTGGGCTTCAATGACTCCCACATGACTCGCCATATTGTCCAGGGAAATCGCCTCGGGATCAGAGGTTTTATCTCCGCTGATTTCTCCATGAGGAGCGGGAGCCGGCGACTGTCCCACGCTCGAAACTCGAATCCTTAACGAATCAATCTGATATTCTATCTCGCCTAGATTGGTTTCCTTCAAAAGGTTCGCCAGCAACCTTATAGCTTCCTGGTCTATCTTTATGTCCGAAGCCAATTTCATCCTTCCTCGACGACGCCCGTCGACAACAGGCGGTGGGCGCAGCAGGGATCGAACCTACGGCCACTACGATGTCAACGTAGTGCTCTACCGCTGAGCTATGCGCCCCTAGCTCTCGCCCAGTGTATACATTCTTTTATGGTCTTTTGCAAGGCGGGGTAGGGGAGGGGGGATTGTCAAGTGGAGGCTGGTATTACCTTCATCCGTATTCTTTTTTATCGTAGGATTTCAAAAAGATTGGATTTGATGTGAAATACCCATATGCTTTTGTTCATCGGCGTGGAGAAAAGGGCGAGTGCAGCAATCTCTTCAGGACTACATCACGGAAATCACCTATATTTCCAATTACTACGGTGATTTGACTCCGAAACATCTGGTTTTTGTAGCGGCCATCAACAATTTCCCTCATCCGGACATTGGGCGTCCATTCGCCTACTGCGAGCTTGGATGCGGTTGCGGCAAAACCGTCAACACCGTCGCCGCAGCCTACCCAAATTCCAACTGTTTTGGCGTGGACATAAATCAGGAACACATCAAAATTGCCCGAAACGAGTCGTTCGGTCTCTCCAACATAACGTTTCTGGATATGCCATTTGAAAAAGCGCTGGTCCAAAGTCTTCCCCGCTTCGATTTCATTGTTCTGCACGGCGTTTGGTCCTGGGTGAGCGACGCCGTGCGGCGGGACGTCTGTAAATTCGTGCGCAAGTTTTTGAAAACCAACGGACTTTTTTACATAAGCTACGATTCCATGCCCGGCTGGGCCCAGTTGTTGCCATTCCATAAAATCATGTCGCTCTACACCAGAAACATGCACTGTTCGGTGGAGGAGAAGGCGCGATCCGCCATGGCCTATCTGCAGTACCTGAATTGCAATCGAAGTCCGTTTTTCGAGCGCAATCCTGACGCCGAAAAATTTCTGCAGATGCTGGAGCAGTCGGACATTCGTTACATAGTTCATGAGCTTTTCAACTGCAATCTGCGGCCTGAGTATTTTTGTGACGTGGCTGCGGAGCTGCGGAAGGCGGGGTTGACCTTCGTGGGGGACAATAACTACATCAACAACTACGACATGACTCTGCCTGAGCCTTTCCGACAGCTGCTGGCCACCGCCGACGACAGGATTTCCATGGAAACCCACAAAAGCATCATCCAGAACGACAGGTTTCGCAAGGACGTATACGCCAAACGCTCAGGAAAAACGCCTTTGCCGGAGGAAATGAAGAAATGGTTAGAGACGTTTTTATTTGGGGCGTCGCAATCTCCGGAGGAGTTGCGACTAAATGTGGATTTTCAGTGGTATTCCATCAATCTGGCGCCGGAGCCCTACCTGCGGATATTCGAAATTCTTTCCGGAGATCAGATGACCATTCAGGAGCTGAACCGAAAGCTCGGTCGGTCGGCCGACGCCCTGGCGCAAACTCTGGAAAATATGATCAACTGCATGCTGTCCCACCAGTTCGCCATCTTCCTGACGAAAACGCCCGTCGGCGAAGTTGGCGAGAAAATCACCTTCACCTGCGAGTACAATCGCCGCCAGATAACGAATTGGCGCGACCAATATTCGCGCCATGTGTACCTGGCGTCGCCGGTGACCGGAGACGCCGTCGCCATCTCCAAGAGGAACGCCCTCATCATTTCCATGATGCTCGAACACGGACTTCGGCCGGAGGCGGTGTTGGATCGGGCTCTGGAATTCGCTCGGGAAGACATGAAAAATGGCGGCAATATCCTACAATTTTCCGTTGACCAGAACATAAGCCAGCTGATGTTGTTCGATTATGAGGAGATTGTCTCCCACCTGCTAAAAAAGCTGTATCGACTGGGCATCATCCGCTAGTTTTAGGCGACATTTTCAAGCGGCGCTGCGGTAAATCACGAGGAAACGAGGAGATTTTGAATTTACGGGATTCGCCGTGGGAGTGGATTTTGATATTTTTTCGCAGCCGTGCTAGGCTTCTGCGGTTTTCGTGGAGGAGGTGGTTTCATGTACTGGGAATCTATTGTGATGGTGTCCGGCGTTTTTGCTCTGATATACGGAGCGATGAATGCCAATTCTGTGCTTAGTCTTGGTTGCGGTAATGCGAAGATGCAGGAAATAGCGGCGGCCATTCAGGAAGGTGCTTCCGCATATCTGAATCGACAATATAAAGCCATAGCCGCGGTTGGGGTGGTGATACTAGTTTTGGTGGGCGTTTTTATTGGGGCGATTCAGGCAGTTGGATTCTTACTGGGAGCAACCCTGTCCGCTCTCGCCGGCTATGTTGGCATGAACATTTCCGTCCGGGCCAATGTGCGTACCGCGGAGGCGGCAAAATCATGTTTGGATGATGCTCTTTCGGTGGCCTATCGATCCGGGGCCATCACCGGGTTCATGGTGGTGGGACTTGGGTTGCTGGGCATATCCATATATTACTTCTGTCTGAGATGTTATGCCGGAAGCGAACGTATGATTTCCGAGTCGCTGATCTCCATGGGTCTCGGCGCTTCCCTCATTTCAATATTCGCACGACTGGGCGGCGGAATTTTCACCAAGGGAGCCGACGTCGGAGCTGATCTGGTGGGAAAAATTGAAGCCGGAATACCGGAGGACGATCCCCGTAATCCAGCAGTCATCGCCGATAACGTCGGTGATAACGTCGGCGACTGCGCCGGCATGGCGGCTGATCTTTTCGAAACTTACATCGTCACCATTTCCGCCACCATGGTTCTGGCCGGTATTTCCTTCAACGGAGTGCCGCGTGATCAGCTGATGATTTACCCGCTGGTCATCTCCGGCATCTGCATTATCGGGTCCATTCTGGGCACTTTTTTCGTGAAGTTGGGGAAAGATCAGAACGTGATGCAGGCCATGTATCGTGGATTATTCGCCGCCGTTATATTTTCTGCCTTCCTGATGTGTATGGTAACCTACAAGATGTTTGGCGACGGCGCTGTGTTTTGGACGGAGGGGATGGGGATTTTTTCCCTCTATGACCTCATGATCTGCGCTTGCGTTGGTCTCATGGTTACTCTGCTGTTGGTGTTTGTCACTGAGTATTACACATCATATTCCTATGAACCGGTGGTGAGCATTGCCCGCGCCTCGGAAACTGGGCATGGCACCAACATCATCCAGGGGCTGGCGGTTTCCATGGAATCCACCGCCGTTCCAGTTGTCATTATCTGCATCGGAATTGTCATCTCATATCTGCAGGCGGGGCTGTATGGAATCGCCGTTTCCGCCACGTCGATGCTGGCGTTGGCGGGCATAATTATCACCATCGACGCCTACGGGCCCATCACCGACAACGCAGGGGGCATCGCAGAAATGTCAGGATTGCCGGAGAAAATCCGTGAAGTTACCGATAAATTGGACGCCGTGGGCAACACCACCAAGGCAGTTACCAAAGGGTACGCCATCGGGTCAGCCGGGCTGGCCTCGCTGGTGTTATTTTCCGCCTACACCAAGGACATCGCCCATTATTTTCCTGGGCTATCGCCGGTGTTTGACCTGGGCGACCCATACGTTGTCGTAGGGCTGTTTGTGGGCGGACTCCTGCCGTATCTGTTCGGGGCCTTCGGCATGAAGGCCGTCGGTCGAGCAGGCGGAGCTATTGTGGTGGAGGTGAGACGGCAATTCAGCACCATCAAGGGCATCATGACAGGAAAAGCGAAGCCGGACTACAAAACCGCCGTCGACATCCTCACCAAATCTGCCATTCGGGAGATGATTGTTCCGTCGCTGCTGCCGGTGCTGGCTCCGCCGGCGCTGTATGTCATCATTGGCATGCTGGGCGGCGGTGAAGCGGGACTGAAAAGCGTAGGAGCCATGCTCATGGGGACCATATTGACCGGCATCTTCTTGGCCATTTCCATGACCTCCGGCGGAGGGGCCTGGGATAACGCGAAAAAGTACATCGAGAATGGCAATCTTGGGGGAAAGGGCTCTGCCGCTCATAAGGCCGCGATCACCGGAGACACTGTGGGCGATCCCTATAAAGACACCGCCGGGCCGGCAATCAATCCGATGATCAAGATCACCAACATCGTGGCGATTTTGCTGCTGGCGGCGTTGGCCAAGCTGATGTGATTTCTTTCAGGCGCCGCCCAACAGCTCTCCGGCAACAACGGCGGCGGCGTAGGCGGCGCACAGGAGGTGCTTCCAGTTGATTCCCTCGTCTCGATGCTGAAGATGGTGGAGGTACAGCGGCACGAACACCACGAAAACTGTGGCAATGGCGCCGCCGAAGGCCAAGATATTCATGAATGCATTGGGAATCAGCAGTGTCGCCAGTGTGGGAACTGCGGCTATTATCACCATAGCGCCGCGGCGGAGGATTTCCCTTAGGGAAACGGCCAATCCAGCGGCCACGCCTATGGCGGAGGTGGCCATGGCCAGCAGCGACAGTCCCTTTATAAGGATATGTGTAACGCCGGAGCTGGATATCCTACATATCACGTCAATCAAATCGCCGGAATTGGCGCTGCCGCCGAGCATTTTGCTGTAGAATTCTGGATTCAGGGAGCCTATGGAGCAAAGTATCACGGTTATCCAGCTGATGTAGACGGCTGCCACGATGGATATGCCCACCAAAAATGATTTTTTAACTCTGTGGACGTCGCCGTCGAGGAAATCGTACACATATGGGCAGATGTTTTGCACTCCGAAGGAGGTGAACAAAATCGGCAGAGCGAGAAGTATGTGGCGGCCGGATGCGTCGCAGCCGGGGAGTCCGCGAATGGGGGATTTCAGGCATATTCCCAGCAGTATGCCGATGACCAGCAGCGCCAGCAGAGCAAAAAGGATTGAATTTACCAGATTCAGTCGTTTTATCTTCAATGAAAAAAGCAGATAGAACATCAGACCGCAGACGATCACCACCAGAGGCGAATCCTTCTGGCCCATCGACACGGCGATAATCTCCGAGGTGCAGGAGGTATAGGCGGCCAGAAGGGCGAAGGACAGCAGGTAGAAACTTACCATTGACACAAGGCGAGCGTTGTTTCCTGAGATGATTCGACTGCATTCCACGATGCTTTTTCCCGCCGACAGACGGTGATTTATGTCTATCATGGCGCAGGAGGTTTCGTAGGCCACCCAAAGGGCCGCCAGCATCACGACGCCGCTGGCGACTATGCCTGCGTTTACAAGAGACAGCGGCAGAGCCACCAATCCTGCTCCTATGGCGGTGCCGCACACCATACTTACCGCGCCGATAAATTTTTGCATAACGTCTCCGATTCTTCGCAGGCGCACCATAGCAGTCAACGGTTCATGGAACAAGTCATTTTAGTCCGGACGGCGATGGGATCATCGTGAATAACCGATCCATTCGCCAATTTTTCACAATAAATGGCTTGAAAAATACGGAATTTTTGTGTAGATAGAACAGATACTGATTTAGTGGGGTGCCATGGCCGTTCCAAAGAAAAAGATTTCCAAATCTCGTCGGGACATGCGCCGGTCGCATTTGGCTCTGAGCCCCGTCAACGTCGTAACCTGCCCCAACTGCGGAGAAGCGCGTCTGCCACATCATCTGTGCGACGTCTGCGGCTCCTACAACGGTCGCCAGATTTTAAAAGATAAACGCCTCAATGCCTAACGTCGAAGGCGGCAAGACCATTGCCGTTGACGGCATGGGGGGAGATAGCGCTCCGGAGTCAGTTTTTCGTGGGCTGGCTGCCGTGGCTCCGGCGGATTTTCGCTTCGTCATCTTCGGTGACGAGGATATTCTGAAAAAGCACGCCCATCTTCTGCCGTCGTCACTGTCATACGAAATACGCCATGCTGACGTGGCGGTGGCTCCGGACGACAGCGTGCTCTCGGCGCTGCGGCGCGGAAAAAACTCCGGCATGGGAATGGCCATAGGTCTAGTGCAGACGGGGGAGGCGGCTGCCGTCGTGTCCTCCGGGAATACCGGATTGTATATGGCCTTGGCCAAAATTATTTTAAACACCATCGACGGTGTGGATCGTCCGGCCATCGCCTCCGTCATTCCCGGGAGAAAAGGCCCGGTAATATGCCTGGATCTGGGCGCCAACTCCGAGTGTGAAGTAAAAAATCTTGTGGATTTCGCCATCATGGGTGAGGCGCTGGCCAGGTCTGTTTTCAACAAAAGCGACATTCGGTTGGCGCTGCTAAACATCGGAGCAGAGAACGTAAAAGGCAGTCGTCTGGTGAAGAAAACATCGGAAATCCTTCGGCGATTGTTCGACAATTACCTGGGATTTGTGGAGGGGGACTACATCTTCAACGGCAACGCCGACGTGGTGGTGACGGATGGGTTTACCGGCAATGTGGCCCTGAAAGCCATAGAGGGGACCGCGAAATATATGACCACCGAGCTGAAGGAGTCGCTTTCGAGTTCGTTGTTGTCGCGGGTGGGCATGCTGTTGGCGACGCCTGCTCTCCGGAAATTCCGCAAGAAAGTGGATCCGCGGCTATACAACGGAGCCATTCTGCTGGGGCTGAAGGGGGTTGTGGTAAAAAGCCACGGCAACAGCGACGGAATTGGCTTCGCCAACGCCCTGCGTTTCACCATGAACATCCTGAATAACAACATCTTCCGCCGAATAGAAGAACAGCTGGAAAAATCCAAACTCCAGCGCCTGTCTGAGCAGGGCGAGGCCCTATGAATTCCACCATCATCGGCGTTGGAGCTTCACTCCCCCTCAGATGCATGAGAAACTCTGATTTGCCGGGGGATTTGGATACTTCAGATGAATGGATACTCCAGAGAACGGGGATTGCTCAGCGCCACATAGCCGACGGTGAAACGACGTCTCTGCTGGCCACTCGTGCTGCACGCAACGCCCTGATTCATGCGAAAATTTCGCCGCAGGATGTGGACTTGGTGCTGGTGGCCACCTCCACCGGCGACTACACGCTGCCGGCGACGGCAACGCTGGTCCAGAGAAATTTGGGGCTGCGGGGAGCGGCCTTCGACGTTAACGCCGTCTGCAGTGGATTCATTTTTGCGCTGGATGTGGCGGATTCGTTCATAAAATCCGGGAAGTTCCGCTGCGCTCTGGTCATCGGCGCCGAAACATTTTCCCGCATAGTGGACTGGAGCGATCGATCCACCTGCGTGCTTTTCGGCGATGGAGCCGGCGCCGTTGTCCTTCGGGCCATCGACGATGACGAGCGTGGGGTAATATTCTGCAAAATCCACTCCGACGGAAACTACGCCCATCAGTTGATCACCGACGGCGGCGTTTCCACCACCAAGGACGCCGGTCTCTTGAAGATGTCCGGCCGGGAAGTCTTCAAGTTCGCCGTCGAGAAATTTCACGAATCCCTGATGGAGCTCCTGGCGGAGAATCAGATGACGGTGGCGGATGTGGATCTGCTGGTGCCGCACCAGGCCAATGTTCGCATCATCAAAAAATTGGTGGAGTTATCCGGCGTCGACGAGAGAAAAGTCTTGGTGACGCTGGATAAACACGCGAACACCTCGGCGGCTTCCATCCCGTTGGCGTTAAATGAGGTAAAAAATACTGTTTTTTCTGCGAAAAACGTTGTGCTATTATCCATGGGCGCTGGGTTTACATGGGGCTCGGCTCTGATTAGATTTCAATGATGGATGTGATCGATGAAAAGCAATGACATAAAGACTCTAACCCGTTCAGACTTGGCCGCCGCCATCACGGTGGAGTTCCGGGTGACGAAAAGCAGTGCGCTGGAGATTGTGGAGGACGTGTTGGATGAGATCGTTTCCGCTCTTATGGCGGGGGAAGTGGTGAAACTCGCCGGATTCGGCACCTTTACGGTGCGGGAGAAGGGCCAAAGGATGGGGCGTAATCCAAAAACTCTGGAGAAGGCCGTCATCGCGCCGAGAAAATCTCTGTCTTTTCGGGCCTCGTCGGTTTTGAAGAATACCATGAACGGCGCCTTCGACCGCTAATAATTCATGAGGTGATTATGGGACTAATGACCGGGAAGAAAGGTCTTGTGATGGGGGTGGCCAACGAGCGGTCTCTGGCCTGGGGTATCGCAAAGGCTCTGGGGGAGCACGGGGCGCAGATGGCCTTCAGCTACCAGTCGGAAGTGCTCTACAAGAGGGTGAAACCTCTGGCAGAATCACTGGGGAACGTACTAATGCTGGAGTGCGACATCTCCAACGAAGAAAATGTGGAGTTATTGTTTCAAAAAATCGGCGAGGAATTCGGAAAGATAGATTTTATTGTCCACGCCATCGCCTTTTCTGATAAAAACGAACTGGTGGGGAAGTATCTGAACACAAGTCGGGCGAATTTCCTCAACACCATGGACATCTCTTGCTATTCTTTTACTTCCGTATGCCAAAAGGCCAGCGATTATCTGGCAGATGGGGCGTCGCTCCTGACCCTCACCTACATTGGCGCCGAGCGTGTCATGCCCCACTACAACGTGATGGGGGTGGCCAAGGCGGCGCTGGAAGCCAGCATAAAGTATCTGGCCGTTGACTTCGGCGAGCGGAACATCCGGGTGAATGGTCTGTCCGCAGGACCGGTGAAGACTCTAGCGGCGTCCGGCATCGGAGATTTTCGGTATATTTTGAAATGGAATCAGTACAATTCCCCCCTGAAGCGAAATACCACGCTGGCGGATGTTGGCGGGGCGGCGGTGTTTCTGCTGAGTGATTTGGCCGCCGGGGTGACCGGCGAGGTAGTCCACGCCGACTCCGGGTATCACGTCGTCGGCATGAAATCCGTGGACGCGCCCGACATAGCCGTAGTGTGACATTTTTGCATCTATTCGTAGGTCTATTGGAATAATTGCCGTTTCCGGTAAGATTATTTGTCGACATTTCAAAAAATTAACGAAAAATTAATATTTATTAATTACAATTAATATTTATTGATGGAAGGTTTACAATTGTTTCCCCAAAAGTCATATCTTCCATTGATAATGGCCGTTGGAGATGAGCATTGGTGAATCTCCAATGAAAAAGTGGCAGGCGCTCCGTAACTGTGAGTGATCTTTTCCAGAGACGTCCAGAACGTGACGCCCATTAATGTAAGAGAGATAAAATGAAAAAAATAATATGTTTGACAGTATGCTGGTGTTTTTGCGGGCATGCATCCTTTATCCCTGACGGGGAACATCTTAACGACGGCGCCGTAATACAATCGGCGGATCTTCAGGAAAATTTTTCCGACGATGAAACTGGAAGAGATGAAAATCAACCTTTGGAAGTGGTGGAACGGAATTCACAGTGTGCCAAATACCTGGAAACGCTGGAGCAAAATCCAAAGTGTAGTTCATGTCCGCTGTTCTTTCCTCAGGCGAGCACTCCGATTGATGACTCGCTGTTGGGTGACTCGTTGTCGGATGACTCGCTGTCGGATGAATCGCCCTTTCAGGAGTCGCCGTTCACTGAGGAGGTTCGTAGAAAATCTTCTCCTTCTCTCGTACAGAAGCTGTCGCGAGACACAATCTTCCAGATATTCGCTCCCGGAAGCGAGAGAAAACGCACAAGAAGCGCCTCCTGCAGCTGCGCTTCGTCGTTCACAAAATTGTCATCGACATTACAACACAGTCTACCATCGTCACCCAGGCCGCCTCGGCGAAGCACAAGCTTGTCCCAGAGAGTGCTTATTTTATCCAACTCCAAGACAATATCCATAGTGATTCCGGAACTTGAGGAATCGTTGGAGTTATCGGATGATCTAGAACTCACGGCGTCGCCTGTGAATCATGCTAGAAATGAAGAGGTGAAACGGAATGAAGAAGCAAAGCGGCAGGAGGAAGTGAAACGGCGGCGAACGATGGTGAACAATTTCGTGAAGAACTCCTGCAAACTGCTTATGGCGGCGGATGTTCAGAACATACTGAACAACTACAATTCCGGCGAAGAATTTGTTAACAACAACAAGTGTTCTCAGGTGATCTATAAATTTTCCGTCTGCGGGGTAACGACAACTTTAACCTCGCTGTCGGCGGGGCTGGTGCAGCTGGTAGCCGACAAAGGCGTGAACGCCGTCAGTTTGGCGACTTTGATAGCATCTCCGATCATTCTAATGGTCACCGGAGTGGGTTTTCTGTGCACTTTCAAGAGCGTGAGAAAATCCGAACAGGAGAAAGCGCTGTTTGATCACCTTAAGGGAATCAATTTCCCTAAACAGCCCGGGAGCACCATAGCCTACCCATTTGCGGAGGACGTCGTTGCCACCAACAACGTCTAACGCCGTGCTTCGGCGGCGTCCGGCGGAGGAGCAAGGTTGAAAAGAGCCACCAGATCCTCTGGTTTCATCTTCTTTTTGGCTTCTTTATCCAAGCGAGAGACGATCTGCCCGTGGCTCAGCACAAAGGTCCTGTCGGCCACATCCAGAGAGAATTTTGGATCATTTACGGCCATAATTGTGGTCATGCCGCTAGATTTGATGATTTTTTCGGTGGCTTCCAGCAACATTGCCGCCGTTTTCTGATCCAATCCTGTTGAGTGCTCGTCTATCAACAGCACTTTCGCTCCTTTTATGACCGCCATCAGCATGGCCAGCACATGACGATGCGCCTTCGAGATGAGATTGACTTTTTCAGTCAGCAGCAGCTCCATGTTCATGAAATCAAGATTTTTCAGCTGCTCAAAAAACATATCATTCGCCTCCTTAGTCAGTGCCGGCTTTATGATACTGTGGGGCTGATGGTGCATGCCGGCCAGGGCGAGGTTCTCGGCCACCGTGAGATTTCCGGCGCTGCCCAGGTTAAGATCATAAAAAACAGAGGAAAATATCATCGATCTGTCGAAGAGGGTCTGGGAGGTTATGTCCATCTTATCCAGCCACAGTTTACCGAAGCTGGAGGATATATGGCCGGCCAGAAAGCTCAGCAGTGCGCTTCTGCCGCAGCCGTTATTTCCCACCACGGAGATGATTTCTCCCTGTTGGACAGAGAAACTGACTCCGTGCAGCGCAATTCTTTCCAGAGGAGTTCCTTTATAGAACACCACAAAAACTTCTTCTGCATGAATCATGGCAAATCTCCGTTAGACGTTTTCCAGCGTATCTCTCTTTTTTTCACGCATGAGGGCCATCAGGAACGTCAGCACCACGGCGATGGTCACATTGTTGTACTCCGAGCCGAAACTTGCACCGCACAGGGTGGCCAACTCCAGCAGCAACTTGTACATGAGCGCTCCCAGGAAATATCCACAAATCTCTCCCCTGATGGTTTTAGGATTCAGCATTTTTTCGCCGATGATCACGGCGGCGAGACCGAAAACGATGGAGCCGCTTCCCATACTCGTCGAAAAGCTGCATGACGTTTGAGTTATCAGGGCTCCAGCGATGGCGGCCAGCCCGTTGCCAACCATGAGTCCGACGCAGAACATCCGATTGTTATTGATGCCCATGGATTCGGATATGATTCGTCCTCCTCCGTAGACTCTCATGGCCAATCCATATTCAGAATTCAGCATTTTGTAGAAGAGGACACACAAACAGGTGACAATCATCACCGTGGTGATGCAATTATCCAGCGACGTCTGCAGCGACAGCGCAGACGGGGTAATTTTGAGATAGCCGTTGCCCCACTCGTATAGTTTCACAATCAGAGTCTGGAGGGCTGTCAGTGTGACAATGCTGGCCAACACCGGCTCCATCCTCACACCAGAAGCCAGACATGCGGTTATGAGTCCGGCTCCCGCACCGAGGCACATGGAAATGAAAAATGCCACAAACGGATTCATACCGGACAGCACCAGAGCTCCATAGGAACAGCCGCCGAGGGTGACGCTGGTGTCGCAGGTTAGATCCGTAACGTTAAGTATCTTACTGGATATGCATACGTTCAGTCCTATGAGGGTGAATGCCAAGGACAAAGAAAGTAGATTGAGAGTGCTATCTATAACATGCATACCGCTCCTCCGTAAAAACAGGGAATGCCGCTGTCAATCGACATCTCCGAAGTTCCTGTTCAGCTCTTCGGACACACGAATTCCGAAGGCTCCTCCATTAGGCGACATAATCATTTAAAAAATTGTTGAGATTCTTCCAATGACGAGCATATTTTCAATATTTTGTCGAAGCCGCTAATCTTAAATACGGAGAATATTTTCTCAGGCATATCGGTTAGCACCAGCGCGCCGTTGGCGGCAGCCACTTTTTTCCCCAGCATCAGCACCACCCGGAGACCGGCGCTGGAGATGTAGTCTATCTCATGAAAGCGCACTGCTATTTGAGAAGAATTTTGCGCCGCCCCCATGAGCGCATCCTCAAATGCTTTGGCGGTGGACGTATCCACCCTCCCGTTAGGCGTTATGACAGTTATTTTTCCTTCAGTTGTTATCTTTACTTCCATTGTCCTCTCCATCCTCCATTGATACTTCAAGCTCCAGCTGATTCTTACCATCTACTCGGGAATATTTGATCGATTTAGACAGCCGCTTGACTAGGAATATCCCGAGTCCTCCAATCTTTCTTTCCTCCAGCGGCGACGCCGTATCAGGGTCCTCCTTGTTAAGTGGATTAAATTCTCGACCGTCATCCGCCAATTTTATGTGAATCATTGGGCCTTTCACCCAAATGTTCAGCGTAAAAATATGCTCGATGTCGTTCGGATAGGCGTAACAGATGACATTGGTTATCAATTCGTCCAATATCAAAGCTATATCGTGCTGTTTGCTGGTAGAGACAGCATTTTCGGCGCAGAATAGCTCCACTTGGTCGCAGACCCTGGCCACTTCCTGAATGTCGTTTTTTATTTCAATTAACATCTGATGTGACAATCCTTAATCTATATTTTAAACACAAGGTGGTGATGTCATCGGACTGTGGCGCTCCGTTGGCAAACTCCCTTATGGACTTTATCAATGCCTGCGTGAGAAGGTCTGGGGAACTTCTTGCGTTCCCTTTCAGGAGTTCGAGCAGGCGC
>JAITAU010000044.1 GCA_031283965.1 Holosporaceae bacterium | reverse complement strand
CCCATTCCGGCTCCAGCGGAGTGACGTTTACGATTATGCCGCAACGGGCGTAGGTGGACTTCCCGACGCAGAGCACGAAGACGTCCTTGGGGATTTTGAAATATTCCACGGTGCGGGCCAGGGCGAAACTGTTGGGCGGAATGATGCAGCAGTTGGTTTTGCGGTCCAAAAAACTCTCCTCTGAGAAATTTTTGGGATCCACCAGGGCATTGTTCACGTTGGTGAAGATTTTAAACTCATCGGCGACTCGGGCGTCGTAGCCGTAGGAGGAGAGGCCGTAGGAAATCGAAGACCGTTCCGACAGCTTGTCCGCGAAGGGGTTTATCATGTCTTTTTCTTGGGAGAGCTCCCTTATGAGGCGATCACACAGTAACATTTCCGATTCCTCTACAAATTAACTCCGCCGACGGTGATTTTATCTATCAGAATGCTGGGTTCGCCCACTCCAACCGGCGCCATTTGTCCGCTCTTTCCGCAGGTTCCAACTCCTGGGTCCAGAGCGAAGTCGCTTCCTATTGCGGAAATCTTCTTGAGTATGGAGGGGCCGTCGCCGACGAGCATGGCACCCTTCACCGGATCGGTGATTTTGCCGTTTTCGATGAGGTATGCCTCGGAAGCGGAAAAAACGAACTTGCCGGAGGCCACGTCCACCTGGCCGTCGGCGAAGGATTTCGCAAAAATTCCCCGCTTTACTCGCGCCAGGATTTCATCGAAGGAAAGATCTCCCGCCAGCATGAATGTGTTGGTCATCCGGGGGATTGGCATGTGTTCGTAGCTTTCCCGGCGACCATTGCCTGTTACCGGAGAATTCATGAGACTGGCGTTCATGCGGTCCTGCATCAGGCCCACCAATTTTCCATTTTCAATCAGCGGGGTACGCCGCGTCGGCGTTCCTTCGTCGTCGATATTCAGGGAGCCGCGGCGGTTGTTCAACGTACCGTCATCCACCACAGTCACTTCTGGAGAGGCGATGTATTCGCCCATCAGTTGATGGAATGAGGACGTCTTTTCCCGAATGGCGTCGCCTTCCAGCCCGTGGCCGATGGCCTCGTGGAGCAGAATACCGGTCCAGCCGTTTCCCAGCACCACCGGCATCTCTCCCGCCGGAGCCGGCAGAGCACGCATCTTCACCGAAGCCTGCCGTAGCGCTTCATCCACCCATTTTTCCTTTTTATCGACGAAGAAATCATAGTCGTGCCGACCGCCGCCGGAATATTGGCCGCTTTCCAAACGGCCGTCCTCCTCCAGCACCACGGAGACCGATAGACGCACCAGAGGTCGGACGTCGTAGGATTTGCGGCCGTCGTCAGCCATGACGGAAATCACCTGCCAGGAGCCGGCCAGAGAAACCATCACCTGACGGATATTTGAGGCCCGAGAGCGGGCGTAGGCGTCCATATCCTTCAGAAATTTTATCTTCGCCTCCAGCGCCATGGAGTTCAGAAAATATTTGCGGTCGTAGAGGTCATTGTCGTGGCGGATCAGATGGACGTTACAGTCATTTTCGCCAGCTCCTAGAACGTCCAGCGCCTTCCTCACGGCCGCCAGCTCCAGCGACGATGAATGGGAGTATCTGGAGACATTTTTCTTGAATTTTCGCAGTCCAAACCCCCTTTTGAAGCTGAAAGTTGGAGCCTGGATGGCGCCGTCCTCCATTCTTAGGGCCTCGTCCTCCCGATATTCCACAAACAACTCGCCCATATGTCCGCGATCAAAGGCTGACAGTGCGATTTTTTCCATGGAATGCAGATCACAGATACCCTTCAGAAAAGTCTCGGCCTCATGCATCACCGGAATCCCCGGAGGCGGCGGCTTCTCGGCCCTTCTGCAGTTTCGAAATGGCCTCGTCCAGTTCCACCTGGCTGCAGAAGCCCAAAAGCACCGGATCCCGCGGCTTAATTTCGCTCATTCGCGCATGGGTTTTTTCGCGAACGGCTAAGACGGTGCTCTTGGTGGTGGCCAGCAGAGAGCAGATGTCCGAATCAGTCATATCCGGATAAAATTTGATCAGCCAGGCGATGGCGTCCGGCCGATCCTGCCGCTTGGAAAGGGGAGTATATTTTCTTTTGGATTTTTGTTTGGTTCCCTGGAATCGCTGGGAAGCCAAAGTCAGTGAAGCTTTTTCATCCGCCGAGCATCGCTCGATCTCCTCCCGGGTGAGCTGGCCAAGGGCGATGGGATCCACGCCGATCATGCCAGTGGCCACTTGGTCGTCGGCCAGAGCCTGAACCTCCATCAGATGCAGGCCGCAGAACTGCGAGATCTGCACAAACGTAAGTGAAGTATTCTCTATAAGCCAAATCGCCGTGCCCTGGGGCATAATGGGGGTCGTCATGTTGTTATCCATAATCAATGCTCGGGGCCAACTGTACATTTATTCCGGGCAAATCTCAACCGCGGACTTTCGCCTGGAAAACCGCCGCAAAAAGCAGGATATCCACTTATGTTTTACGGTGATTTATCGTAAAGATGAAAGACATTATTTATGGCCGCCGCGGCGTTCCAGCCAAAAATCGCAGGCTTGCAGCGGGGATCGAGTTTATCCATTCTCGCCTGTTGCATGTTGTGCAAAAGCACCATTGATGATAGCCTTATCTTTGTTGGGCGATGGCCTTTTGGTTATGCCGCTGGAAGGGGATATGCTTACCGCTCTGTATTTGCACTATAAGAATCTGATAGCCGGTCATCTGGACCCGCAGTATGGAGATTTGGTTTCCGTTGATCCTCCTAAGGAGCAATCCTTCGGAGATTTTTCCTCCAACATAGGCATGATTCTCTCGAAGGCGATGGGGCAGGAGCCGATGGCGATTGCCGGTCGTCTCTGCGATCTACTCGGAAATAATGCTGATTTCGAGGATCTGGAAGTCCGAAAGCCGGGCTTTATCAACTGGAGGGTGCCGAAGCCTGTGTTGGTGCGGCATTTTCCTGCTCTACTGGACAAAGATTTTGGGAGATTGGATATGGGGCGCGGTCGGTCCGTCAATGTGGAGTACGTTTCCGCCAATCCCACCGGTCCCATCCACGCCGGTCACGCCCGGGGAGCCGTTTCCGGCGACGCTCTGGCGAGGCTGCTGGCCTACGTGGGCTATAGGGTGACCAAGGAATTCTACATCAACGACGCCGGCAGGCAGGTGGAAATTCTTGCCCATTCCCTGTATCAGCGATATCTGGGGATTTTCGATCGAGGCGACGGCGAGCTGCCCAACTGGGCCTATCCTGGGGATTATCTGATCGAAACCGCAGGCCGGATCGCGGAACTGCAAGGTGATAAATTTCTGGATCGAGATGAATCCGAATGGTTGGAGTTTTTCAAAGAGTTCGCTGTGGCGGACATTATGAAAACCATTAGGGAAGATCTTGCTCTGCTGGATGTTCATCACGATGTTTTCTCCTCCGAGCTGGCATTAATAGCCGACGGCGCAGTCGATGACGTCATGGAACTGCTGAAGAGCAAAAATTTGGTGTACCGGGGAGTGCTGGCGCGCCCCAAAGGCATGGATTCCGAGGAATGGGAAGAGCGAGAGCAGCTGCTGTTCCGATCCACCAGCTTTGGCGACGACGTGGACCGTCCCCTGCAAAAATCCGACGGATCCTGGACCTATTTCGCTTCGGATCTCGCCTATCATATGGATAAAATCAAACGTAACTTCGACGAGTTGATTGATTTCTGGGGGGCGGACCACGGCGGCTACGTAAAACGTATGCAGGCCGGGGTCTCTGCGATTTCCGACGGCCAAACGAAGCTGGAGGTGAAGATCGTTCAGTTGGTGAGGCTTCTGGAGGACGGTCGAGAGGTAAAAATGTCCAAACGAGCCGGCAATTTCATCACCGCCCGGGAGATAATCAACAGGGTGGGCAAGGATGCGGTGCGGTTCATCATGTTGACTCGCCGCGACGACGCATCGTTGGATTTTGATTTCAGGAGAATCATTGAAAAAAACAGAGATAATCCGGTTTTTTACGTGCAGTATGCCTATGCCCGAATCCATTCGGTTCTGAAACTGTTTCACCAGATCTTCGACGGCGTCGGAGAGCCGAATGTCGGCGAAGTGGATCTCAATTTGCTGGAGATGGACGGCGACATGATGCTGGTGAAAATCATCGCCGACTGGCCCCGTCAGGTGATGATGGCTGCAAAAAATCGCGAGCCCCACAGGATTGTGTTTTTCCTGATCGATCTCGCCACCGCCTTCCATTTTCTCTGGAATCGTGGGAAGGAAAGCAGCCAGCTGCGTTTCATTCTCCAGGACAATCTTCCCAGGACGAAGGCCAGGATTCTTTTGCTGACGGCCATGCGGAACGTCATGGAATCCGCCTTCTGTATAATTGGTATCACTCCAGTTGAGGAATTACGCTAATGTGCCCATTCATTGATGACGAAGACGACTACGATTATCCACTCGAAGAGGAGTGGACGCCACCGGCGGGAAATCGTCTGAAATCTTTCTTTCTGCAGGACGATAAGAAGTTTTTTATCGTCGGAGGAGCCGCCGCTGTCGTGGCTCTCTTTCTCGTGGTGTACGTGGTGTATTTCGGATCCAAACCCGTTGATCTTGAGGACTTACCCGTAATTCAGGCGGATGATACTCCTTTCAAGACCAAGCCCAAGGTCGAAGATCGCGTGCAGCATCAGGATAAAACGGTGTATGACAACATCTCGGGAGATAGACGGCCGGTGACGGAAAAGTTGGCTCCGCCGCCGGAGGAAATTCTGTCAATCCCGGATACGGATACCTCCGGAGGGGTGATGTCCGAGGAGGAAAAGAAGAACATAATTCAGGCTTTTGATGATCTTTCTCCGGAAAAAGACTATAAAATCAATTACGTGGCGCCATCGAACGGGAAACGTGCGTCGACGCCAGGCGGAAAAATGGGGATTCATGGCATGGGGATTGTGGAAGGAGAGGAGGAATTTGCTGCGCCCATCAAGAAAATTAAAGGGGAAGCGGCCACGGCTGGTGGAAAATTGAAACGAAAACCTCTGCCGGAGGTCGATGAGGAGACGGCTTCGAAGGAGGCCGAGGGAACCGTCATGATACAGGCGGCTACGCTGCCGTCGAAGGCAGCCGCCGACCTGGAGTACGCCCGTATTCTCCGCAAAAATGACTTCCTGAAAGACGTAAAGAAGAAAGTTTTCCGGGTGGATCTTGGCGAGGAGAATGGATTCAAATATGCGCTCCAGATTGGCCCATTCAGAACCAAAGAAGAGGCTAAGCAAGTCGTCGAAGCCATGAAGAATAACGGCTTCTCGGTCTACATATCAAAATGAATCATCATGAAGCATGTGCCTAGATTCCATGTGGCGGCGAGCCTGAGCCGGGCGCTGAAGGTGGAGTTGGATGTTCCCCAAATGCATCACGCAACCGTGGTTCTGCGACTGACCGAGGGCGATCTCCTGAGGGTCTTCAATGAAAAATGCGGCGAATGGGAGTGCAGAATTCTCGACGTGAAGCGGCGCATCGTGGAATGCGTGAATCTGCTGCGGGAGGCGAAGCCGGAAAAGGGGCCTATTATCGCCTGTTCACTCATAAAACCAGATAGATTCGCGATGATGCTGGAAAAGGTGACGGAGCTGGGGATTTCGAAGGTCATTCCGCTGATTACTTCCCACACCCAATACAAAATTTTCAATCGAAGAAAGACGCTGGAAACGGCGAAACACGCTGCGGAGCAGTCGCGTCGTCTCAGCGTGCCAATTGTGGATAATGTTACAAAAATAGAAGACCTTTTAAATAATTTTAATTATAATGGAAAATTGTTGGTGGGGAATGAAAGACTCAATGGAAATAGGTTGAATGACCTTCTGGAGGAAAAGTGTGTCTTTCTAGTGGGCCCGGAGGGAGGTTTTTCGGATTCTGAGCAGGATCTGCTGGGGAAGTATGATTTTGTGCGGAATTGCCGTCTTGGACCCAACATTTTAAGGAGTGAAACGGCGGCAATCGTGTTTGCTTCCATGTGGATGGGTAAATTTTCTTAAAAGATATTGTTGCAAACAACCTAAAGTAGTATATGATTTCTACCGGGGTTAATTAAATTTTTACAAGCGTGACATATAATGTCATCGGTTAGGGAGATGAAGATGAAAGAAAGCTATTTGGAAACAATCTCATTAATAGAGCGACTACACCGGCTGTTTCTTGAGGTCATCAAGTGTGAGCTTGACAATCTGCGGGTTGAGGACATAAACAATGTTCAGGCTCTTGTCCTTTATAATCTTGGCGGGGAACAAATTTCCATCGGCGAGCTTACAACAAAAGGTTGTTACTTGGGATCCAATGTGTCCTACAATCTGAAAAAGATGGTCCAAAATGGTTATGTTGATCAAATGACTTCAAAGCACGACAAAAGATCCTACGTGATAAAGCTCTCCTCCAAGGGACTATCCCTGTGTAAAAAGATCGACGCCGCCCTAGATCGGCAAATTGCCGCGCTGGAGGGCAAAGATGTTTCTCAGCTGGAGGATTTGGTGCTTACTCTGCAGAAGCTGGAATCCTTTTGGAGCGCCGCTTCCACACAGCGTGTGCGTTTTAGCCTCAACCCGACGAAAGGCTGATGGTCGCACAAGTCATCGGTATTCTGGATTAGGGTAGGGGAGGTCGGATGCGGCGCGGCCGTTGCGATCCTCTTCCCTAAACGCCTGGGAAATTGGGTGCCGGTTACCGCCGCGGCTCCGGCGTTGTTGTATCTCTTCTGATCCTTTTAAAAAATACGTCGTTGCATAACGTTCTTTGGCTGTGTTGACCTGTTAATCGAAAATTTATATAAATTATGATGTAATTGGGTTTGACAAAGGAAAATAGCATGCAAAAGTTCATTATCGCCGCGTATATGGTGGTAATTATGGCACACCCGCAGAAAAGCGGATGCACCGGCGGTCCCACGCCGAGCTCTCCCAGTCATTTGGAAGACGCCATTACGCCGAATCCACCTCCGAGTCGCGAAGATTCCCGAAGTTCTATTACGCCGAACCCATCTCCGAATCGCAAAAAATCCCCGACCTCCAATATCTCAATTTTGTACGACGATTCCTTATTTGTAATCAATCGTAACAAGGCAAAAAAAATAGCAGATGTAGTAAAAGCTGAGGTGTTGAATGTAATACATTTACGCCACGGCCGCCTATATGTAATCAATAGTGCAGGGTACAAAAAACTAGCAGGTGTAGTAGTAAACGAGGAGGCGATGGACGTAATATGCGCGGTAGATTCCATAAAAGAAAATGAGAAATTTGACGGCGACAAAGCGGAAAATCTCCTGGAAATTCGGAGATATCTCCATGAGGATAATATGGAAGGGATGTTTGAGAGGGCTGACCAAGGCGTCGTTGCTCTGCTGCATCATACGCTGTTACTTGTGGCTATGGCGCTAGAAACTCTTTCCCGCATAGAGGATCGCTCCATTGATATTAATGATCTCCCCTTACGACCGAAGATGAAACAGCTGATGATGGAATATGCCCTGGAATCAACGTCGTTTAACACATCCATAAAAAATCTAATATGCCTGCTCATCGTTGCCTCTGTTGAAGAGCTCCGTGGAGCGTCGTCCTATAAAGGGCCAATTAAAATTTTCCGCAAAGGATCTGCAGTCTCCGATGAAGAGGTCGTAAGAAGCTACAATGGAGTTTTTTTATCTGCATGCTGTGGAATTTCGCGAAAATATTTGGAATGTCAAAGGATTACAAGCGTCGATATACTTTCGGTGATCAAGGCTCTTCATGCCGAAAAGCTCATCTGCCCAAAAGATTAAGAAGAATCTGTCCGGAATATCTATTTCCGCTCCTCCGTGGACGAAGCAATAGGGCGCATTACTATATTATTTTTCGAAAATAAACGTTGTGGAGTTGACTGCTTAGTTGATCTTGGTATATAAGTACTCCCACGCTCTTTGAAATAGTTAAATAGAAGTTAATAAAAGAGAGGATATGTAGGTGGCGCGATTGGAGCCTAATACATATCGGATCTTGCGTCAGATATGGTATGAGGCTGGGGCGACTTTTTAGTCGTTTAACTTGAGAGTTTGATCCTGGCTCAGAACGAACGCTGGCGGCACGCTTAACACATGCAAGTCGAACGAAATTATGGGGCTTGCTCCATAATTTAGTGGCGCACGGGTGAGTA
>JAITAU010000047.1 GCA_031283965.1 Holosporaceae bacterium | reverse complement strand
GTGACGGAGAACTGCTGCCCCACTTCTTCCAGCGTGTGATCAGTGTTCATGCCGATGCCGAAGCGCATCCGCAGCACTCGTTCCTCCCGCGGCGTCAGGCTGGCCAGCACCAGCGTGGTGGTCTCCCGAAGATTGGAATTCACCGCCGATTCCACCGGCAGCGCCACATTTTTGTCCTCGATGAAATCCCCCAGATGTGAATCCTCCTCGTCTCCCACCGGAGATTCCAGGCTGATGGGCTCCTTAGCGATTTTCAGCACCTTGCGCACCTTGTCCACCGGCATGTGCAGCCGGCTGGCCAGCTCCTCCGGCGTCGGCTCCCGGCCGATTTCGTTGACAATCTGACGGGAGGAGCGGACGATCTTGTTGATGGTCTCGATCATGTGGACCGGAATCCGAATGGTGCGGGCCTGGTCGGCGATGGAGCGGGTGATGGCCTGGCGAATCCACCAGGTGGCGTATGTGGAGAATTTATAACCGCGCTTATACTCAAATTTATCCACCGCCTTCATCAGTCCGATGTTTCCCTCCTGAATTAGATCAAGAAACTGAAGTCCGCGGTTGGTGTATTTCTTGGCGATGGATATGACCAGCCGTAAATTCGCCTCAATCATCTCTTTTTTGGCGCGACTTATCTCCCTTTCGCCCTTTTGGATGCAGACCACGGTTTTTCTGAATCTATCGATGGAGAAACCACTCTCCGCTTCGATGGATCTGGCCAAATCACGATGATTCTTTATCCCTTCACGATGCAGATCGAAAAAGCGCAGCCACTCTGGAGATCGGAAGAAGGAATTCCCCCAGGCTTCGTCCGTTTCGTGGCCGTAGTAATTCTTCAGGAACTCATCCCGGACTACGCCGCACTCCATAGCCATCTTCATCAGAGCAGATTCGCTCCGGATAAGGCGACGATTCAGCACATATAGTTCTTCGCAGAGCTCATTGACCGCCTGCTGATTGAGATTCAGCTCCCGAATCAAGGCAACCAGCTCCTCCCGATGCTGCGACGGATCTCCTTTGTTTTCCATCAGCTGATGTTGGATGTCGATCACTTTTTCGAAGGAAGACAGGACGCCCGGCAGGAGGGTTTCCTCATTGGCTACCAATTCATCCGGAAGCTGCCCCTCCTCTGTCGGCTCGTCGTCGGTTTCTTTTGCGATGTCCGGCAAATCTTCCCCCAACTCCACAATATCCTTGTCGGAATTGCTGTTGTCGATCTGGATTATGTCTCGCAGCATGATTTTGTGATTCTGCAGGTCTGTGACCCAGCGGTCGAATTTCTCGAAAGTTTTCGGGCTTTCGGCGAGGCCCATCAGCACATCCCAGTAACCCTGCTCTATCTTTTTGGCGAGCTCCACCTCTCCGTCGCGGGATAGCAGCTCCACGTTCCCCATTTCCCGCAGATACATGCGGACTGGATCGTCAGTGCGTAGAAGATCGCCTCCCTCGACTGCGCCGGTCTGCTCCGTCGGAGAGTTTTCCATCTCAGCGGAAATGGTATCGGCCTCTTCAGCTTCCACCAGCTGAATTCCCATGTCCAGGATGCTGGAAATGGCGGAATCGATTTTCTCGGTGGAAAATTTCTCCTTAGGGAGCACGTCGTTCAGCTCATCGTAGGTGATGTAGCCGCGCTCCTTTCCAAGCAGGAGCATTCGTTTAAAAGCCAGCTCGGAGCTATCTTCTTCCTTAATGTCTCTATCTTCAGCCATTGTTCGAGAATCTTCTATGCAAAATCAATATCATAGTCTACCGCATCTTGGAGCGATTGAGAATGGCTTCTTTTTTTAGAGCCTTCAGCCGCTGCCAGTCGTCCTCCGAAAACGTACTCTTCAGACTGGAAGAGGCCATCTGCAAATCCTCCAGGATGAGCGGATCCATGTTGTAACGGTCCCACAACCTCATCCATCCAGCAACCGCCTCTTCGTAATCGGCTTCCGGGGCCATCGCCTCTACCGGCAACTCAGTATCCTTCATATCAGCCTTCAACTTTGCCATCTCTGCCGAATATCTCCTGGAGTCATTGGTGACGACATATTCCTCATAATGACCCAGGATGCGTTCCCTCAATTTCCGCAGAGAAAAATCCCTAAATTCTATCTTTACAAAATGCTCGACTATCCTGTCCATAATATAGGGGTGATCCAGCACAATCACAATGAATATTTTTTCTAATTTTTCGCGCACCGCAACCACAGGACGAATGTTGGTCTTTCCAAGGCCGCCGGTAATTTTTTGACCATATAACTCCCGCTCTCTTCGTCTGACATCCTGGATATACAATCTTTTTACCGAAGCGTCCGGGATGGTTCCCAGCTTGTCCCGCAGCATCTTCATGATGGCGGCCTTCTGCTCCGGAGTCTCCGACGGGTAAAGCAAAAAAGCCCCCTCCCACAGCCAGTCGGAGAGGGGGATGGCATTTCGGATGGCGTCTTCCAGCGCCGAGAGGCGGCCGTCGGCCATAAGAGAGGCCGGATCCGACTCCTCCGGTAACTTCGCGAATCGAAATGACTTCCCGGGTCTGAGGATTGGGAGGATTTTGTCGATCCAACGGTAGGAGGCCGTGAGGCCGGCGCCATCGCCGTCCAGGGAGATGACAGGATTGTCACAGACGCGCCAACACAGATCCACCTGAATTTCGCCGACGGAGGTGCCAAGGGGGGCCACTGCACCGTCGAAGCCAGCCTGATGGAGGGAAACGACGTCCAGATATCCCTCCACCAGAATAATTTCCCGAGTTTTCCCACGCTTCGCCAGATGGTAGCCATAGAGAAGGTGACTTTTCAGGAAAATCTCCGTCTCCGGCGAATTTATATACTTGGCGACAGTTGATTTTCCGAGGATTCTGCCGCCGAATCCGACGCATCTCCCGATGCCGTCCCAAATCGGAAACACCAGACGGGAATTGTAGCGATTCAGCAGCTGATCGCCGTACTTTGACCGGTTAAACACCCCGGTTCTCAGCAAAATATCACGGGAGAATCCCTTTTTTCTCAGATAATCCACCAGTTCCGTGTCGCTGGCGGCGTAGCCAAGCTGAAACTTCTCCAAAGATTCCGAAGAAATCTTCCGGGATTCTAGATATTGGCGCGCCATCTCACCGGCTGCTCCCAAAAGGCACTTGGAAAACCAGCTTTGCATCTCTGCCATGGCGGCATAGATCGGTTTGTGCGGATCTTCTTTTTCACGGTGAGGTATTGGGATGCCGTGGGTTTCGGCCAAGTGCTCAACAGCTTCCGTGAAGCCGATTTTCTCCGTCTCCATTACGAAGTTTATGAGGTCACCGTGGGCTCCACAGCCGAAGCAGTGATAGAGACCGAGGCGCGTGTCCACCTTGAAGGATGGCGTTTTCTCACGGTGGAACGGACACAGGCCGAACAAATCTCGGCCCGTCCTACGCATGCGCACTTTATTGGAGACCACGTCCAGAATCGATATCTTTTCCTTCAGGAAATCTATAAATTCCTTATCCATGCTTCATTGCTCTCCGAGAATGCTATCTATGTTCTTGATGTGCTGTGATAGATAAAAGGAAAGTCGTTTCTTGAGGGCAGCCATACTCTCGGCCGAGTAGGCCTCCATCCTCACGGATATGGCGTTCTGTGTGTTGGAGGCTCGTAGCAGCCACCAGCCGTCGTCGGTGCTGACACGCACTCCGTCGATGCTGTTAAAATCCACTTCCTCACGCTTCAGCTTTGTTCGAATGGACTCGATGATTTTGTTTTTCTTGTCTTCGTCGCAGACGATGCGAATTTCCGGAGTCACAAACCCGTATTCGAGGTGGCTGAAGGCGTTTCGATCGTGACTGAGTATTTCCAGACATCGAAGAGCGGCATAAACGCCGTCGTCAAAGCCGAACCACCTGTCCCGAAAGAAAAAATGCCCGCTTATTTCGCCTGCCAGGAGCGCGCCGGTTTCCTTCATTCTCGCTTTTATAAATGAGTGGCCTACCCGCTCCATAAGACCCACTCCGCCGCATTTCTTTATGACGTCGAAGAGCCGATTGCAGGATTTTACGTCGGCGATGATCTGTGCTCCTGGATTTTTTCGCAGAAAATTCACCGCCAAAACCTCTAGCACTTGGTCGCTGAACAGGAGTTTGCCCTCGGAATTGACGACTCCAAGCCGATCGCCATCGCTATCAAAGGCGAAGCCGATGTCGAAGCCATTCAATGGCACGAACTTGGCGAGGTATTCCACATTTTTCGCCACCGTGGGATCCGGCAGTCGATTTGGAAAATCACCGTTTATGTCCTCGAACAACACGTGATGTTTCCCTGGCAGGGCCGTTATCACCGTCTTGACGGCCCGGCTGGTTGCGCCATTGCCGACGTCCCAGGCGATTTTCAGTTCGTCAGAGAAGGCGAAGTCTCTCAGAAGGTCAGCCACATAGTGGGAAAATACTCGGTTTTGGACAATTTCACGGCCGCTGCCGTCCACATAGTCGCGGGCGTCGATTATTTTACCCAAAGTTCTTATGTCTTCGGCGTAGAAAGGCGCGCAATCCACCATAAATTTGAATCCATTATACTCCGGAGAGTTGTGGGAGCCGGTGATCATGACTCCGGCGTTCAGATGCAGTTTGTACACCGAGTAGTAGACCAGCGGAGTGTGGCAAAGCCCGAGGGAGGTCACTTCCCGTCCAGAATCCAGTAGTCCCTGGACAAGATTATCCCGCAGCAATTGGGAGGAGTTGCGACAGTCGAAGCCGACGCACGCCTTTCTGAAGCCCCTGCGCTCCAAGATTGTGCCGAAGGCCCTACCGATCTCGTAGGCGTCTCGGGCAAAGAGATTTTTTCCGAAGATTCCCCGAACGTCGTACTCCCGCATAATCTCCTGCTGTAGGGCGTATCTCTCCTCTTTCTCCTCCTCGCCGCCAAAAAACAAATTCCTGAGATTATTTATGATTTGCATCATCAGTCATGCAACAAACGCAGGTAGATTATATACGAATGGATGTGGCTAAAGAATGAAAACTTTCAGATCTTATTTACCTTTTTGTGCTTTCATCAGAATCATGTGGTTATCGTAGGGTCTTTGTGATGAACTTCTTAAGGAATCTGCCAAATCTTCTGCTGGGATGCCTCCTGACATTGCTGCAGATGAATTATGGGCTGCTGCAGGTGAAGGCTGAAGCTCCCGTCGGTCAGCCGGAGGATGAGCTTTACTACCCGTTCACAAAAGCCTCCGCCCAGATACCAAAAGAAGAGGTGATAGGCATTTGCGTGAAGAAGGATCACGTGGTCTACTTCGGGTCCCAAGGCGTTAGCGATTATGTATATTACATGGAATCCTTCACGCGCAATAACGATTTCTCCGAGATCGATTTTTTCAAGCAGTATCCGAAATTGGCCAGCGTGGAAATCAATGGGCTGAAGCTTACGCGAGATATGCTGGAGAATCTGCAGAAATTCCTTCCAACAACCCTGAAAAATTTCATGGTTGACTTCTGTGATATCAAACACGACGACATTGAGCTGCTGGCAGACGTGATCCGGAAGCATGAGCAGCTGACATCGGTGAGAATCAAGGCGCCAGGTTCGTCTCCGGAGGAATCGGACGTCATTCTAAGTGGTCTGAAGGATCATTTGAAGATGACGTCCCTGAGTCTGACCTTCGGAGAGCTATCGCCGGGAGGAGTGGATCATCTGATCAGCATAATGGAAGGCTCGGACGAGACTCTAGAAGGATTATATCTGGCCTGGGGTAATATCGTTTCCACCAGCGGTGAAAAAATCGACAAGGACGACGTTTACAAAAAGCTCGCCGACGCCTTTGATCGCACCAAGAAGCTAAAAAGCCTGGAATTTTCGTCTTTATATATATCCGAGCCTGCGTCTGCGGTGATTTTCAAGGCCATTGGCCAGCTGCGCCTCCTGAAAGAGCTGAAAATTTTCTTCGACAACCTCAATAGCCATGATTCCATCAAGCTGTTCGAGAGTATGGAGGTTTTGCGGGATTCTCTGAAGGAGCTCCCCGATCTGGAGAGTCTGGATATCTCCAATTTGCGGCTCCATGGTAATGAAGTACAGGTGCTGATGCAGGCCGTCGCCTCAACGCCCAAGTTAAAGCATCTTAACATTTCCGGCAATACGTTGGACGTCAAAGGCGCCGAAATCCTGTCCGACGGCGTCAAGGAAAACAATTCCTTGATGACGTTGATGGCCAACAGCTGCACCATAACCGCTGATGTGTTCAAGAGTCTGTGCAAATCGTTGGCCAATTCCTCTCTGGAGCATCTGTACGTCAGTGACAACGAGATCAAAGACGCTGCCAAGGATCTTCCCATCGACACCATGCAGGACATGCTGGTGATCGATTTTTCTAAGAATAATATGAACTACGACGACGCCATGGCTTTTGTGGAGAAAACCAAGGGCCATATGCGGCTCCGTATCGTGAATTTCAAAAATAATTCCGGCATAAATGCTATGAGCAACACTGAAAAAACCATCAGGGACGATCAGCTGGTGGAGTGGAAGATCAAGAACTACGTCGACGAACATCAGGTGCAATTTTTTGGACTGTAGCGGGACGTTCGGTGCATAATAACACATTTTCCGCGAGAGCGAAGCGCCTCGCAGGACCGTAAACACTCGTGCCGCTCTGTACTCGCTGTACATGAGAATACATGCGGCGGCTCCAACGAAGTCGATGGCGAAAAGGACGCGTTAAGCGACTGTCTCGAGAATGTCACTCACAAAACTCCGTCATCATCGATTAGCACTTCAAAGAACAATGCAAATGTATTTATGATCTTCTCTAAGTTCGCCATTGGTTAACAAAAAATGCCAGATGCTGAAAGTAGAGCGTCAGATTTTTGATGCAACGGAGAGATTGTTCGCTATCAGAACCGTGCGCTCCACCATGGTCGGCGTAAAAATCTAGAACGCCTGGCTTCCCACATAATACGAAAATTTTGCGAAAATTAACCTTATATTGACAATTAAATGCTAGACTCCACGTAAGAATGGATGGAGGGAAGAATGAAAAAGTTGATACTGGGAGCGACATTGGCGGCTCTGTTGGGATCTTCGGTGTTGGGGATGGAAGATGATGTAGCAAAAGCAAAAGCAAAACTAATAGCAACTCAAGAAGTCAATACACTTGGTAAAGTTTATCCTGCATTATGGAAAGTATTTTTCACGCACCTCGAAGAACTGAATTCTTCATTAGCGAAGATTTCAAAAATAGTAATAAAGCATATTGGTAATACACCTGCGCAAGCTGTAATTATTGAAGATAGTAAAGCTGCATTCGACAATGTCCGTAATGCGCTGAAAATGCTGCTGAAACTCAGAGACGATACGAAGAATAGCACCGACAAGACATTTATAACTAATTTTCGTGGATCGCTCGTTACTAATTCCCGAAATGTCGCGATACATGTTAATTTACTTAAAGATAGATGTGGAGCAGTACCTTTGAACGGGACGGTAATGGCGGACCTCTTCCGAAATAAGATGAGTGCGAGTGCCTTGAAAACATACTTTGCTGATATAGGAAATCTGCGTCGTGCCACCGAAGTTCTGCACCCAGGTGAGTTGAGAGAGTTTTATGATCAACTGGAGCATATGTATGAGGTTCTGGCGCAGTTGTGCTCCTATGAGGTACATGACATCGTCCCCGTCACCTACGGGGGAGAACATGGAGCACGAGGAGTAGACAGCCCCTACTCTCTCGTTGTGTCGTCCGCCACCATTAATAATGGTGAATATAAGAGGATACCGCGTTCAATTGCGGATGTCAAGCCGCTGCAGAATGTGCTGCAGGCGGCGCCACCGCCGCCATCGCCACCACCGCTGAATGTGCAGCAGCCGGTGGTACAACAACAGCAGCCGGTGGTACAACGACAGCAGCCGGTGGTACAACAACAGCTGCAGGTACAACGACAGGTACCACCGCTACCGGATGTGAACGCGCTGCGGCAGATCAGTGGTATTCAAACGCTTTCGCTGCAAAATGCTTGGAGGGCAAATGAAGGCCTAAAAAAGTTTTGCCTAGAAGTAAATAACACACTGGATACTATGAAAGATATATATATAACGGCTACGCAGGAAACAATCACTGCTGTGACAGGTAAAAATGCCGGGAGTGTATTTAGTACACCAGGAATAGCCCTTGCTTGGAGAACTGCTCAAATAGATACACTAGTAGGAAAACTAGACCGTCTAACAACATTGCGAGAATTCGTCCAGGCGAATTGTGTTGATGGGATGAATTGGTATAACCAAGTAAACGCAGGTTTAGAGAGTCTTATCGCACTATTAAGAGCAGGCCCAACGAAAACGAAAGAAGTTCCCGTGCTTGACCTGCGCACTGGAGATG
>JAITAU010000022.1 GCA_031283965.1 Holosporaceae bacterium | reverse complement strand
CACTCTGATATTTCAAGGGATAATGCATTTTCGAGAAAAAAATCCGACATATTTTATTCCACATACCGCAACACCAAATCCTCAATATAAGAAAATCATACGCCCAAATGATGAATTTTTGGTGAATCCCAGCTAACTTTCCCCACCGGCCGGAGGAACGAGGAAACGGTGTTTTATTTAGGCTACTTTTGTGGCATAACTGGCGGGCAATCCTGTTGGAAATATCGTGCTGAGGAAAATTCTGCCGCTGTTGGTGCTTCTGCTGTCGGTTCCTGGTCTTCAGGCGCGGTACAAGGCAGTGGAGTTCCGTCTGAAGAACGGCCTGCGGGTCGTTTGCGTCGAAAAAAAGACTTCCCCCATCGTGCATTTCTCCATCTGCTACATGTGTGGCTCCAGTCGCGACGCCGCTTCCAGATCCGGGGTGGCTCATTATCTGGAGCATATGGCGATGGCCTCCAACAAAGGGAAATCCAAGGATTTTCTTGAGGATATTGGCGCGGAGCACAACGCCTTCACCTCATTGAGAGCAATTTCCTTCTATGAAATAGTTCCGCTGGCGCATGTCGAGACGGTCTTCTCACACGAGGCCGAGCGCATGAGATCCATGGACATTGACGACGGGGAGTTTCTTGGGGAGAGAGGCGCAATTCTGGAGGAAAGGAGTATGCGCATCGATAATGAGCCGAACGGCGCCGCGCAGGAGGCGCTGCTGGCAAATTTATTCAATCGGGAAGCCGGAGGAACTCCCATCATCGGCTGGAAACATGAGATAGAGTCCATAGAAAAGAAGGATTTGTACGCCTTCCACAGAAAGTGGTTCGCTCCCAACAACGCCTTTGTCGTCATCGCCGGAGATTTTGATCTGCCTCAGGCGAAGGCGCTGGCGGAGAAGTATTTTGGAGATATTGCCCCAAAAAAACTTCCGATCAGAAGAGGAGGAATCCTCAAAAATCAATTTATTAAAGAGGTAAAGTACGGATCTCAGAAGACAGGCGCCTTCTCCTGCATTTGTTATGTCTACGGAGTTCCCTTCACCTCCAAAAATAATTTCAGAAAATCCATGGCGCTGGGACTGGCCATTAAGATCATGAATCAGCCGGCCTTTTTCGTGACTAAAACCTTGAAGCATGTGCTAAACATCGTCACGGATGTCTCCTTCGTCTATCTGTCCGGAATATACCCTACTGATTTTGTGGGTGTGAGCATCAGCTGCGGATCCCTGGATGACCTGGCGGATTCCATTGGGGAGTGGAGATATTTGAGAAGCAAGCTGATGCGCGTTGGCATTTCGGACGGAGAACTGAAGATCATGAAGCGGAAGGAGATGATCGCCCAGGCCTATCGGATGGATGATCTTGGGCATATGGCCAGTCACTTTGGATGGCTGTTGCTGAGCGGCTATTCCCTGCAGGAAATTCTCTCAATGGACGAGATTCTGCAGTCCATAACCGCTAGAGAGTGCAATGACGTTATCCGAGAGGTTTTTTCGGTGCAGCCGATGGCCATATCGAAAATTGTGCCGAAGGGATACGATCGTGAATAAATTTTGGCCATGTATTTCCCATTGTCTGCTGATTTTTTACGTGGCCTACGCTGCGCCGGCCAGAACCTCCGCAGGTGCGCGCAAGATTTCCGGCGCATCGGCCAAAGCTCAGGCGGCGTCTGCTAAGATTGTTGAAACCTCCGCAACGCAGAAGGTTCGGCGGCTCGTAACCAAGGCCGGTGTCAGATTTTGGTTCATGCGGGACGATTCTGCTCCACTTGTCCATGTGAAGATCGCCTTTAAAAACTCCGGAGCGTCGCGCCTGGAGAAATCCAAAGCCGGTCTTCCGCAGCTTTACGCCAACACGGTCTTCTGTGGCTCCGGCAAATGCGGCGAGATGGAGTTCAGAAAAAAATGCTCGGACATTTCCATATCCATATCCTGCAAAGCCGAAATTGACCGGATGGTCTTTTCCATGACGAGCCCGAAAATCGTCCTGGATGAAGCGATAGGTCTATTCCGGGAGGCCCTGGCCTCTCCGGTTTTTGAAAAGGACAAAGTAACGAAGATTCAGAACGAGCTGGCCTATTCGCTGCAGAATTACGCCGCCAATCCAGTGGGCGTGGCCTTCGGGATATTGATTCCCCCCGTGATATTTCAGTCTCACCCCTACGAAAATGGCGACTATGGCCGTGCCGAGGATTTTCTGAAGTTGTCGACGGAGGATCTGAGGGAATACGGAGCAAAATTTCTGGTGACCGCCAACGCCGAGGCCTGCGTATTCGGCGACGTCACGGAGAAAGAATCCATCTCTTTGTTGGACAAAGTTTTTTCCGGCATAAAGGCCGGTCGACGCGCTCCGGACAATCTGCGAGATGTGACTCCGATGTTGATTTCCGCCATCGGCCGATACTACGCCGACGGCCCCCAGAGCACCATCGTCTTTGTCCTGAAAAACGAGAAGCAGTCATCGCCGAAAAGAGCCGCCGCCGTGATTCTGCACCGCATTCTCGGGGGCAACGGCCTCTTTCGGAGCCGTCTAATGTCAGAACTACGGACAAAATTGGGCCTTATATATGGGGAATTTATGGTGCCGGTGGACCTGAATCACGCCAACTATATCTTCGGCATGCTCCAGACGGACAACTCCAAGACAACGCTGGCGGTGCAGGCGCTGAAGAAGGTAATTGGGAACATGAGGAAGAAAGGCATAACGGAAAAAGAGTTGGAATTCGCCAAAAATAACATAAAGGGGACTTTGCTGGTGGGTCTGAGGACTTCTCGAGATCTCTGTCAATTCTACTTCGAGAAGATGTTGAATGGTCTGGGCCCAAAGGCCCTTTCCGATTTCCTGGAGAAAATCGAACGAGTGACGCTGGCGGAGGTAAATCAACTGGCTCGTGAACTTCTGGACGAGGATCATCTGTCCTTGATCATAATCGGAGGTGGCCAATAATGACAGCGAGGTTCTTGCTCTTGGCGCTTCTGTTTTCCTTTCGGGTGACATTCGGCCAGTCGCCGGCAGCGGAGAACGGATTTCAGGAATATAAATTACCCAACGGCGTGAAGGTGATTCTGCTGGAGAATTTTCGTCTGCCAGTAGCGCTGGTGGGGATAATTTTCGACGTCGGCTCCTTTGACGCTCCACCGAATAAAAACGGCGTCGCCAGCATAGTCGCTGCCAACATTGTGAACGGCGAAATGCACCGACGATTGAAATCTCTCGGCGTTTCCTATGGCGTGAACCCAATGAAGGAATACACAGAGATCCTGGCCCAGATGCATCCGCGGCGTTTGGAGGAGTTTTTCGCCGTCATCTGCGGGAATATTTCAGAAATCTCGGTGGAGAATCTTGAGATTCTCAAGAAGCAAATGATAGTCGATGGCAAACTTGCCAGCCATCAGCTGAATCACATTCTGGAGAATGTCGTCTGCGCCAATGTGGGGGCGAAAAACGCCAACATCGCCGGCGGGATTTTTAACGAAAAATCGCTGAGTTCCATCACCGGCGACGACGTAAAACGGTTCTTTGCGGACCGCTACAGGGATTGTCGGCTGGCGGTGGTGGTGGTCGGAGCAGTGGATGGAGACACGCTTAAGAAAATCATGGGAACTACCCTGTGTAAACTGGGTCGTCGGAAGGAGACGTCCGCCAACGTTTTTCAAAACCGCGACTTCCGAGATATTCACATCAAAAGCAAGTACGTAGACCGTGGAGTCTGGTACTTCTACCACATTCCACAGCGGGACAGCGCCGCTGCATCGGAGGAGTTTCTGCTGCTGTTGAACTGGCGCCTCTTCGACTTTTTTCTCAAACACGACCGATTGATATATGACTATGACGTTCGCGACGTCATGAACAGGGGAGATCGTCTCCTGTCAGTCTGTTTGCGGCCAAGGATGGACGTCCCCATGGAAAAATTGCAGATGGCCTACGATGTTTTTGTGCATCGTCTGTGCAAAGTAGCTGTCTCCGATGAATATCTTGGGAAAATCGCCAAATTAGGATACCAGGAGGAGCAGTTTGCTCGCAGCAACCTCTCGGAGGTCTACGCCAACGTTCGGAATGCACTTTTGAACGGGAGAGCCGCAGATTCCATCTGGAGAACGGAAAAAAATATTGAGAATCTCAAAGGAGGTAGACTGAAATCCCTCGCCGAAAAAATCCTTGGCAAAGGATTGGCCTTCAAAATCACCACCAGATATAAGTCGGACAAATGATCATGAACCAAAAGCAGAAGACGATCGTTTCCATCGTGGCCGCGGTTGTCATTGTTGGCGCGGTGCTGTGGATCAAGGGATTTCGGCACTTCAGCGAACCGGTTTCCATTAAAAATGGGCTTAGCGTAAGAACGTCGCTGATACGCGTCAAGAATAACAGCGTATTATACGTGAAATGCCGTTTTAGGGACGCTGGCGTGTTACAGAATTCCGCAGATAAACGCGGAATTTCCGCTGTGTTAGGCCTCCTGATGTTCCGGAAAATAAACGGGCTGTCGCCTGAAGAAACCAAAGAGAAGCTGCTGGAGCTGGGCCTGAAGCATTTCTCTCTGCACACTTTCGAGGACGATTTCGAGATTTCATTCCAGTGTTTGGAAGACAAAGCGCCGGAGGCGATGCGATTTTTGTCCGCCGCCTTTCGCAGACCGGAGTTCACCAAGAATGATTTGGAATTTGCGAAGGGCGCATTCCCAAATCTGCTGGAGGTGGATGTCTCCAGTCCGCAGGAATTGGTGCTGGAAAAATTGATGGCCCTGCTCTACCCGAGTCATTCCTATGGATTGAGCAACACCGGCACCGATCAGGCCATATCCAGCATAACCTTTGACGACGTTGACGGTTTCATGAAAACGCACTTTTCCAGGGACAATCTAGAGGTACTGTTTGTGGGCAACGTCTCCAGATTTGACGTCCGGAGGTATCTTGATGCGCTACTGACGGAACTGCCGGCGGCGAATTCGCCGCAGCCGGCTGCAGAAATTAATCAGGAACTATCGGAGGAGGAGGCATCCGTCATCAACAAACAAAACATGGAGGATGTGGTGGGAATTATGACAGGCGTTCGCATCGATCACCTGACGGACGCAGAACGGGCGGCGCTGCATATGCTAATCGACACGCTGTATGACGAGAAAATCGGAGATTTCCCCAGCGGACTGCGCTCCCGCAACATCGCCAACAGCGTCGGCCATTTTTTTCTGCGGAGATCACTGTCCAACGTGTTCTGTTTCTTTGTTTTCGTTGAGAAAAAAGATTTGGAGAAGTATTTGGAGTATCTGGAGGAAAAGTCCAACCAATACCGCGGAATGACGGATTTCGGTAAACTCGAAATGGCGAAGGATTATTTCATGGCGCAGTTTCACACCGGATTCGCGGACCTTTCGGACGTAGAGGAACATCGCCGAATCAATGCCTTGCCATTTTCTCGGGTAAATGGTAGAACCCTTGCCCGAGTCCTGCTAAAACTCTTCGATCCCTCAAAAACACGCAGAGTAATCATCGGTAACGCCGTTAAGCCCTCGACGAGAACGCTGCCGTAAATTAACCGCCGAACCAACTTTATTTATTAACGAGATGTAAATATATTACTAGAATCAACTTAGGTTCGGAGGTCCAGTGTTTCAGGTAAGAATCCACGGCAGAGGAGGTCAGGGGGTGGTTACGGCGGCGGAGATGCTCTCCATTGCCGCATTTCTGGAGGGAAAGCATGCTCAGGCTTTCCCCAGCTTTGGATCCGAGCGAATGGGCGCTCCGGTGATGGCCTTTTGCAGAATTTCAGACGGCGAGATCCGATTGCGGGAGCCGGTTATGGAACCGAATGCCGTCATAATTCAGGATAGAACCGTTATCGACGCCACCGACACATTCCTGGGTATAGTAGCAGGAGGGTTTGTGTTGGTGAATTCCAATTCGGATATCCGACATAAATTGAAGAAAGTAACGGTGAAGTGCATCGACGCTACTGAACTCGCGTTGGAACATGTTGGGAAGCCGATTCCCAATGCCGTGCTCCTGGGGAGCTTCGTCGCCATAACTGGAATTCTTAAAATTGAGTCCATCGTCGCCGCCATAAAAACAAAATTTCCTGGGACCATGGGAGAAAAGAACATAAACGCCGCCCAGGCGGCCTACAACAGAGTTTTGAGGATTATCTAATGCTGCATCAACTGGAAGGATCACAGGCCATTGCCAGGTCCGTTGCCCTGTGTCGTCCGAATGTGGTTTCCGCCTATCCCATTAGCCCGCAGACTCATATTCTCGAGGGATTGGAGGGACTTGTTAGGAGCGGGAAGCTGGAAAGCTGCGAATACATGAATGTCGAGTCGGAAATTGGAGCCATCAGCGTGGCCCTTGGCGCTGAATCCGCCGGAGCCAGAAGCTACACCGCCACCTCCAGTCAGGGATTGCTCCACATGATGGAGGTTGTGTACAACGTCTCCGGCCTGGAATTGCCGCTGGTGATGACATTGGGGAATCGGGCCGTCGGCGCCCCCATCAACATATGGAACGACCACAGCGACGCCATGGCCGCACGGGACGCCGGCTGGCTGATGTTTTTCGCCGAGACCAATCAGGAGGCTGTGGATCTGCACATTCTTGCCTTCAGAATAGCGGAGGAAACTCAGTGTCCGGTCATAGTCAACGTCGATGGGTTCATTTTGACTCATGCCTACGAGCAGGTAGACCTGCCATCTCAGGATCAGGTGGATGAATTTCTTCCGCCTTACAAACCAAATACCAGCCTGACAGTTGATAATCCGATGGCCATCGGCGCCATGGTGCCGCCGGAGTACTTCATGGAAGTGAAACATCTGGCTCACAGGAAGCAGGAGCAGGCGCTGGAGGCGATAGAAAACCTCGGCAACGACTTCTATAATAAATTTGGGAGAAACTCCGGCGGTTTGGTCCATGGCTACGCCATTCAGGAGGCCGAAACAGTGGTGGTGACCATGGGATCCGTGGCCGGTACCATAAAGGACGTGGTGGACGAGCTAAATCGCGAGGGAATGAAGTTCGGCGAGTTGTCTATCTGCTGCTACAGACCGTTTCCCGTCTCCGCCATCGTCTCCGCCTTGAAAAATGCCAGGAAAGTGATTGTGGTGGAGAAATCCCTCGCCATCGGCTTAGGTGGAATTCTGTCGCGGGAAATCGAGTTGGCATTGAATGGCCTCGACGTGCAGATGGTCTCCGTCGTGGCCGGTCTAGGGGGGCGAAACATCACGAAAGCCATGCTAAAGGAGTGCTTTCTGAAAAAAAGTTCCGGCGAAGTCACTTTTCTGGGACTTGACGAGAAGCTGGTGAACAGCAACATCGGCTCCGGCCTATAACAGGGGAGAAAATTAATGTCGAATTATACAATTGGTGGTGGATTTTCCGGTGAAAACGCTACGGTGCAGTCCGCTCACGATCGGCCTAACACTATCACCAGTGGTCATAAAGCCTGCCAGGGTTGCGGCGAAGCTCTCGGAGCCAGATGTGTGCTGGACGCAGCCTATCGGTTGACTGGCGGCAAGATCGTTGTGGTGACGGCTACTGGATGTCTGGAGGTTTTCTCCAGCGTCTACCCGGAAAATTCCTGGAACGTCCCGTGGATTCATTCGCTATTCGGCAACGCTCCCGCCGTTGCTTCCGGAGTAGCCGCCGCCTTCCGGCGATTGGGTAAGGAAGACGTTCGGGTCATCGCCCAGGGTGGCGACGGAGCCATCGCAGACATCAGCATGGGCTGTTTGTCCGGCATGTTCGAGCGTAACGACGACGTTCTTTGCGTCTGCTACGATAATCAAGCCTACATGAACACCGGCGTGCAGCGGTCCGGAGTCACCCCATCTTTCGCCAGAACAGCCACCACTCTACCCAACGGCGTATACTTCGGAAATGAAGAACGCACCGGCAAAAATGTCCCCAAGATCGCCATGGCTCACGGCATTCCGTACGTGGCGATGGGCAGCGTCGGCAACATTCGTGACCTGGAGCAAAAAGTGGTTCGCGCTATGGGCATAAGAGGAGCAAGATACATCCACGTTCATGTGCCATGTCCGCTGGGTTGGGGATATCCCACATCTGAAACCATCCGTGTGGCCCGATTGGCGATTCGCTGCGGATTGTTTCCGCTGTTTGAAGCGGAAAACGGCAAGGTGGTGGGGTCCACTCCCATAGAGGATCAGGTGCCGGTGGAGGACTATCTCAGGACTCAACGGCGGTTCGCCCATCTGTTTGGTAAAAATGCTCCTGTCAACGCTCTGGAATCGCTACAGAATATGGCCAACGAAAACATAGATGAATACCGGTTAGTGGGAGGACTTGCCCATGAATAAGCCATTCGCCACCGTGTTGGATACCGGCACGAGTTTATGCAATAAAACCGGCACCTGGCGCACCATGCGGCCGGAGTACGTGCGGAGACTGCCTCCCTGCAACGCCACCTGTCCCGCCGGTGAAAATATTCAGCTGTGGCTATCGTTGGTGGAGGAAAGAAAATTCCGAGAGGCCTGGGAGACGATGGTGAAGGACAATCCATTTCCAGCCGTAATGGGGCGCGTCTGCTACCACTCCTGCGAAAAGACCTGCAATCGTACTCAATTTGACGGGGCCGTCAACATCAATCTCATCGAAAAATCCATCGGAGACATGGCCATCGCCAACGATTGGAGCTTCGAGACTCCGATGGAGACTCGTCGTAAAAAAATTTTGATCATCGGCTCCGGCCCCAGCGGTCTCACTGCGGCGTATTTCCTGCGAAAATTAGGCTATGAGGTTACCATCCAGGAAACCCACATAAAACCCGGCGGCATGATGCGCTACGGCGTCCCCCGCTATCGACTTTCCAACAGCATTATAGACGCGGAGATCAAAAGGATCACGGATCTGGGTGTGAAAATCATCTGCAACAAAAAAGTCCAGTGCCTGAAGGATGAATTGCCGCGATTCGACGCCATTTACATCGCCACCGGCGCTCATCGAGCGGCGAAGGCGACGATGGAGGTGAAAGCCGGCTCCTCCATCCTGGACGCCATCGATCTATTCCGCAAATTAGAGGACAGTCCCAGCAATCTTCCGAATTTGGGCAGGAAGGTGGTGGTCTACGGCGGAGGAAACAGCGCCATCGACGCCGCCAGGACGGCTCTGCGCCTCGGCGCTGAAAATGTGCAGATGCTGTATCGCCGTACCATTCACAACATGTCCGCCCACGAGAGTGAAGTTCAGAGCGCTCTGGCTGAAGGTGTGATCATCTCCTGTCTCCGCACCATCAACACCGTCGATGGCGATAAAATATTGGTGGATCGGATGGACTATGACGATGAAAGCGGCATTCTATCAACCACCGGAGAGACCGAGGTCATATACGCCGACAGCGTCATCTGCGCCATCGGCCAGTCCATTGACGAGGGGATTTTCAGCGGCCTGGACGGCATAAAAATCTCCGAAAAGGGCGTAATCGAAGTGGACGAGCGCATGATGACCGGAGTTTCCGGAGTCTTCGCCGGCGGCGACGTTATCATGGGAAAGCGCACAGTGACCCACGCCATCGGCCATGGTAAGAAGGCCGCCGGCTGCATCGACGCCCACCTGCGGGGAGTTAAAATTCAACCAAATTCCAAAGGAACCATTGCGAATTTCAAAAAGTTGAACACCGACTATTATAAAAAAAGCCCGCGCGGTCCTAACCCTCGGGACAAACTCTTCGGCGACCATACCAAGGAGACCTCTTTCGAAGAGGCTGAGGTCAGCTATTCGGAGGAGGAATTTGTGACGGAGGCCGCCAGATGCTTCTCCTGCGGCAATTGCTTCCACTGCGACAATTGCTACGGCTACTGCCCGGACAACGCCATCAGAAAACATCCTGATGGGTCGCTGGAGATAGATTACGACTACTGCAAAGGCTGTGGCGTCTGCGTCGCCGAATGCCCATGCGGCTCCATGCAGATGCTATCCGACGAGAAGTAGAGCGATACACGGTCTGGATAGCAATCGCGGCACTCCGTCGTCGGGAAGCAGTAGGTTTCCTGCCTGTGGGGAAAGTTAGCTGGGCTTCACCAAAAATTCATCATTTGGGCGTATGATTTTCTTATATTGAGGATTTGGTGTTGCGGTATGTGGAATAAAATACGTCAGAATTTTGCCTTGAAAACGTCTAATCCCTTGAAATATCAGAGTGTCGGGGGGGGGGGTTACCCCTCATGGCAAGAGCTTCTGCAGAAGGCAAAAAATTGTTG
>JAITAU010000012.1 GCA_031283965.1 Holosporaceae bacterium | reverse complement strand
GCTACGGCAAACACCAGGACACAAAGCATCCAGCGGACTACCTTGTTTCTTTCGAGTACTTCTGTCATTGAGTCACATATATACAGCAACCGAAGGCAATCGCCAATGCCTTCCGAGGACGTCGACGACCACTCTGAACCGGTGCCGCCGGTGAGAATCGGACTCACGACCTCATCCTTACCAAGGATACGCTCTACCACTGAGCCACGGCGGCACAAAAACAGTTGGGATTCTAGCACGTGTCGCAGTAACTTTAAAGGATGAGAATGGCGGAGGACCTATCCTCATAGCATTTACAGCGGCTATGGTAACCTGTCCGGCTTTGGAGAAGCAATTAACTGGGGCTGTCCACCCCCGGTGAATTTTGCATGCGGCATCCAAAGATTGCTATGGCGTCGGATGGCGTTACAGCTCCGTAGGTCGTTAATAGTTCCAATGCATCCGTTTCTTTGTAGTAGTTGAACATTATCACACCATAGTTATCTATATCGATTATGTCTCCATGATTATTGGACAGGTATCTGTAGAGCCAATTCATGGCGCACTGGCTGGTGCAGATGCACACTGGGCCATCGTTTTCCTTTGCCACCAGATACACCCCATACAACAGTCTGCTGATGACTTCTCTCCCCGACTCTCCGATTTCTCCGTCCAGTCCGGCCGGAATGCGTTTATCTGGATCATTCATCATATCTAGAAAGGTCGGATTATTCCTGATCTCCGATTTCCTTTTGCCTTCGAAGCATCCCAATTTTTGCTCGTTAAATAGAGGGTTTTTGATGACATCATCTTTGCCTGTCTGCTTTAGGGTGCCGCTTGCCCTGGCGCTGTCGCTGGAATACATCTTCTTGAATTCGGCCACCGACGCCAATTTTCGGAAATCCGATAGTCCATTACTGAAGGCATGCAAAACATCTCCGTCATATTTTGTTCCGTGTACCAGAAGATTATTTTCCGTCGGACCGTGTCTTATAACGAAAAAAGTGATATAGGGTCCGTGCTTATCGTAGTCGTTAGCAATTTTAGGAAGCATCTGCGACATTTGGGTATGCTGCTCTTCTATACAGAAGCCTCCCTCTGGCGCCATTTTTGGCGTGTTGGGATTACACATCGCCGCTTCGGCGTTGCATTGGATCGCAAAGCAGGAAGCGCTCACCAGAAGTAAGAAAAGGCCCCTTCCACTGAAATTATGGACATTTTGTTTTGTAAGATTTCTCTTATGATTCACTGCGACGTCCCCCATAACTATTCGTACCATGTTCCGTATACCAAGAAAGCACGCCTACACAACACCGATCGATTGCTTTTACAATCTTATCGTCGATTATGTTCCTCCATGCTGTACCACCATGATACACTTTTAATAGCTAATAAAATATAAATTTATATAAAAAACAAAATTAATTATGTTCAACAATTCAGGGAGTTATTTTTCTAATTCTTAACAACTCGCAATTTCCGTGGGGGATGAGGTAATTCGGTGTCACCGGACCATAGTAGTTTCATTCCCGGTAATTCTCCACCATAATAACCGCCAAAGGAATCACGGTGAATCATGGTTATGGAAATCACGGAAGACGGCATTCTCAACGGAAAGATAAAGCTTTTTCAGCCGGCCAAAGGCTATCGCGCGGCCATCGATCCGATAATTCTTGCCGGTTTCGTGCATCTTGAACCGCGGCTGCGGATTTTGGACGTGGGCTGCGGCGTGGGAACCATCTCTCTGATTCTGAAATCGCTGGAAAACACAGCGGGAATTACCGCCGTGGACATGGATGCGGAGATGTGCGAGTTGTGCCTACGCAATTCCGTCGCCAATCACTTGGATCTGGAGATAATTCACGGAAAAATCGAAGATCTGGAAAGTGATAGCCCTTTAAAGGGAAGATTTTTCGACCGCGTTGTCACCAATCCACCTTTTTTCAAAAGCCAGTCCTCCAGAATCTCAGATTCCAAAAGACTGGCCAATTTCGAGACCATCGGCCTGGCAGACTGGATCGCCAGCTGCCTGAAGAGGTTAAAAAACAAAGGGATATTATCAATGATTCACCGGGCGGACCGTGCCGGAGACGTCGTTTCCGCCATGAACGACGTCGGGAGCGTGGAAATCATTCCAATATTCTCCAAACGTGGACGCGAAGCCGACCGTGTGGTGATCAACTGCTGCAAAAATTACGGATCCGGCACGAAAATATCGCCGGGACTGGTGGTGCACAACGACGACGGCAGCTATTCGGAAGAAGTCGGCAAAATACTGGCTGGAAATTTCGGCAAATCTACTGGATAATGGAATGGTGTTTTAGGGAGGGCAATTGACGGAGATTCTGATTCTTGGCAGCGGGCCGGCCGGTTACACCGCCGCCATCTATTCCGCAAGGGCTGGTCGGCGTACGAAGTTGATCTCCGGCCCCAATCCGGGAGGCCAGCTGATGATCACCTCTCTGGTGGAGAATTATCCAGGCTTCGCCGAGCCCATCGCCGGTCCAGAATTAATGCAGCAGATGTTGCTGCAGACGGAGAGAGCCGGCGTCGAAATTTGCTCAGACGTTATCGCCACCGTCGACCTTTCTGTTCGACCGTTCGTCTGCGTAGGAGAATCCGGAGAGCGTTACAAAACCAAAGCGTTGATCATCGCCACCGGGGCGAGAGCCAGATGGCTGGGAATTCCAGGAGAGGAGAAATATCGCGGAGCCGGAGTCTCCTCCTGCGCCACCTGCGATGGATTCTTCTTTAGAAATAAGCATGTGGTTGTGGTGGGCGGCGGCAACAGCGCCGTCGAGGAAGCTACCTACCTGAGCAAAATGGTGCGACAAGTTACCCTGATTCATCGGCGGGATGCGCTACGGGCGGACAAAATCATGGTGGAACGGCTGCTGGCGAATCCCAAGATACAGGTGGTCTGGGACACGGAGGTCACGGAAATAGTCGGAGACGAGAATCGAGTGACCACTCTGCTGCTGGCGAATGTAAAGACTGGAGAGGCGACGGAAATGGCCGTTGATGGCGTTTTCATCGCCATCGGCCACGATCCGATGACGGAAATCTTTAAATCGCAGCTGGATCTGGCTTTCAATGGCCATATATCCGTCTGTGGCAGGGGGACACAGACGTCGGTAACGGGCGTGTTCGCCGCCGGAGACGTCTGCGATCCATTCTACCGACAGGCAGTCACCTCGGCAGCACATGGATGCATGGCCGCCATCGACGCCGACAATTTTCTGTCTGTTCTCGGTCAGTGACGATGCGTTGCTGGAATGGAATCTCGATAACGCGGTAAATCAAATCTTGATAATGCGCAGCAAATGATGTATCTCTTGGCGGGTTGCCTCTGTGGCGGAACTGGTAGACGCGACAGACTCAAAATCTGTTGTCCGCAAGGACGTGCTGGTTCGATTCCGGCCAGGGGTACCATCTGAAATATTAACAAAAAATGACATGCAGTCATCAGGTAAATGCGAAACCGCTGCATATAAGCGATAAAATGTGCAAGGGTGGATGAAGTTCTTGCATAACGGCGTATTTTTTGCAAAAAAGGGCTGGTATGGCTTCATTGAGCCGGTTGTTGTATCTGGCGCTGCAGCCTTCTTGACGCCGCGAGCAGTAGGTGCTGTTGCCGACATGCCGCTAAGAGAATACCAAGATCTTTGGTGATTGCTCTGCTGGGGAGAATGTTGGCGTCACACCGCTTTGCGATGATCCGTAATTATCGTCGTCGAGTGCAAGATTTTCAGTGATTTATTCACAGGGATTAGATAGCATCTGGAAGTAATTTTGGCAAGGAGCGGTATGAAAGTAGGCGTTGTTGGCGTCACCGGCAGGGTC
>JAITAU010000004.1 GCA_031283965.1 Holosporaceae bacterium | reverse complement strand
GAACAGATGCTGCTGGGGAATTACGGCGCCGCTCGCGAAATGTTGGTCAGCAGTCTGGCCAAATTGAACAAGAAAACAGAGTCGTCACAGATAAAAAAAGCAAAATATCTTAAAGAATTGTTAGAGCGCGACTACAAAGCGCACTTCTAGATGCGCTTCGGGACACTTTTTGATATCTTTATCTTCAACTTTTTTTTATAATTACTCCTCATAGTATATTTTCGTGTGCTTTTGCTGAGGTTTGAATGCTGCCCCGAATTTTGAAATTTATTTTTGGCTCCCACAATGACAGGGTGGTCAAGAAGTACTTCCGGATAGCCGACGAGGTCAATCGACTGGAGGATTCCATCTCCTCTCTACCAGACAAGGCTCTGGCGGAGAAAACGGAGGAATTTCGCCGTCGTCTTGGCGATGGCGAGACGCCGGACGATATTCTGCCGGAGGCCTTTGCCGTCGCCCGGGAAGCCTCCAAGCGAACTCTGGGACTGCGCCCCTTCGACGTGCAGCTTGTGGGGGCGCTGGCGCTGCATCAGGGCACGGTGGCGGAGATGAAAACCGGCGAGGGGAAGACGCTGGTGGCCTCTCTCGCCGTGTATCTGAATGCGCTTGAGGGAAAGGGCGTTCACGTGGTCACCGTGAATGATTATCTGGCGCGCCGCGACGCCGAGTGGATGGGAAAAATCTACAAGTTCCTCGGATTGTCTGTGGGAATCATCGTCCATGGGCTTACGGATTCCGAGCGACGGGAGCAGTACAACTGCGACGTCACCTACGCCACCAACAACGAGCTGGGCTTCGACTATCTACGTGACAACATGAAGCTCTATTCATCAGAGCTGGTGATGCGGCCGTTTCACTACGCCATTGTGGACGAGGTGGACAGCATTCTGATCGACGAAGCCCGCACTCCGCTGATCATTTCCGGCGCGGCGGAGGATTCCGCCGATTTATACATAAAAGTGGACGCCGTAATCCCAAAATTGGTCAAAGCCGACCACGAAATCGACGAAAAACATCGGTCCGTTACCCTCACGGAGGACGGAAACGAGCACATCGAACAGCTGCTGAGCGCCGCCGGCCTCCTCCAAACCAGCAATCTCTACGACATCCAGAACATTGCCGTGGTCCATCATGTGAATAACGCCCTGAAGGCCCACCATCTGTTCAAGCGGGATGTGGATTACATCGTGAAAAACGGCAAGGTCATCATCATCGATGAATTTACCGGGAGGATGATGGAGGGACGGCGCTATTCCGACGGCCTGCATCAGGCGATTGAGGCGAAGGAAAATGTGGAAGTGGAGATGGAGAACCAGACGCTGGCCTCCATCACCTTCCAGAATTTCTTTCGGATGTATGGGAAGCTGGCCGGCATGACCGGCACGGCGGAAACTGAAGCCCAAGAGCTGTCCGAGATATACAAGGTGGAAACTCTGGTCATTCCCACCAACGTTCCGGTGGCCAGACAGGATCTGGACGACGAGGTCTACCGAACGGCGGCGGAAAAGTACCAGGCCATCATCAATCTCATTAGGGAATGCAACGCCCGCCGCCAGCCGGTGCTGGTGGGAACCGTGAGCATCGAAAAGTCCGAGCTCCTGTCGTCGTTGCTGAAGAAGGCGAAAATTCCGCACAATGTTCTGAACGCAAGATATCATGACGTAGAAGCGGAAATCATCGCCGACGCCGGTAAATCCGGCGCCGTCACCATCGCCACCAACATGGCCGGCCGCGGCACCGACATAAAGCTCGGCGGCAATCTAGAGGTGAGACTTACCCGCGAGCTCCAGGGGGTGGAGGACATGGAGCTGCGTCGGCAGATTCAGGCGAGGGTGGAGAAGGAAATCGCCGACGATTTCGATGTGGTCAAGAATGCCGGCGGATTATACGTGATCGGCACCGAACGTCACGAGAGCCGCCGCATCGACAATCAGCTGCGGGGGCGCTCCGGCCGTCAGGGCGATCCTGGCGCCTCCAAGTTTTTCCTGTCGCTGGAGGATGACCTGATGCGCATTTTCGGCGCAGAAAAACTGGATGCGATGCTAAAAAAGCTCGGGATAGAGGAGGGAGAAGCCATCACCCATCCCTGGGTAAACAAGGCGCTGGAGAAGGCCCAGAAGCGGGTCGAAGCCAGAAACTACGATATCCGAAAGCATCTGCTGAAGTTCGACGATGTCATGAACGATCAGCGGAAGGTCATCTACGGTCAACGACATGAGCTGATGCAGGAGGATCTGGATCTGGGCGAAGAAATAAACGGCATGCGTCACGAGGTGGCCAGTCGAATCATCTTCGGCAACGTCCCGGATGAAACTCCGTCGGATTTCTGGGAATATCAGGTAATAAATGACGAGCTGGCCAAGTATTTCGGCCACGACATAGCGCTGCAGAAAGAGGAAAACATAGGCAGAGACGGCGCGGTGGAAACGATCTACGGACAGGTGATGGAAAAAGCACGGAGGAAGGATGAGCTCCATTCGCCGAGCATGATGCGCTACATGGAGCGGACGATTCTGTTGCGCTTGATAGATCAGTACTGGAAGGAACATCTGCTGAACCTGGATCGATTGCGCCAGGGCATAAATCTGCGGGCCTATGCCCAGCGGGATCCTCTGAACGAATACAAGCAGGAGGCTTTTTCCATGTTCGAGAGCATGTCCATCACCATCCGGGAGGAGACTGTGAAGGCGCTGTCGCTATTCGAGATTCCGCAGGCGGCTCGGGATATTCTGGCGGCGGCCATTCTGGAGGGTGGAGATCTTTCCTCAAAACGAGAGCCGGACGTCATAGAGGTTGAGCATCTGGATGCGGACGATCCCTTCGCGACTCCGAGAAACGCCCTCTGTCCATGCGGTAGCGGCAAAAAATACAAGCACTGCTGCGGCAAAATAAACAAATAACACAGGGAGCGATTCATGAAATTCTGCGTCACCACACCAATATATTACATCAACGGCGATCCGCACATCGGCCACGCCTACGCCAGCATCGCCGCCGACATTCTGGCGCGATTCAAACGTCTGGACGGCGACGAGGTGCATTTTTCCACCGGCACCGACGAGCACGGCATAAAAGTCGCCCGATCCGCCGAAACCGCCGGCATGGACGTATACAAATTCAGCGATCTTATGTCTCAGAAATTTCGGGATCTGGGCAAGGTAATCAATTTATCCGAAGACGATTTCATCCGCACCACCGAGGAGCGCCACATCGTCAGCTCCCAGCAACTCTGGCGGAGAATTTCCGACGACGTCTACATGGGTACCTATTCAGGCTGGTATTCGGCTCGAGATGAGGAGTACATTCCGGAAGAGGATCTGAGCGACGGCAAAGCCCCCAGCGGCGCTCCGGTGGAGTGGATGGAGGAGGAGTCCTACTTCTTCCGACTGTCCGCATACCAGGATCGGCTGCTGGAACTCTACGAAAAAAATCCAGATTTCATCGCGCCGCCGAGCCGCCGCAACGAAGTGATCAGCTTCGTGAAGAGCGGATTGAAGGATCTGTCCATCTCCCGAAGCAAATTCGACTGGGGCATTCCCATTCCCGACGCCCCCGGCCACGTCATGTACGTCTGGATCGACGCTCTGGCCAACTACATCACATCCCTGGGTTTTCCGGAAAACGAAGAGCGCGTCGCCGAGATGATGGCCAACTGCGTCCACGTTGTTGGGAAGGAAATTCTCCGATTCCATGCCGTCTACTGGCCGGCCTTCCTGATGTCCGCCGGATTGCCTCTGCCGAAGCGAATTTTCGCCCACGGATGGTGGACCAGCGAGGGCCAGAAGATGTCCAAATCCATCGGCAACGTGGTCGATCCGCAAAAAACCGTCGAGAAATACGGTCTTGACCCCATCCGCTATTTCTTTTTCAGAGAAATTCGCTTCGGTGAAGACGGAGATTTTTCGGAAAAATCCCTGCAGCGGCGCATATCCTACGATTTAGCCAACGATTTGGGAAATCTGGTGCAGCGGGTCCTGGCCTTCGTCCAAAAAATCGGCGGCCTTAGGGTAAATTACGATTTTATCGAAGACGAGAGGCCTCTCTTCGAGGATTCCAGAAGTCTCATGAGAAAACTGCGGGTTCTCATGGACAAGCAGGACCTGAACGGCGTTTTGGGGGAAGTCTGGTCGTTGATTTCCGCCTCCAACAAATTTGTGGACCACATGAAGCCTTGGGAATTGGTCAAGGACGACGAAGATAAATTGAATCGCGTCCTGACGGCGCTGTGCGAGAGTCTGCGAGCCATCGCCTTCGGCGTCGCCCCATTCATGCCGTCCACCGCCGATAAAATCTTCGATTTCCTGAACGTCGACGGGAAATCCTTCCGAGAAATTGAGGTGAACTTCACTGATCAAACCTTCAGGCCGCCGTTTCCTCTATTTCCGAAGGAGTGAGCGTGTTCTACGTGGATTCCCACTGCCACCTCCTGTTCTCTAAATTCTCTTCGGCTTCCGAAAAACTTGACGAAAAAGAGTACGGCGTCGCCGCTCTGGTGGACCGGGCCGCCGGAGCCGACGTGAAGTATCTGCTGGCCGTCGGAACGGAGCTGGCCGATGTGGACGAGCTGCGGGCCATCGTGGATTTTCATGAAAATGTATTCAGAACAGTGGGAATACATCCGCTGGAGGCGGCCAAGCATCATGCATCATTCTCACCGGAGGAAATTTCCAGCGTCATCCGAAAGGAGGCGGCGCTGCCCAAGACCGTCGGCGTAGGCGAAATCGGTTTGGATTACCATTACGAAAGGGAAAGCGAAAGACAGCAGAAGGAATTGTTCCATCTGCAATTGGATCTGGCGGAGGAGTTGGACCTGCCGGTGGCCATCCATTCCCGGGACGCCTATTCGGATGTGGTGGCCATTCTGAGGGACCATCCGCGGGCGACCGGCGTCATCCATTGCTTTTCCGGAGAGGAGGATTTCGCGCGCCGGGCTCTGGAGCTGGGATTTTTCATATCCATATCCGGAGTGGTCACATATAAAAACGCCGCTGAGCTGCAGAAGACTCTGGAACTGATACCTCTGGACCGGATGCTGGTGGAAACGGACGCTCCATTCCTGGCTCCGACGCCACGCCGGGGCAAAATAAACGAACCGGCTTTCATTCCGCTTATCGCAAACAAGATTTCCGAGCTGCTGAACATCCCGCCGCCAACATTGGCCCGACAAACATCGGAGAATTTCTTCCGACTGTTCAGGAGGGCG
>JAITAU010000038.1 GCA_031283965.1 Holosporaceae bacterium | reverse complement strand
ATCGCCAGGCTCAGACCCTTTATCGCTTTTTTCATGTTTTACCCCTTATTTTATAAATAAACACATTGAATATATATGATCATATGGGGAAAAACACAAGAAAAAAATATCGATATTTTGGGAAAAAGCGCTGATTTTGGACTCCATCGAAATGTCATCTTTCTCTTCATGGTCCCGGACCAATGGTTAATATTGACTTTCGCGGGAAAATGAAGTCTCATGGTCCCGGAGAATGGATTTTCGCGACGTGTCCGGTGGATCCAAAGTAGTATTCTTCGGCGCGTCCCGTTGGTGATGGAGGTGATGTTGATGTACGAATACTTTGTCTTGGCGGTGGAATTCATGTTCTGCTGCGGCATGTTTCTGAACGCGCTGCTGTTCATCCCCCAGGCGATAAAAATACACAGAACGAAAAGCGCTCTGGGGCTTTCCCCCATGATGTTCGTTGGCTTCAACATCATCCAGGTGTTTGCCCTTCTTCACGGCTACATCCACAGGGATTACATCCTGATGCTGGGCTTCGCTCTAAGCCTGCTGTTCTGCGGAGCCGTCACGTTTTTAATCTTCCTACACAGGTGAAGATGAGTTTCGGCGGTGGGCGTTATCTTTTTCCAGCGCCTTTATGGCTCCCACCAGGTGAAGCGATCCGGTCGCCACCACCAGATCGTGGTTTTTGGCCCGGGATAGGGCTGCCCGCAGAGTTTCCAGCGGATCTTTTGAGCGAAACGCCGCCCTCTGGGCGAATTTCGGGTCATAATCTTCCAGCGGAAGTGTTTTGAATGGGGTTTCCGTCAGATATAGATGGGAATTTTGTCTGTCGCTCAGCATCCTCAGCATTTCTCGGTGATTTTTTTCGCGCCCTATGCCGACCACAAAATGCACCTCCTCAAATTCGTAATGATCCAGGATTTCCAGCAGGCTCTCGATCCCCTGCGGGTTGTGATCTCCCGAGAGGAAGACTTCCACGCCGTCGACAACGACGGCTTCCATGCGACCGGGCCAATTCACTCGGGCGATGGCCGGCAGAAATCTGCGGCCGTCGGGCAGGAGGTGGAGAAAAATCGTCATGGCCAGCGCGGCGTTTTCTGCCCCCCGTCGTCCCTGTAAATTCATGGGAAAATTCCCGAATTCGGTTCCGATTCTAAAGGTCGGCCGGAGGCCGCTGCGACTCACCTCAAAATCGTAGGAGCAGGCCTCTGCGAAATCGCAGGGTAACTTGGCGGCATACTCGCGGGCCAATCTCTCCACGACGGAATCGCGGAATTTCGTGTGGAATACGCGATTGTTGGGAGAAATGATTCCGAATTTGTTGGCGGCGATTTCTTTCGGGCGACTTCCCAGTTCGATTTCGTGATCCAGCCCAAGTCTTGTGATTACGCTGACGCCATGGGGAATGACGTTTGTGGCGTCCAGAGCGCCCCCCAGGCCAACCTCGAAAATGGCGAAGTCGATTCCGCCGCCGTGGGTTCGAAAAAAGTAATGGGCCGCCATCAGGGTCAGGTATTCAAAATGACTCAGCGGCAGATGACCGACCCTTTCCCGCACTTCCCAAAATAGAGAGCAAAATTCTCCATCGGAGACGTCTTGGCCGTTGAATTTGATCCTCTCATTGATTTTTACCAGATGTGGAGAGGAGAAAAAACCAACGTTGCGGCCGGCGGCCAGCAGCAGAGTCTGGAGAGCGGCGCAGGTGCTGCCCTTTCCGTTGGTTCCGGCCACGATTATCACTCTTGACGGGTCGATTTCCAGCCGAAGCGCTGCAAGAGCGCTACGCAGATGGTCCAGGTCGTGGTATTCCCGGGAGCTTTCCAGCAGATGAATTATGTCCTCGTAGGTCATGGGGATATTTTACACCAAATTTCCTCGCCTTTTTTGTTAATGGAAGTCTAGAAGTGAATTATTGGCTGAAACCGGACCTTATAGTTGCCTTAATTAGGTCCTTCCTAACCAAAAAGATTGGTTAAAAAAAGTCCTAAATGCCCACGCTGTTTCGGGGCTCGCGATGATGGAAGACGTCTTTGTTATTGCGAGCTTTGGAGTGGAAGCTTCACAATCTGTGAGGAACCCATGTTCTTCCAATGGAGTGGGAAAAGCCGGGATCACGGGAGTGTGCCTCAACACCATCATCTCCCCCTTCGCATCTTTCGGTTTTTCGCTTGATTTAGTATACTCGGGCGATTTCATTTGAAGGATTCGTAATGTCTGTTGAGGAAGATGACTACGGCGCCCATTCCATCAAGGTGCTCCGTGGGCTGGACGCCGTCAAGAAGCGGCCGGGGATGTACATCGGCGACACCGACGACGGCACCGGGCTCCATCACATGGTGTTCGAGGTGGTGGACAACTCCATCGACGAAGCTCTGGCCGGTCACTGTCGGCTGATCAACGTCGCCATCCATCGGGACGGGTCCGTTTCGGTTTTGGACGACGGCCGTGGCGTCCCGACGGACATTCATTCGGAGGAGGGCGTCTCCGCCGCCGAGGTCATCATGACCCATCTCCACGCCGGCGGAAAATTCGATCAGAATTCCTACAAAATCTCCGGCGGACTGCACGGCGTCGGCGTGTCCGTGGTGAATGCGCTGTCAGACCGCCTGGATCTCTCCATCTGGCGAGACGGAAAGGAATACTTCATGCGATTCCGTGACGGAGTGGCGGAGGCGCCTCTGGCCGTCGTGGGAGACGGCGCCGGTAGAACCGGGACGCTGGTGCGATTCTGGCCGTCGTCCACGATTTTCAAGACCACGGAATTCGTCTGCGCCACCCTGGAACATCGACTGCGGGAGTTGGCGTTCCTGAATTCCGGCGTTCACATAGTTCTGGTGGACGAACGGGCGGATGGGAATCACGTGGTGGACATGCAACACGACGGCGGCCTGATGGAGTTCATAAAACACCTGGATCGAAGTAAAACTCCGCTGATAGATTCTCCCATTAGAGTTTTTGCCGCCAAGGATGGGATCACGGTGGAGGCGGTGCTGGAGTGGACCGACAGCTATCACGAAACCATGCTCTGCTACACCAATAACATTCCCCAGTCGGACGGCGGAACCCACCTGGTGGGATTCCGAAGCGCCCTCACCAGGACCGTCAACTCCTATCTCACGGAAAACATGAAGAAGGAGAAGACTGTGCCCTCCGGGGACGACGCCCGGGAGGGGCTCACCTGCATTCTGTCCGTGAAGGCCCCGAATCCGAAATTTTCTTCCCAGACCAAGGATAAACTTGTGTCATCGGAGGTGCGAGGAGTGGTGGAGAGCACCGTGGCCGAGGCTCTGGCCACCTGGTTCGAGGAAAAGCCGTCCGAGGCCAAAAAGGTTACGGCGAAAATCATCGAGGCCGCCGCCGCCCGAGAGGCTGCTCGCAAGGCCCGCGAACTGACGCGTCGAAAAAATTCTCTGGAAATTTCGTCGCTTCCTGGAAAATTAGCCGACTGTCAGGAAAAGGATCCTGCTCTGAGCGAAGTTTTCATCGTGGAGGGCGACAGCGCCGGCGGCACGGCGAAACAAGGGCGAGACCGTCGGACTCAGGCTATTCTTCCGCTGCGTGGGAAAATTTTGAACGTGGAGCGAGCGCGATTCGATCGAATACTGACTTCCGCCGAAATCGGCACCCTAATCTCGGCGTTGGGAGCCGGCATCGGCGAGGATTTCGACGTGGGAAAAGTCCGGTATCATAAGATAATCATCATGACGGACGCCGACGTGGACGGCAGCCACATTCGGGCACTGCTGCTGACCTTCTTTTTTCGCCATATGCGCCCCCTCATCGAGAAGGGATACCTCTACATCGCCCGTCCTCCACTGTACGGAGTGAAACGCGGCGCTTCCCATGTGTTTATCCGGGACGAAAAGGCGCTGGAAGACTACCTTTTGGACTCGGCGATTCCGGCGACGTCTCTGAAATTGTCCAACGGCGAGGTGATTGCCGCCAACGATCTTCGAAATTTCATCGTGAAATCCGAACGAATCAAGAAGGCCGTCAACAACATCAACAATAAAGTCAACAACGCGATGCTGCTGGAGTCGCTGCTGCTAAATGGATTCTACCGGGGCACGCCTCCGTCGCCGGAAATCGTGCTGCGGCGTTTGGCCATGCTGGATCGCGGCGTTTGGCATATGGAGGAGCTGGAGAATCACTATGTCTTCAAGAAAACTCTGCGGAATGTGGCGGAAACCTTCGATGTGGCGAAGGCGCTTTTCGAATCCGGCGAAATACAGAGTCTCGGCGATGACGTTTCGATGTTCTCGTCGTTTTTGGACGGGGTAGGGGAGTTGCGAATAAAGGACTCCCCCCATGTGGTGAAGTCCCCCATCGATTTCTTCGACAAATTCATGGCCAACGCCAGGAAAGGCATCGTCATCAGCCGTTACAAAGGCCTCGGCGAGATGGACGCCGAGCAGCTGTGGGAGACCACCATCGACCCCAACGCCCGGGTGCTGATGCAGGTGAAATATTCCTATTTCGACGAGATGGACGAGATTTTCTCCACTCTCATGGGGGAAGTGGTGGAACCTCGCCGGGAATTCATCCAGAAAAACGCGCTGAATGTGGTTAATTTGGATGCGTGATGGCCTCCCGGAGGAAGAAAACCGCATACTTTAATCTCCCTGACCGCAAGAGAGTCATAAGAATTGCCGTGTCGCTGGGGGTTTTTGCGTCGGTGCTGGGATTCTTCGCGTTCATATTTTTGATCCACGACATGCCGGATCTGGACAATCTCGAGACTAAAGGGCGACGCGCCAGCGTAATCTTCGAATCCTACGACGGCAAGACCATCGCCACTTACGGAGATCTCTTCCGTCGGGTGGTGAAGGTGGATAAATTGCCTAGATACGTGGGGGAAGCTGTGATCGCCATCGAAGATCGTCGCTTTTATCGCCACTGCGGCGTCGATCTCGGCGGACTTCTGCGGGCCATGGCGACGAATCTCATCTCCGGGAGGATTGTGCAGGGAGGTTCCACCCTCACTCAGCAGCTGGCGAAGAATCTGTTTCTCTCCCCCAGTAGATCCATAAAGCGCAAAGTTCAGGAATTCGTGCTGGCCATCTGGCTGGAGAGGAAATTCTCCAAAAAACAGATACTGTCCATCTACCTCAATCGTGTGTATTTCGGCGCCGGAGCCTACGGCATAGACGCAGCCGCCTACAGATTCTTCGGCAAGACGGCGGAGCAATTGACTCTCTATGAAGCGGCCAAACTGGCCGGCGTTCTGAAATCTCCCACCTCCTATTCGCCATTTCACAACTCCCCCAGATCCGACCAGAGAACGTCGCTGGTGCTGTCTCTGATGGTGGAGGCCAAGTACATTTCCGAAAATGAGATGAAAGAGGCGCTGCTGGAGAAGAATAATTCCTACCGACTGTCCATTCTGATGGACGAGAATCGCTACTTCACGGATTGGGCGCTGGAGCAGATCCAGGGAATTGTCGGCGTGGAGGACGAGGACGTGATCGTGAGGACGACGCTGGATTCCAGACTCCAGAAAAACGCCACTTACATAATAAGGAAGACCCTCAACGAAGTCGGATTTAAAAACGGCGTCCACCAGATGGCGCTGGCGGCCATGGACAAAACCGGCGCCGTTCGGGCGATGGTGGGAGGCCACACCTACGGGATCAGCCAATATAACCGGGCGCTGGCCCAGAGATCATTCGGATCGGCGTTCAAGTATTTTGTGTTTTTGACGGCGCTGGAGAAGGGCGTCGACGTCAATGATCACATTAGCGACATGCCCATCAGCATAGGCAACTGGTCGCCGAAAAATTATCATTACAAAAGTATCGGGAGCGTCACGGTGACGGAGGCCTTTGTGAAATCCATCAACACCTGCGTCATAAGGCTGGCCCAGAAGGTCGGGATGGACGCCGTGATCCGAAAAGCCGAAGAGTTGGGAATCACGTCAGAAATCGATCGAAATTACGCCTCCGCCCTCGGGGCCAGCTGCGTGAATCTCTTGGAAATCACCGCCTGCTACGGCGCCTCCATGACCGACGGCGTCAAAGTGTCTCCGTTTGGCATTATCAGCATAAAAAACCAACGGGGGAAGATGTTGTATCGCGCCCAGCAGCGGCAAAATCGAAGAGTGATTTCTCCGGAAGGCTGCAGAAAGATGAAATTAATAATGCGGGAACTGATGGAACGTGGCACCGGGAGAAGGGCTCGGCTGCCGATGGTCTCCTACGGCAAAACCGGCACCAGCAACGACAGCCGGGACGCGAGTTTCATAGGATTCTCCCCTCCGCTGGTGACGGGAGTATGGGCCGGCAACGACGACAACACCCCCATGAATCAAAAAATGACCGGAGGAGTTTTACCGGCGGCGGTCTGGAGGGATTTCATGCTCTCGGCCTTCGGCTACGGGGATCCCGTCGGAGAGGTTAGGATCGAAACGCCGTCGAAGAAACCAGACTCCGCCAAAATCGACGTCAAACGGCGCAAAATCAACAAACCCATGGGGCGCCGCCGCATAAGCGCTTTGCTAAAGAGCGAGGTTTGACCCATCATGAGAGTTCTGCTGCTGGGAGGAGAAGGATTCATCGGACGCAACATCATGGATTCGCTGTCGCAGCGTTTCGAATGCGTCTCTACGGCTCGCCGTCCGTCGCCATTCCGGGAGAATCTCGACAATTATGTGAAAAAAGACGTCTATAAAGATGGAATAAGCAAGCTTTTTGATGTTTATATCCATCTAATTGACGCCAAAATCGACATGAATCAAGAATTGCGTCTTTTGGAGCAAATGGGCGGCGGTCACGTCATTCTGTTTTCTTCAGCGGTCGTCTACGCCAATCCCACCTCCGCCTATGGCCGCAGGAAATTGGCTCTGGAGGGAATCTACGAGAAGCATTGCCGTAACCTTACGGTGCTGCGGCTGTTCAACGTTTATGGAAAATATCAGATGCCCAGCAGCCCCGGAGGCCTGGTGGCCAGTATTCTGCACAACCACATCAACGGCATTCCGACGCAGATCAATGACATGGACGTGGAAAGAGATTTTATGTTCGCCGGCGACGTTGGCCGTCGCCTGGAGTCCATCATCGAAGATCGTCCGACTGGTTCCCATGATCTCGCCACCGGAAAAATGCATTCTCTTAGAGAATTGTGCCGCATCGTGGAGGGCGTCGTCTCCGGCAAACTAAAAATCACAGAACTGGGAACGGCGGACGTTCGCTGTCCTCCGGCCGAAAAAATGATTCCTTGTAATGGAAATTATATCCCCCTAGAATCCGGGCTGAAGATGACTCTTGATTTTTTCAAGAAAAATAACGACCTGATGAAAAAGCTGCTGTCATGAGGAACGTGATCATAGTCGGGGCCGGGATTGCCGGAGCGCTTCTGAAGGAAGACGTGGCGGCGAATCATCCGGATATCAACATCATCGGTTTTGTGGACGACGCCCATTCGCCGGAGGCCGGAAAGTTCCTGGGGCGAATCGATCAGCTGCCGTCGATCCTGCGGATCTATAAGATCGACGAGATCATCGTGGCGCTGCCGTCGGCCGGCGGCGAACTGATGCGCAAAATTCTGCTGCATCTGCTGGATAATCGCATTCCGCTGAAACTGATACCGAGGACGCAGGAGGTGATCAGTCGGGATTTTGTGACCTACGCCAACGTTAAAGATTTTTCCTGCGAAGATTTTCTTGGGCGAGCGTTTAGAAAAAGCGAGACCTCCGTACTTCAATCCTTCTATCAGGACAAGACGGTTCTGGTGACCGGCGGCGCCGGCTCCATCGGATCAGAAATGGTTCGACAGCTGCTGGATCTTGATGTGAGGCAGGTGGTGGTCTACGACAATTCGGAATTTGCAATTTTCAATCTGAATCAGATGCTTCTAGAGCGGGATATCCCGGCGGAAAGATGTAAATGCATCGTTGGCAGCGTCGTGAATCGTCGAAAAATGGACCGCGTCGTCGGTCAGGAGAAACCCGACGTCATATTCCACGCCGCCGCCTACAAGCACGTCTACCTTATGGAAGACAACGTAGACGAGGCCATCGTGAACAACGTAATCGGCGTCAAGAACGTCGTCGACGCCGCAGTGGCGCACGGTATTGGAGATTTTGTGTTCATCTCCACTGATAAGGTGGTCAATCCCACCGGCGTCATGGGGGCCAGCAAAAAATTAGGAGAGTTTTATCTGCGACAATTCGTAAACTGCAAAACAAAATTCAACATCGTGAGGTTCGGCAACGTCATCAACTCCAATGGATCGGTTTTGCCGCTGTTCGAACGCCAACTGAAGACGCGCCGGCGCTTGACCGTGACGGATCGGCGGGTGAAGAGGTTCTTCATGTCCATTCGGGAGGCGGCGCAGCTGGTGATATCCTGTCTGATCCACCGAAGCGGCGGCGAAATTTTCATCCTCAACATGGGGGAATTGATCGGCATATACGAGATCGCCCAATGCCTCGTCCGCAGCCGCAACTTAATTGTGGATGAGGACGTTAAGATGGACGTCATCGGGCTCAAAAAGGGCGAAAAAATGGAGGAGGAGCTGTTTACCGAGGCGGAAATGCAAAACATGGAGGCGACGGCCATGAAGGACGTTTACAGATTAAAGAATCATGACGAATGCCACATGGACGTAGAAGCCATCATTTCCGAACTGACGCGCTTGGTGGAGGAGGATGCGCCACAGGCGAAGACGCGCGAATATCTGATGGGGGTATTTCGGTAGATTCCTTGCGGCGCTTCTCCTCATGAATCACCTGGATTCGACTGTTCGCGTCGGCATTCGCCCATACGCGAAAAAATACCGCGAAGAATTTGATTTTTCATTCGAAAATCTGTAGACTCGTCCGGAGTGTTTGTGGTTTTTTCGGTGGGGCGTTGGTGGAATCATCGAGGGTGTCGTTTAGGACGAGGGTGCTGGCGAGCATAATCCTTGTGCTGGCTGGTTATGTCCCGGTGTTGGTGGAATTTTTTTATTCTCCGCTGCTGCCGCCGCCAGACGATCGCGCCGATGATTTCTGTCTCCTGGATAATTCCGTCGGAAAAAGTGGAATCTCGTTTGAAATTATGCCGTTTGTGGCTCTGCTGGAAAATTCTCGGAGCGAAGAGGATTACTCCGTCAATTCTCCGTTGATCCTTGGTCTTTCTTCACAAAAATATCCATCGTTTGGGGGCGAAGAAAATAACTCTCCGCCGACGATCAAGCAACAAATCTCCGTGAAATATGAACCTCAAATCATCGCCGGCGGGGCGTTCGCCGGTTCTCGGCTGGTGAAAAGCGTGATCCAATCCAGTTTTTACATGGACGCGCGGCGCTGCGGCGTTCCGGCCGCCGTCGTCGACGGTGTGATCCTCAATCTCTCCCAGAAAATCGACTTCCGTCGTTGCCTGAAAAAGGGGGATCGATTCGAAATTCTCTATGGCCCCAGGAACGAGCTCCTCTACGCCAAGATTTCCGGCAAACATCAAAACTGCTCCGTTTATAGATTCGACCACGGCGGCAAATCCGCCTATTACTACGGCGACGGCGTCAGGGTGGTCGTCGCCAAGGGTAATTCCTTCGGAACGCCTCTGATGCGCGCTCTGCGGATCTCGTCCCATTTCGGATATCGCCGCCATCCAATCAACGGCCGCTGGACAAACCACAGCGGCGTCGATTTCGTCGCCTCCTACGGGACTCCGGTCCATGCCATTTTCGACGGCGTTGTCACCCGGGCCTCCTATTATCATGGGTACGGCCATTGTGTGGATATCCGGCATCATTCCGGCTACACCAGCCGCTACGCCCATCTGAGCGGCTACAATATCCGTCGCGGTATGCCGGTGAAGAAGGGACAGATGATAGGACGAGTCGGTTCCAGCGGCACATCCACCGGCTGCCACCTGCACCTGGAGTTGGCCAAGAATAACCGTACGATGGATCCGCTCCGGATGAAGATGATTCCCAACGAGAGCTCCGTGGTTTCCAGCATGAGACTCTTCAACGTCCGTAAGAATCAGATCGATCTCCTGGTGACAAAGTCCCAGACGCCGCCGTCGCTGTAGTTTTTTCGCCTAGTTTTTAGCCGCCGGATGGTTTTGCGCTGATGGACGTCTGGAGGAATTCGTCTATCTCTCCATCCAGCACCGCCGTAACATTGCCCTTCTCGAATCCGGTGCGCAGATCCTTCACCATCTGGTAGGGCTGCATCACGTAGGATCTGATCTGCCGACCCCAGCCGATGTCGTCCTTGTCGACGGCGTTCGTCGCCTCCTCACGGCGGCGCAATTCCAGCTCGTAGAGCCGTGCTCTTAGCATCTCGAAGGCGATCGCCCGATTGCGGTGCTGGGATCGATCCGTCTGGCACTGGACAACGACGCCGGTGGGGATGTGGGTGATGCGAATGGCGCTCTCGGTCTTGTTGACGTGCTGGCCGCCGGCTCCGGAGGAGCGGTAGGTGTCGATCCGCAAGTCCGCGTCGTTTATTTCCACCACGATGGAGTCGTTCACCACCGGATAGACGCCGACGGAGGCGAAACTCGTGTGGCGGCGGGAGTTGGAGTCGAAGGGAGAGATGCGCACCAGTCGGTGGACGCCGGATTCGTGCTTCAACCATCCGTAGGCCTTGGGGCCGTCGATTTTGATGGTGGCGGATTTGAGGCCGGCCTCTTCTCCGACGCTTTCCTCCATGATTTCGGTGGGATATCCGTGAAGCTCCGCCCAGCGGCAGTACATGCGCAGCAGCATCTGGGCCCAATCCTGAGCTTCGGTGCCGCCGGCGCCGGCGTGGACCTCGAGGTAGCAGCTGTTTTTATCCGCCTCTCCGGAAAAAAGGAATTCCATCTGGTATATTTTCAGATCATCCGCCAGTTTCAGGAGTCCATTTTCCGCCTCCCGCAGAAATGCGTCGTCCTTTTCCTCCTCCGCCAGCTGAAGCATGGCTACAAGATCCGAGAATTTCCCTTCGGCTTCTGAAAATCTCGAAATTTCCCCATCCAGCTGGGATTTTTTCTGCATCACCTCCCGAGCCTTCTCCGGATCCTGCCAAAAATCCGGAGACTCACTGGCGGCGGCCAGTTCATCAGCTTGTTTCTTCAGCGACTCCAGGTCAAAGAAACCCCCGAAGCAGTTCCAGGGAATTTTCTATGGCCAAAATGCTGCGTTTTATTTCTTCCCGCATGAAAAATCCTTTCCGAAGTGCGTCCCTGAATTTATGTATATGACGCCGATGGCGGCGACGAAGGTGATGGTGGAATTTACGATGAAGGCTGTCTCGGCGCCGTAGTGTTTCCAGAGCTCGCCGGTCATTATGTTGGAAACGCACATCCCGAAGCTGCACACCAGATTAAATACGCCGATGGAGGTGCCCTTTATCTGCTGTGGAGAATAGTCGGAGACTATGGCGTAGAAGGTTCCCTGGGTGGCGCCGTAGTGTATCCCGTAGATGGCGACCCCCACCAGGACATGCCAAATCTCACTGGCCAGGGCGAGGACGATGCAGGAGGCCAGCATCATGCAGAAGCCGAAAGCCAGAAAGAGCTTCCGCTCGTGCCGATCCGACCAATTGCCCACGATCCGTGAGGTGGGGACGTTGAAAAGATACATGAGGGCCAGAACCAGCGGCGCGTACTGCACCTGCAGCCCCAAATCTTGGGCTCGATATATCAGAAACGACTCGCTGTAGCGGGAACACATGAAGACGAAGCAAATGAACATGTAGTACCAAAAGTTCATCCCCAGCTGTCGGATGTCGGTCATTTTTATGGGGAATCCTTTGCGATCCCTCAGGCGAATGATGTCTTTTGGTTCGTTGATCAGGAAATATATCAGAAGGACGGCAATCAGAATCGGGATGATGGCGAAGAGATAGACGCGTCTGATGACGAAGGCGGAGCTGCCGTAGCAGGTGAGGATGAGAAATCCCACCACGGACCCGATCAGAGAGCCGAGAAAAGCGAAGCTTTGGCGCACGCCGTAGCTTCGTCCCTTCAATTCTTTGGGGGAGCAGTCGGCGATCAGGGCGTCCCTCGGCGTGTCCCGCAGTCCGTTGGTGACCCGCTCCAGCAACTGGGCGGAAACGTACAATCCCAATCCCTGGCAGATGGCAAACATGGGTTTTGCGAAGGCGGCGCACAGATACCCTATGAGAATCAGGATTTTTCTCTTCCCCAGCCAGTCGCTGAAGACCCCAGAGACCATTTTCACCAGATACGAAAGCGCCTCCGACAGTCCGCGGATATATCCCATCGCCGCCGGCGTGGCTCCAAGTATGTGTATAATAAACTCCGGCGAGAAGGCGGTGATAATTACCGAGGCGCTGTTGGAAAAAAAACTCACAACGCCCACCACCCAAATTACCCTCGGCAAACCCCACAGGAAATCAGAATTTTGTACATCGGAACCTTCGGTGCAAGAACCTCGTGAACCCGTTGCGGCCGTCATGGGGAAAAATCCTGGAGTTAACTCATCGTATTTCTAGCACACATTCGTCCTCGGGATAATACGTGCGGAGGTTTTATTTTTCCGCGGACGGAGTTTTAAATGGACCGTTGCATAACGACGTATTTCAGGCGACTGTCTCCATAAATGCTAAAACGACTATGGAAAGAAACCGAAGCATGGTTTAGAATCGGTCGTTCATGTGGGGATTCATGCCTTGTCTGAAGATGTTTCAATATTCGAAGAAATAAATGAGGAATTGAAGAATGACCGATTGTTCGCGTTCTTCAAAGCCAATCGGAACGCCATTCTCACGGTGGTGGGACTGGGCGCTCTGCTGATCGTCGTTTTTTCCTCCTGGCATATGCGGAAAAATGCCCAGATGGAGCGGATAACCACCGCCCTGATAAATGTCATTCAGTCGCCGACGCAGCGGAACGAAATCGCCATCGCCGGGCTGCTGGAGAACGCGCCAGCTGAGTTGAAACCCCTCCTGATCATCATGAAATACGGAAAGAAATTGTCCGGCAAGAAGGAAATCCAGCAGAGTTTGGACGCGCTGCTGGATCTCTCCAAACGCCGTGGGGTGGATGTGATCTGGGGGGATCTTGCTCTGCTGATCTACGCCACCTATTGCGTGCAGCCGACGGAGAAGATTTTGAAGATGCTAGAACCGCTCGCCAAGGCCGGTCGTCCCTTTCGCTTCACCGCTCTGGAGCTGATGGCGGTGATCTGCGAAAAGAGCGGAGACCACGCCAAAGCGCTGGAGTTTTTCAAGAAAATCACCTCCGACGCTAATGCTCCCGCGTCGCTCAAGAGTCGGGTGGCGATTTTATCCGGTTACATAAATGGTCTTTTGGAGGGATGATATGAAGCAAGTTCCTGTCTCTATTTTTCTATGTCTTGTGCTGGCGGCCTGTTCCTCCAAGGATCCTATTCCGGGAGTTCGCGAGGAGTTGGCGGTGGCGGAGGTGGGCGAATGGATCGCCGCCGATGTGGATAAAACGCCGGTCGCAGTGGATGAGGAAAAGGAAAACGCCGATTATCCTCAGGCGTTTCACAATGCCACCCATTGTTATCCTCCGGTGAAATTTTCCCTTTCGCCGACCGAAATCTGGCAATCTTCGGTGGATTTTGAATCCAGCAGATCCGTTCGAATGATGGCGGCTCCGGTGGCGGCGGATGGAAGGGTCTTCTGTATCGACGCCGGCGGCGTCGTCTACGCCTTTAATCAGAAAAACGGGAAGCAACTGTGGCGGAGGAGCACCACCATCGTCGAAAAGGATGGGCAAATAGGCGGCGCCATCGCCTATGCCGCCGGCCGAGTGGTGGTTACCTCGAGTTTCTCCGAATGTTTTCTGCTGGACGCCAAGGACGGAAAGATCCTATGGCGCGTCAAGCTTCCGGCTCCGAGTAAGGGAGACGGGATCACGGTTTTGAACGGCAAAGCCTTCATAATCTGCAGCAACAGCAGCCTCCAGGTGGTGAATCTTGCCGACGGGAGGGTGCTGTGGTCCCATTCCGGCATGGTTTCGGATTCCAGTTACATCGGCGATTCCGCAGTGGCCATCGACGACGGCGTCGTCTATGCGGTTTATCCGTCCGGAGAGATTTACGCTCTCCTGGAGGAGACCGGCGCCGTCATTTGGGACGCCATGATGTCCAAATTCTCACTCACCAATGTGGCCCATGCCTTCTCCCACCTGCGGGCCTGTCCTGTCCTGAAGGATGGAGTGCTCTACGTGGTGGCTGCCAACGGTCAGACGGCGGCCTTCGACGCCAAAAGCGGAAAACTCCATTGGAAGAGCAGCTGCGGCGGTCTTCAAACGCCTGTGGTGAGCGGGGACAGCATCTTTGTGTTCAATTGCCAATCGGAGTTGCTGTGTCTGAACCGCCATACCGGAAAAAAACGCTGGGAGCGGAAACTTACGTCAGTCGTCGAGGAGATTTCCGATTGGTGCGGGATGCTGCTGCTGAAAGATCATCTTCTGCTTGTCACTCCGCAGGGGAAACTCATGTATGTGTCCGTCCGCGATGGTAGGATCAAAAAAACCCTGCCGCTGGACGATTCCGGATATGGCGTTTCCATGAACCCGGTCGTCGCCAATGGAACCATGTATCTCCTGCTGAACTGTGGGAAAATCGTAGCCTATAGATGAAAGTTGCTCTCATCGGGAGGCCCAACGTCGGCAAGTCCACTCTGTTCAACCGACTTGTGGGGGGAAAGGTGGCGATTGTCGGCGACAGTCCTGGAATCACCCGGGATCGGAGGTCGGCGTCGGTGGATTTGTGCGGCTTGAAGTTCGATCTGTTGGACACGGCCGGCGTTAATCCATCCTCCAGGAATCCGATCGCCGTTTCCATGAACGAACAATCACTGGCGGCCGTCGAAGAATCCAACGCCATTCTTTTTCTTATCGACGCTGTGGAGGGAATCACAGTCCAGGACGTCGAGATTGCCTCCTGGATTCGGTCGTCCTTCAAGAAAGTTGGCCCACGCCCGGTGATTGTTGTGGAAAACAAATCCGAAGCCAAACATTCCTTCAACAATTCTGAAGTTCTTGGCTTCGGAGAGGCGGCGGCCGTCTCCGCCGAACACAATCTCGGGATGGAGGAGATTTATGGCGCGCTGGCGGCGCTGCAGTGCCAGCCGGAACCGGAGGAAAAAACGCCGTCGCCCATCAGGGTGGCAATTGTGGGAAGGCCGAACGTGGGAAAATCCACGCTGATCAACGCCATTCTCGGGGAAAATCGTCTGGTCGCCGGACCGGAGGCCGGGATCACCAGAGACGCCATCACCGTCCCCTGGAAATTCAAGAACCACGTCTTCATGCTGGTGGATACGGCGGGGCAGGGGCGGAAATCGAAAATCACCGATAAAATCGACGTCATCGCCGTCGCCGACGCCATGAAATCCACCCGGCAGGCCCACGTGGTGGTGGTGCTGATGGACATGGGAAATCCACTGGAAAAGCAGGACATTACCATCGCCAGAAGGGCCTTTGACGAGGGGAAAATCATTCTGTTTGCCCTCAACAAAAGCGACACTGTGGATGATCCGCAGAAAATATTGGAGACGGTGGAGCTGCGAGCGGTGAAGGAGTTCGCCCAACTTCCGGGGGTGGCCTGCCTGCCAACGTCAGCCAAGGAAAAGAAGGGATTGATGAGGATTTTCAACGTCTCCCTGAAATTGTTCGAGAATTGGAGCCGTCGGATTCCCACAGCCGCTCTAAACCGTTGGCTGCGAGAGGCCGTCGACCAGAATCCTCCGCCGCTGGCCCACGGGGCGCCGCTCCGGCTGAAGTATATCTCCCAGACCGGCACGAAGCCGCCGACATTCGTCGCCTTCGCCAATCACCCAGAAGATTTTCCAGCAAGCTACGGCAGATATCTGATGAATCACCTGCGGAAATCTTTCGAATTTACCGGCGTTCCGCTGCGACTTCACATCAAATGAATCCGCCATCGGAAAAAATCACAGCCCTTTCGCCTGGCTATTTTGGATCTTCATTTCGCTATTCCCAGCGTCATTAACTTTTTTTATAATCCACCGTGACGACGGAGCCTAGAAACATGGAAGAAGACAGTCTATTTTACAGCGCTATCAAGGACGCCACTCCGGCGATGTCCCGATATTTCGAAATAAAATCCCAATATCCAGGCTGTCTGTTGCTGTTCCGCATAGGGGACTTTTACGAGATGTTTTTTGATGACGCCAAGGTGGCCTCCTCCATTCTGAACATAGCCCTCACCCATCGGGGAAAGCACGGAAACGAAGATATCCCCATGTGTGGCATTCCGGTAGCAACTCTGGATAATTATTTGGGCAAATTGGTGAGATATGGCCAAAAAATCGCCGTCTGCGACCAGATGGAGAACCCCGAGGAGGCGAAAAAACGTGGACACAAGGCCGTCATCAAGAGAGAAGTCACCAGAATCATAACCGCCGGCACGCTTCTGGAGGACGTCCTTCTGAACGCCGAGAAGAACAATTATCTCATGGCCATTGTTCCCAGCATCTGCAAGAAAACGTCGGCGGTGAAGACCATAAGCTTCTCGGCCATCGACATTTCCACCGGAGATTTTTTCGTAAATTCCGTGGTGAAGGAGGAATTTCCCAACATAATCAACGTATATGCACCAAAGGAGGTGCTGGTTCCGTCCCGCCATGAAAACGACGAGTTCGGCAAATATGTGGCCGCCGTCTGCGAAATTCACATCACGTTTTTACCGGATTCCAAATTCAATCCCATCGTCGAACGGGAACGGCTGGAACGTTATTTCAAGGTCGACACTCTGGACAGCTTCGGCATAACCATGAACGAAGAGTTGGCCGCCTGCGGCGCCGTTTTGGAATATCTTCTGATAACCCAGAGGGGCCATCTGTCCTCGTTGCCGATTCCCAAAAGGACTTCCATGGGGGCTTACCTCATTCTAGATCCTTCCACCAGCAAGAGCCTGGAGATAACGGTTTCGTGTCGCGGGGAATATCAGCCCAGTCTGTTGGGCTCCATCGACCAGACCGTGACTCCGCTTGGAGCAAGAAACCTGGCGGCCCGCATCTCCACCCCTATCGTCGATAGGGATCTCCTGGAAAAGCGCTTGGATTGCGTGGAATTTTTCGTGGAAAACCGAAAGGCCGCCAATCTGCTGCGGGAAATCATCCGCAACTGCCCGGATTTTGAACGAGCCCTCAACCGGGTCAGATTCAATAAATTTTCTCCGCGGGACATAGGCGATATCCGGGAATGTCTGCGGATTGTGGAGCATTTGAAATCCGTGCTGAAGGACGTCGCCATTCCGTCGGAGGGGGAATATCTGTGGGAGAATCTGAGGGATTTCTCATCGCTGTTGGAGCTGCTGGAAACCGCCCTTGCGGACAAATTGCCCGCCGGCGGACGAACCGGATGTCTGATCGCCGACGGCTATTCCAAAGAGCTGGATCAGCTGAAGTACATGAAGGATCACAGCGAGGAGCTGATTGCCGATCTGCGGAATAAATACGTTGACGAGACCGACGTCGGCACCTTGAGAATCAAAAACAACGGCATTCTCGGCTGGTATATAGAAATTCCCATCTCCCAAAAGTCTAAAATGTTGGGGCGATTCATTCATCGGCAGACGTTGCAGAACGCCGTCCGCTACACCTCCGTGGAGCTGATGTCTCTCCAGGCGAAATTCACGGAGGCGCTGGAACAGTGGAATCAATTGGAGCAGAAGATCTACGGCGATGTGGTGCGAAAATTGACCAGCTACCACGACGACTTCGTCTACGCAGCGAAACTGCTAGCCAATCTAGACGTCTATACGAATTTCGCCCACATCGCCGTCGAACGCAACTATGTGCGGCCGGTCATTTCGCCGGATCCGATACTGGAGATAGAGGAGGGGAGGCATCCGGTATTGGAGCTCCAGGAGAAGGAATTTACCCCAAACGACTGTCATTTGACCATGGAGGAGAGGATCTGCCTCCTCACAGGCCCCAACATG
>JAITAU010000037.1 GCA_031283965.1 Holosporaceae bacterium | reverse complement strand
TTGGAGAAGCCCATAACCGTCGGCCGTCCTGATGAAATTTCCGACATGATGGACGTCGCCAAAGATGTCCCGGTGGCCGTAAACTATTCCCGCAGATATGTGAAAGAGTTCCGCCATCTCGCCGATAGAATTTCCTCCGGAGAATTTGGTGATTTTCGCGCCGGCGGCGGCTACTACGGCAAGGGATTTTTGCACAACGGCTCCCACATGATCGATCTTCTTCGGATGTTGATCGGCGAAGTCGTGTCGGTGGAAAAAATATCTTCGGTGGCGGATTTTTATGACCACGATCCTTCCGTAAATGCGAATGTATTTTTTAATGGCTCCAGATTTTCCATGACGGCGGTGGACTGCCATCACTTTACCATTTTTGAATTGGATCTACTGTTCGAAATGGCGAGGATCCGGATTTTGGATTCCGGTTTTAGAATTGAGGTATATAAAGTTACAGACGACGGAATGTTCGCCGGTTATCGGCAGCTGAATAAAGCCGAAGATTACCCTACGGAGTTGAAAAACGCCATGGGCAACGCCATTCAAAACATCAGTAACTTCTTGAATGGCAAAGAAAAATTGTTGTGCGATTTTCTGGATGGATACGAAGCCATAAAACATGTCGGCAGCTAGAAAAATAATGTTTTTCGCCCACGATCCTGGCGGAGCCAACGCGATTTTTCCGCTGATCGACGCGTGTCGCGCGCGCCATCATGAGGTTTGCATCTACGCCGGCGGTCCGGCGAAAATAAAGATTCGCGATGCTCTAGATTTATGTTCAGAAGATGTGGAGAGCGTTTTGCATCGCCTCAAACCGGATTTCATCATCACCGGCACCAGCGCCAACGACTTCACTGAGAAATTTTTATGGAAAACGGCGAGAAACTACGACATTCCCACCATGGCGGTGCTGGATCATTGGTGTAATTATGGTATCAGATTTTCTAAATATGGTTTAAAAGATATCTCTTCATATGATTCCGCCAAATCCTTCGATTTTTTACCATCTTTCATCGGCGTAATGGATGATTTTGCAAAGTCAGAAATGCAGCGGGAGGGCATTCCGGCGGACATGATATATCCTCTGGGGAATCCGCATTTCGCTGCGCTGAAAAATAGATCAAAAGATGTGATTCCGGAAGAAATCCGCTCGAGATTTCCTCAGGAAAAACAGATGATTACGTTCGCTTCTGAACCCTACGAAGAGGATTACGGAATCGCGCCCGAAAGAAAAGCCCTGGCGGATATCGTCGGAGTGTCGGAGCAAACCGACGATGTTTTTCTGGTGGTGAAATTGCATCCCAAAGAGTCCCAAGATAAATATCGTGAATTTAAAAACGTATTTTTCGACGGCGAGACCGACGCTGTGGATCTCATTATGGCTTCTGACATGGTCATTTCCATGACCTCCATGCTGCTGATCGAAGCCTGCATTCTCGGGAAGAAATCCATCAGCTATCAACCGGGAGCCGCCAACAAAAATAAATTTATCCTCACTCGCAACGGCGTTCTTCCGTTTCTGAATAATTTTGAAGACCTGGAGGAAGCCATAAATCGTCTGTTAAACGCTCCGGAGATGCTGTACAGTTTCCCAGTTGATTTCAACGCCGCCGAAAATATTGTGGCGTTCGTGGAGAAAAAGCTTTGTCGAAGTTAGCGATTTTTGGCGGAGAGAAAGTTAGAAAAACCAAGTTTCCGCCGTACCTCCCCATCGGCGAAGAAGAACTGGAGGAGGTGACGGAGGTTTTTCGAAGTCATGTATTCTCCAGATTTCTCGGCTGTTGGCACGAGGATTTTTTCGGCGGCCCTCAGGTGCGATCCCTGGAAGAAGAATGGGCGAAGTTTTTCGGCGTCCGGCACGCAGTCGCCGTAAATTCCGCAACGTCGGCTCTCTACTGCGCCGTCGGGGCCATTGGTACGGAGCCATTCGACGAAATAATCGTTTCGCCCTATACAATGTCGGCGTCGGCCACCGCTCCACTCATATATAATGCCATTCCGGTGTTTGCCGACGTCGAAGCGGATTGCTTCTGTTTGGACGTTGCGTCTGTGGAGGAGAAAATAACCGATCGGACTCGTGCCATCATCGTGGTGGATATTTTCGGACAGCCATACGACTCCGATGGCATCAACGAGCTAGCCAGGAAGCACAATCTGAAGGTCATCGAGGACTGCGCCCAGGCTCCATATGCGAGATACGGAGATAAATTCGCCGGAACACTCGGCGACATCGGGATTTTTTCGCTGAATTATCACAAGCACATCCACTGCGGCGAGGGTGGGATCATCGTCACCGACGACGCAGAGCTGGCCAATAAACTGAGATTGATCCGAAACCACGCCGAAGCCGTCGTGGAATCCAAAGGCGAGACAGATTTGGTCAACATGGTTGGTTTCAACTATCGCATGACCGAAATGGAGGCCGCCGTCGCCCGGCGTCAGTTGAGGAAATTGCCCCAACTGGTGGAGGAGCGTCGAAAAAACGTTCGATATCTCGAAAAAGAGCTGGCGAAAATCCCTTGTTTAACAATGCCTAATGTAAGAAACGGTGCTGATCATGTTTACTACGCTCATGCGCTGAAGTTTGACGAGGCGATCGCCGGCGTCCATCGGAATAAATTCGTGGAAGCGGTGAAGGCGGAATTGACGCCCATGGAATTGCGGGAAACAGAAGGGATAAAGATCGGCTGCGGATACGCGAAACCGCTTTACCTGCAGCCGATGTTCCAGAAGCAGATCGCCTACGGTTCCCGAGGATTTCCCTGGAGCGCCTCCGGGAGAAGATACGATTATTCGCTCGGCGTCTGCCCGGTTACTGAGGATTTGCACTTCAATTCGCTGATTACCCACGAGTATATGCTCCCAGGTGTGACAAAGGACGATCTGGATGATATAGTCGCGACATTTGTTAAAGTCTGGGAGAATGTTGGTGAAATTAGAGGGTAAGGAAGTTTTTCTAACGCCGTTATCCATCAATGAACTTTCTGGCAATTACATAAGTTGGTTAAATGACCAAGAGGTTTGCCGCTATAATTCCCATGGAGAAAGAGAGTATACCTACGCTGATGCGAAAAATTTTATTAGTTCTCTGCATGGGGATGAAAGGAAGGAAGTCTACGCCGTCTATGTGGAAGCTGATAGAGTGCACATAGGAAATGTATCGCTGCAATCTATTGATAAAAAAAATCACTCTGCTGAAGTCGCGATGTTGTTTGGAGAAATTCACTATTGGAATAAAGGTTATGCGACGGAGAGCATGAAGCTGTTAATTGAGAGAGCGAAATTTTTGCAATTGCATAGATTGTATTTTGGTACTCATGAAGGTAACATCGCGATGCAACGGCTTGGGGAAAAAGTTGGCTTTACCAGAGAGGGTCTGTTGAGGGGTGCTCAGTTCAAGGATGGCCGGTACGTTGATGTTTTTATTTATGGATTAATTATCTAAGGAGGAGAGCGTGAAATATTGCAAGAAATGCCTGCAGCCTGATACAAGGCCTAATATTTTCTTTAACGATGAAGGGGTCTGCGGAGCGTGTATCTATGAGCAACAGAAAAATACCACGATAGATTGGGAAAGTAGAAAAAAGGAGCTAGAGAGTATCGTAAAAGAAGCGAAAGAGCGTGCGGTGTCGTCGAATTCTCCTTACGATTGTGTAATTGGTGTCAGCGGCGGTAAAGATAGCCATTTTCAGGCGCTATATGCAAAGGAAAAGCTCGGACTCAGAGTCTTGTTGGGAAATGGCGCGCCTGATGGCATCACAGCAGTAGGTCAACATAACATTGATAATTTGTGTTCGCAAGGATTTGATTTGATTTCATTGAAGCCTAATCCTGTTATTGCCAAAAAATTGGCTAAAAAGGCTTTTTTTGACACTGGCAACATTGTCGCTCCTTCAGAGTATGCTTTGTGGTCCTCTGCATACATTATCGCTGATAAATTTAACATTCCTTTGATTATTCAAGGAGAAAATGCTGCCTTGACTCTTGGTATTAGTAAAAATAGTGATACGAGTGGAAATGCTCTTGGCGTGTTGAACATTAATACTCTTTCCGGGTGTCGCGCTGACGATTTATGCGAAGACGGATTGGGGAAAAAGGATCTCTACATGTACGATTTCCCTTTGAGTAATGTGAAAGAGAAAAATATCGTTGCCATCTGGTTACAATATTATGCGAAAGAATGGTCTCAGATTGGTAATGCTGATTTTGCTGTCGCTCGTGGGCTTCTTGGGCGAATGTCGGAAAATTTGCATGACATTGGAAGATACAGAAGGTTTTCTGCTTTGGATTCTGATCTGTGCATCCCAAATCAAATGATAAAGTATTACAAGTTCGGTTTTGGTTACGCCACCGATGAGGTTTGTTATGACATCAGGGAAGGTCGCATTTCTCGCGAGGATGCCGTTTGGTTGGTTCAGGAGTATGACGGAAAGTGCGGAGAAAGGTATGTCGACTTGGTTTGTGATTATTTGGGCATTACAAAGGTGGAATTTCGGAATACGCTGGATAAATTTGTAAATCGAAAGTTATTCGAAAAGGTAAAAGGCTGTTGGATTCCTAAATTCACTGTCGGGGTAGATTTTGAGGAAGATGAGAGTGACATCGCAGAAGATATGCCTCAAAGTGTTCACTATATCAAACTGTAACGTGTAGTGCCGTAGGCGGTTTTGGCGGCGATATTACTCCGTTTATTATATTCGAGAGAAACACATGACATTTGACTACGCCGGTTACAGTGAAGAAAGGCTTTTGGAACTGTCCAACGACTACAAAAGAAAGCCCCACATGATGTGCTGGAAGCACAGAATGGTGGAGCTGTATTCCTACGGGCGACTCATCCGAGAGTATGGATTTTTCCCCAGTTTTCTTCCCATATACATCTATCATCTGCATGGCCCCGGCGTGATAAACCTGATTCAGGATCACGAACTCAATTCCGGCGCCTATTGTATGTTCGTCAACGCCAAAGAAGACGCCAGAAAGTTCCTCGACGCCGGCATGAAGCGCTGCGAAGTGATGCTCCATCCGTTTGTGTTTTATCGCCGGAAATATAAGGTCGACCGGGCGGATGACGCCCGCGGTACTCTGGTCTTTCCGTCCCACAGCATCTACAACACTGAAGAGTTGAGCGATATCGACGCCTATATTCGACAGCTAAAGAAACTTCCGGACATATACAAGCCGCTGGCCGTATGCCTCCACTGTGTGGATGTAAACAAAGGAAAATACAAAAAATACATGGACGCTGGTTTTCCAGTCTACACCGCTGGACATACCAATAATTACAGATATGTGGAGCGATTTTACGATGTGCTGAGACATTTTAAATACGCCACGTCCAACGCCTACGGCTCCTACATCTACTACGCCGTTGAGATGGGAATTCCTTTCTTCATGCATGGAGACGAAGTAGAATACGAAAACTATTCTGATCCTGGGTTACCAGTCGGCAGGGTTAAGATTACTTTTCCTTATGTGCTTAGAATTTACAGCATGTTTTCAGAGATGACAACTGTAATTTCTGAGGAGCAAAGAAAAGAAGTGGAAAAAGGTCTTGGCATGGTGGACGGAATATCGCGGTTTAAAATGGCGCGAATATTGTACTCTGCGCTTTTGGCCCACCCTTTCTTTCACTGATGGATGACATTAATTTTCCATGGGCAGGTTATATATAGTAGATTCGCTTTCCATTTACGAGATTTTCAAGCTTCCAGGATCTGAATCCTCAGCATTTTAGTGCAGTAAATGAAAAGCGAGTTTACTATACCTTACGCTTTAGCGTGAATTGCTTTAGCGCAATAGACGTTTTACCATGAGTTATGAATAACCGAGAAAGATACGTAAAAGGCGCTCATACAATATTGGAGTTACGGTATCACTTTGTATGGAAAACGAAATATTCATACAAGGTTCTGAAAGGTGATATAGCTCTGAGACTGAGGGATCTCGTAAAAGAGGTATGCTCTCTTCAAGGAATGTCAATAATCAGAGGGAATATAAAACCTGATCATGTTCACGTACTATAGTATTTTCAGTATGCATTTACTATGGCCATAGTAGCAAATTCCAGTGTCTCATATAGGTGTGCGACGTCTCTGATTTTGTTCTTCATCCAATTCCAAAAGTGTTCTACAGGATTTAAATCC
>JAITAU010000034.1 GCA_031283965.1 Holosporaceae bacterium | reverse complement strand
GCGATAGGAAATTAATAATGAAGTTTGGTATAAAATGCAAACTCAACCAGATACCTCGTTGCTCTGCAGCGAGCGATCATTTATTTAAGAACGTTGCGCCTTCTTTAGGTAATGCTCTTATTTGGAGATTGCCCTATAAAGATAGAAAAACTCGGTCGGGTATATTGATTTTCTAGTCTTTAGAGATGAAGCGTCCACAACGGCCAGCCACCTCATCGGAATCTGGACAACAAACGGAGTCACAGAAGCATATCTATCTTTATTGGGCAATCTCATTATTCGAGCAGTCGAGTCTGGATTTGATCTCACACTCGGCGCAGGCTCCACCGAAGGCGGTTTTTTCCAGTGGTAGCGGTTGTGATGGTGAGGAGCGTGAACTGCTTTTTCTCGCCATTTAAAATCCCGCTCCGGCCAAAGTCGAAGGAAAATCCGACATTTTTGCTGAAATTCCACATCCAGCGCGCTCCGGATTTTAGATCCATGAAAAAACCGTTCTGATACTCCAGCGGTGTTATGGTAATTTCGCTGGGCAGCACCAGATGATGGGTGACGCTGTACAAATCCGTAGACAGAGATTCTTCGCAGCGGACGTCCGTGCCTAAGTTATTGATATACAGCTTTTTTTCAAAGTCCACGGACCGCTCATTTACGGTAAACGAAGATTTTCCATCGAACCAGATGTTGTTTTTCTCGTTGTGCAGTCTGTGATCCGTCCGGACGTCCTTGGGAAAAAACAAATTCTGATCCAGAAAATAGATGTAGGATCCGAGAATAATTCTTTGGGTTCCGGCGCTGAACTCCAGAGGAAAATACTTGTTTTTCAGATGGATAAACGCCGTTCCCTCGAAGGATTGGAGCCGCAGATATTCTGAACAGATTTCGTTTTGGTCATTTCTTCTCACCTGCGAAAGCACCGCGTCTATGTAAGTGGGGGATGGCGTGAATTCACTCTGAAAAATACTGATGCCGCCGTCCGAATGCCTAATATTTCTGACAACGGCCGCCAATTTTCCCATGGCTACAGAAATTTCAAGGGGAATATTTTTCTTGTGGAACATGATTATCGTTTGAACGTCGACGAAGTTGCGGAGGACCTTCAAAATTTCAAGCGTGGTTTTGCAGGATTTTACCGGATCTATTTCCAGCAGATAAGTGGATAACTCATTAATGGCCAAAGAGAATTTTTTATCGTCCTCCAGAGCGGCGGAGACCAGAACGACGGCTCTGATGAGCTGCGTCTTTTCCAACAGGCCAAGTGGCAGGTACATCTGCCGTCTCAAAAACTTCAGCTGCTGGATCATGCTCTCTCCGAAAATCCCATTGAACTCCATGTCCGAGGTCTTGGATATAAGATTATGCTGCATGATCCAGTTGTAGAGCCTCTCGGCAACCACCGGGATGCTCCAGGCCGGTTCCTCGGAAACGTTCTTGAATTTTTTTATCCAGAAATCTATGTGGCGGCGGATGAGCATGCGCCACTGTCGATCCATGTTGAGATCAAGCAAAGAAATCCAACCGAAGGAATGCAGTTCGGATTTTTCCACGTCGGACAGCGAATTCGACGTCAGCACGCGGGGAATATTCCGGATGAAAATCGAACGGCCTGAGCACTTCAGCACCACGATGTGACTTTGGGATATGAGGTCTATGGAATATTCTGACGGAAACGACAGGTTTAGCCTGTTTTGAATCTTTTTAGAAAACAACGAAAGCAGTGTGACAGAATAGAGCGGCGCCACGGAGGCGCGCGCGTGAAATTTCGACCAATTAATTTTTACGCATCTCAGAAATCTAGAAAAAACATTCGAGAAGACTTTCATTTTTAAATTTATCGACAACTGGCTCTTAGTTTTTCTATGGCCGAAGAATAGTCGTCGCCGGCGAATATGTATGATCCGGAAACGAAACTATTTGCTCCGGCGGCGGCGCATTTCCCAATGGTTACGTCGGTCACGCCGCCGTCTACGCAAATTTCCGTCGACGACGGCAGCATCAGTTTCAACTCTGAAATTTTCTGCAGCGAAGATTCGATGAAGGTCTGCCCAGAACTGCCAGGATTTACGCCCATTATCAAAACCATCCGCAGGATATCGGTACAGTGCTTCACGACGTCGACGGGCGTCGCCGGATTGAGGGCGACTCCTGGATGCTTCCCGAGATCTCGAATGCGACACAGAGTTCGATGCAGATGCGGACAGGTTTCGGCGTGGACCAGGATGACGTCCGCTCCGGCGGCGGCGAAATTCTCCAGGTGCCCTTCTGGATTTTGCACCATCAGATGCACATCGAATCGCAGAGGAGTTAATTTCCTATGGGCCGCCACCAGGTGCGCCCCAAATGTGATAGCATCGACGAAATTCCCATCCATTATGTCCCAATGGACCGCGTCGGCGCCGGCCTTCTCGAGGGCGATCAATTCTGCCCCAAGTTTTGTGGGATCGGCCGACAGCAGAGATGGACATATTTTCGCAGACATCTACTCATCCATGCCAAATGTTGCGGCGAACTCCTGCCACTCGCCTTTGCTCAATCCGCTTTCCTCACGACTAATCTTCTTCCCATTCAGTATTTGTTTCAGCAGCTCGACGCATTTCTGCGGCAAGGAAATCGACTTCTGGCGATAATTGACGAAGGCATCATGGGTGATCGGCAGCCACCTCTTTAGAATGCCAAGAATTTCAACGGCATAGCATCGGATTTCGTATTGAGCGTGGGAGTCGGCGCGCAATTCCAAGAAATGCAGAAGGTTATGCAGATTGATCTTCCAGTACATTTCGGTGTACACGCTCACCGGAAGAATAGTCCTGGCCAATTCTCGAGTCAGAGATAATTTATCCAGCAGATGGGAGTACTTCGCATGGGCATCGCGGCAGGATTCTTCTAGAATATTCAAGATCTCCGTGGCGTCGCGCCCATCCAACGGTTCGTCGGATTTGCCCTGCTTATTGGTCTCGGATTGGGCGGTCAGCTGGTCAATTTCCGGGATATAAAACTCGTTATTCAGCACCGAATATCTGGCGGAATACTCGTTTACGCTTGCGGTGCGGTGTCGCAGCCATTGGCGAGCCACGAAAATCGGCAGCTTGATGTGAAACTTTATCTCGCACATCTCGAAGGGGGTGCTGTGGTGACGCCGCATGAGGTAATTGATCAGGCCGCGATCCTCCTGCACCTTCTTCGTCCCTGCGCCGTAGGACACGCGTGCGGCCTGGACGATGGATGCATCCGTCCCCATGTAATCCACCACCCGGACGAAACCGTAATTCAGCACCGGTATTGGTCTGTGGAGAATCTCTTCCAGTTCCGAAGACGTGGTCCGCACCGTCTCCGCCCGGCATTCATCCCTCAGACGATCGATCTCTTCGTCGGATAATTCCGGAGGTAATTTTCGCATATCCGAATCCTACAATTGATGCGCAGACGTTTATTGTACAGGATATTTATGATATACAAAAGCGATACGGAGGCGCAATTATGAGAATAATATCCTGGAACGTCAATTCCATCAGAGCCAGGATGGAGAATTTTCTGAAGGTCGCTAAAGAATATAGTCCGGACGTATTTCTGCTTCAGGAAACGCGGGTGGAGGACGGACTCTTTCCGCTGGAATATTTCCAGGATCTCGGCTACAACGTGGCCATCAAGGGCCAGAAGGGCCGCAACGGCGTTGCCATCTGTTCGAAGCATGCACTGGAGGAGGTAAATGGCGATTTTTGGGAAGAGGCCCGGTATTTAGAGGCCTTTTCCGGAGGAATTTTCGTCGCCTCCGTCTATGTGCCCAATGGTCAGGAGGTGGGAGCGGAACCATATTATGGGAAGTTGGATTTTCTCCGGCGTTTGAAGGAAAAATTTCTGGATTTTAAGGACGAGATTTTCATCGGCGGCGGCGATTTTAACGTCGGTCCGCATCCGCATGACATATACATTTCCGGATACGCCGGCATCGCCGCTTCTCCGCCGGAGCGGGAGCTCATCAAGGCAATCCGGGAAGCCGGGTTCCAAGATATCCTCCAGGACAAGGGATACACCTGGTGGGACTATCGCCACAGAGGCTTTGCGAAGGATCACGGATTCCGACTGGACCATTTTTATCTATCCGAAAAGGCGCGAAAACTGTTCGGCAGCGGAGATGTAATCCGCGCCGCCAGAGACATGGAAAGACCGTCGGACCATGCTCCCATCCTCTGCGAGCTGCGAATCTAAAACATGAGGCTTGTCAGAATCTTAGCGATTTTCACCTATAACCTGTTGATTTCATGTCTCTTTTTGCCGTTGATTTTTATTGATTCCTGTTCCGTCGCCCATCGGGTGTATCTATGCATTTCTCCGCTGTTTATCCCGCTATTTTTCAAAAGATTCTTCCGAAAGTCCTATAATTTGTGCGGCAATTTCGGAGATTCCTCCAACGGAAAGGTGGGTGCCTATCTCATAAACCTCGACGTCGCCGTCGATCGGCTGAATACCGTTCTATCCAAAATATCGCGGCTGCCTTTTCCGGTCGAAAGAGTCTCCGCCGTCGATGGAAGATTTTTGTCCCGAGAGCAGATTAGCCGCATCGCGGATTTGAAAAGCTACAGGAGATATTTCAAAATGGCGCCGGAGGCAGGAACCCTGGGCTGCGCCTTGAGTCACGCAAAAGTGTGGCGGAAATTTTTGGAATCGGATAACCAGTTCGCTCTGGTCTTCGAAGACGACGTGGTTTTCAACGTCCGGGAATTGTCGGCGGCGGTGACGGCGGCCGTCAGAAGGAAAAATCTTTGGGACGTCGTGTCCTTCGAATTGAACCATCACGGAAACCCACGAAAAATCTCCGCCCTATCCGTTGGGGAATCATTGGTGGTGTATCTGACGAACGTGCAACATGCCGGCTGCTATCTGGTCAACCGCAGGACTGCCAGAGAATTTCTGAATAGATTCTACCCCATAAAGATGCCGCTGGATCATTATTTCACCGCCTCCTGGGAATTCGACATTAGCTTCTGCGGCGTGGAGCCACGCATCGTGAGACAGCGCTCCTGCCGCTCGCAAATTAAAATTTCAGATAGCAAAAAAATCCGATCGCCGGCGGTCCTCCTGCCGAACGCCATCTACCACATCAAACGATCGGCCATCCACACCATATATAACCTTTATCAGCTTCTACTTTCCTGAATTCTACTCTATAATTCAGTCGATTATTGGAACGGCGATGGCAAAGAGCGAAAAAATGTTTCGCTGCAGCGAATGCGGAGCGAAATATCACAAATGGCTCGGAAAATGCGAAGACTGCGGTCAGTGGAACTGCATAATTGAAGAAATTCAAACGGATAGCTTCTCGGCGGCGGGAAAATCCGCCATGGAATTTCGCGCGCTCTCTCTCTTTCAGGAAAAAATAGATCGGAAACTCAGCGACATCGGCGAATTCGACAGGGTGCTTGGTGGTGGCGCCGTCCCCGGCTCCGTGATTCTCATCGGCGGAGACCCTGGCATCGGCAAATCCACCCTACTGCTGCAGGTTTCGGCGGCATTATCACAGGATTACAGCTGCGTCTACATCTCCGGAGAAGAATCGGCTGAACAAATCTGCATGCGGGCCGAAAGGCTGGAAGCTGGCAACTCCGGCGTGAAATTGGCCTGCGAAACCGACGTGGGAGTCATCATAAGATCCCTGGGCAACGACGTGGATTTCCTGGTGGTGGATTCGATCCAGACGCTGCGCAGCAGTTTCGTGGAATCCATTCCCGGTACCGTTTCCCAGGTGCGGGCCTGCGCCTACGAGTTGATCAACTTCGCCAAAACAACCGGTTCCACGGTGTTTCTGGTGGGACACGTCACAAAAGATGGAGCCATTGCCGGCCCCAAAGTTCTGGAGCACATGGTGGACACAGTTTTGTACTTCGAAGGGGAGCGTGGTAATTCCTACCGCATCCTCCGGTCCGTGAAAAACCGCTACGGCCCCTGCGATGAACTGGGGATTTTCGAAATGCAGCAGCGTGGTTTGGTCAGCGTGCAAAATCCCTCCGTATTATTCCTGACCCAAAGGGACGAAGACGTGCCCGGCTCCGTTGTTTTCTCGGGAATCGAGGGCTCCCGCCCACTACTAGTGGAGGCGCAGGCTCTGGTATCCAAGAGTTATTTTACTTCCCCGAGACGAACGGTGGTGGGCTGGGACCTCAATAGACTTTTCACCATTCTCGCCGTTCTGGAATCCAAATGCCGGATTTCCTTCTCGGACCGAGATGTTTACCTGAACATAGCCGGTGGACTGAAGATTTCCGAACCCGCCTGCGACCTCGCCGCTGCTCTGAGTCTGTTGTCGGCCCGCAGCGGCAAGGCCATCTCCCGGGAAACCTGCGCCTTTGGGGAAATTGGATTGACCGGAGAGATCAGATCCGTCGCCCGCTGTCAGGAACGGGTGAAAGAAGCGGAAAAACTTGGATTCAGGAACATCATACTTCCGCATTCGAATAGGTTTCACCGTGGCGCATTCCCCAGCGTAAATTTTATCGAGGTGAAGACGCTGATGGAGGTACTGGAGGCGGTGGGAACCGGTTGCCCATGAACAACGGCGAATTTTTCAATTCTCTGGACTACGTTTACATCTTCATCGCGCTTGCGTCCACGTTGATGGGGCTCGTCCGCGGACTTACTCGGGATTTTCTGAGTACCTGCGCCTGGCTGGGAAGCGGTTTCCTGTCAACCATTCCCGTTCCCCATGTGATGCCCATCATCGGTCGGTATGTCGCGAACCAAATGCTCGCCCGCTGCGCCTCTCTGGGGTTATCCTACTTCGCCTCCCTGGTGCTCTGTCTGTTGATCGTCAGTTTCGCTTCCAGGAACGTGAAAAACTCTGTCGTTTCGGGCTCCGACCGGACAGCGGGCATTCTCTTTGGCCTACTGCGTGGAGGCGCCATTCCCATATGCTGCTGCCTGATGATGACGACGCTGGGTGTTCACCTGCAGGCCAGCAAGATCATCAGAGAATCCAAGATATCCGTGTTATCTTTCTCCATGCTGGGGATTCCGCTTACTACGCCTAACCGCGGAGATCCCAAAAAGCAGACAGGGACGCTTTCCAGCGCAGGAATTACCCCGAAAATCCAGGAAGGATTCCCACAACAGACTGCTGTTCCGAAGGGACAGGTCGGTGTTCCGAATGGATCGGCCGGAGATAATCCGTTGGCGGCGAAAGTAGTAAAGCGGATTCGCGACACTGCCGCCCTGAGGGAAATTCCAAAGAACGTCTCCGGTAAACAGGAAGAGCCGAAAACGAAAATCCGCAGATCCAAACGTCGCCGGCGCATCGCATCCATCGTGAAAAGAGTTCAGAAAAGATCCTAATTGTGTGGACCCAGCAGCGATGTTGCAACCGCCGCAGGAGGTGTTAGAATCTCCGGGGCGGCGGTGGAAATTGCTCGTGGAAATTCCTGTGATCTCGGTTTTCGTTGATTTTGCGCATCGTTTGCGGCGCAGATTCTCTCTGTCGGCGGTGGGTTTGCTGACGGTGATCGCCGTGTTCCTTCTGAGCCGCGATTCTCACAACGAGAGCCGTCTTCGTGGATACGTGGAAGGAGAATTTGTGTACATCGCCCCAGCCACCGGCGGAATTTTGGAGAATGTGCAGGTCACCAGAGGGCAGATGGTTCGCGTCGGAGATGCGTTTTTCACGCTGGAAACCACCGGGCTAACGGCGGCGCTCAATTCGGCGACAGCCAGGTACAACAACCTCACCAAGGGGAAACGTCCGGAAGAAATTAGCGTAATCGAAAAGCAGAAGGAGCAGGTGGAGGCGAATCTCATCAGCGCCAAGAAGTCCTACGATCGCTGCCGGGAGTTGGCCAAGACCCACGCCGTCAGCCAATCTGATCTGGATGAGAAAACCGCCGCCTACAAAGCACTGTTGGCCAGACAGCAGGAAATATCTGCCGCCTACGAGGTGGCGAAAATGGGCGCCAGGAGCGACGAAATCGACGCGGCAGGTCAGGAGGTGATTCGGGCCCGCAACGATCTGGACAACGCCAGACCCGTCGCTCGCCAGGATGGGCAGGTGGAGGACGTGTACTATCATCCGGGGGAATTTGTGACAGCCGGAGCTCCGGTGGTCAGCTTCCTGCCGTCGGAAAACATAAAGATACGATTTTTCGTGGCCCAGAGAATGCTGCCAAAGATCTCCGTCGGCAAGAAAGCCACGATAATTTTGGACGAATCAAACCCTCCGGTGGCTGCCAGAATCGTTTTCATTTCTCCCAAGGCGGAATTTACGCCGCCGGTGATATACAGCGTTGGGTCGAGCGAAAAATTGATGTTCCTGGTGGAGGCGATTCCTGAGAAATTCGACAAGCGTCTGCACCCGGGCCTGCCGGTCACACTGCTGTTGGACGAAAAATAGAATATGTCCTACGCCGTAGACGTAAAAAATCTCACCAAAAGGTTTCAGGGGCACACGATTGTGGACCACATAGGCATTCGCCTTCCCTGCGGTCAGATCTGCGGCTTCCTCGGCCCCAACGGCGGCGGGAAGACCACCACCATCCGCATGCTCTGCGGGCTTCTGAGGCCGGACGAGGGAGAAGGCGTCTGCCTCGGCCTGGATCTGGGCCGAGACGCTGACAAAATCCGATCCAGGACCGGCTACATGACGCAGAAATTCAGCTTTTGGGAAGATCTGACGGTGCGAGAGAATCTGGAATTCGTCGCAAAAATGTTCGCCATGAATCATGTGGAGGATCGGCTGCGGGAATGCCTGCGAAATTTCGGCCTGACGCTCCGGGCGGATCAATTGGCCGGCGAATTATCCGGCGGCTGGAGACAAAGGCTGGCCCTGGCCGCCTGCATCCTGCACGAGCCGGAATTGCTGCTGCTGGACGAGCCGACTGCCGGAGTTGATCCCAAATCCCGCCGAGAATTCTGGAATGAAATCAAGGAGTTCACCAACCGCGGCCTGACGACGCTGGTGAGCACCCACTACATGGACGAGGCGGAGCGCTGCGACAAGATCATCTACATCGCCGACGGCCACATTGTGGCCGAAGGCAGCGCCGGCGAGCTCATGGAGAAATCTGGAGCCGGTTCGCTGGAGGAATCCTTCATCTATTACATCGACGAAGTTTGGAAGGGGGAGCCATGACCGTGTCCTTCACCAAAATATGCGCCATTTTGAAGAAAGAGTTTCTGCAGCTGAAGCGAGATCGGGCCACCGCCGCCATGGTGGTCCTCATTCCCATAGTTCAGTTGCTGTTGTTCGGATACGCCATCGACAACGATCCACGCCATCTCCACACGGCGCTGCTGTCCAGGGATAACGGCGTATTTTCCAGGACCATTGCGGCTGGATTGAAAAATTCCGAATACTTCCGAGTGGATGAGGAGGTGGCTTCCGACGACGGTGGCCGGAAATTGCTGCAGCAGGGAGTAGTCCAGTTTGTTCTGACTATTCCGGAGGATTTTTCCCGAAATCTGGTGAGAGGGCGCGGGCCGTCTCTTCTGCTGGAGGCGGACGCCTCCGATCCGGTTACGGTGGCTGGAGCCGTTGGAGCTCTAAACGGGATTTTGACCACATCCCTCCGGAGATGCCTCAACGGACCTCTGTCGTTTCTGGGAAAAAGCGCAGTAAGTCCGCTGAACATCATGGTGCACAAGCTGTACAACCCGGAGGGATTCACACGTTACAACATCATTCCAGGACTGATAGGGGTGTTGCTGCTCCTAACCGGCATGATGATAACGGCTCTCTCCCTTACGCGGGAAAGGGAGCGGGGCACCATGGAGAACATGCTCTCCATGCCGGTCACTCCCATCGAGGTGATGTGTGGCAAGATCGTCCCCTACATCCTGATAGGCTACTTGCAGGCGGCGGTCATCATTCTGGTGGCGTATTTTTTGTTTGATATTCCGATTCTGGGGAGCAGTTGGCTCTTGGCGCTGACGCTGTTAATGTTTCTAATGTGCAATCTGGCGCTGGGATTCGCCATATCGACGGCTGCCAAGAATCAGATGCAATCCATACAGATGACGATATTTTTGTTCTTACCGTCCATCATGCTCTCCGGATTCATGTTCCCGTTCAGTGGAATGCCCCAGTGGGCCCAGGCCATCGGCAACTGCATCCCCATGACTTATTTTATCCGGATCGCCCGTGGAATTATTTTGAAGGGCAGCAATTTCAGCGAAATCTGGCGAAACTTCTGGCCGCTCCTGCTTCTCATGTTGACGACAACGGCTGCCGCTGTGAGACTCTACCGTAAGACTTTAGACTGACAACTGCCAGCCTTTGATATTGCTTCTTTGTGGTGTTTGCCACAAAGATTATTTTGTCTTAAATTAACTTTTTGTTAAGTAGTTATATACTACACTGCGAAATATGGCGAATTGGTTCGCTATATACTGGGAAAAAGAGAAAACCGCAGAGTGGAGAGAAAAATTATGCAGATCAAAAAAGCCGTATCACTAATTTTGTTTGTATTTGGAGCATATATTGCGACGATGACGAGCGCCTTCGCCGCTAATCCGCCATTAAGGGTGTTAAGGGTGGGCTCCGCCCCGCATATCCAATCAGACATCACGAACAAAGCTTTAAGGGATGGCCGTTATAGAGGCGAAATTGGTCGTCTAAATCTTGAAATATCCCACATCAGTAATGAAGTAGACCTTGTGCCACTTTGGTGGCTCGGCAGAATACGCCCCCCATATAAATACTGCTATGTAAGAATGGACTTTCGCAGGCGAGATCTTGCTTCTGCGCTGCGTAAAGAGCTAATTTTGCGCGCTAAAATAAGGCCTGATAATATTCGTATAATGCCGAGTCTTCTGGTTGATTCTAATTTTCCTGAAGACAGGGATAGGGCTGAGGAGATTGATGATTCCGGAGAAAATCATGGCATATTTGATTTAATTATAACGGATACTTCAACGTCAAAGTTCTTCGATGCAGGAACCGAAGGCTTTAATGGAGTATGCAAGTCCATTGCCAAGTTACTCAGTGTTAAAGGAGTTTTCATAGTGACAGATACAAATACTAATGCAACGATTACTGAAGGCGTCAGACATAGTAACTATTCTGATACTACTGAAGAATCATGGTCATATGACGACCTCGAACTCCGGAAAGAATTTTCGATAAAAAAATTTCTCTCATGGCAGGACTATCTAAATGGCAATGCAGTTGACGATACAGTTGACGATACTAGGAAAAAAGCAATTGCCGCCCTTTACCGTTTTAGTCATGGAACACAGATAGAAGGAGTAGGCCCATATAGTAGTTTTTTCGATAATAATGACGCCACCAGTGAACGTAGAGAATTTGCACATGGAACAGGAATTATAGTGATCACAAGGATAAAGTAACAGCAAAGTTCGAATTGGACTGTGTCAAATAATAGCGTTGATTTAGAGATGCGATGTAGGATTCGCGCTGATGAGTTTGTAGCTGGAATAGGTATTACAATTCTGTCCCGAGATTATAATACCAAGTTTAGTTACAAATTGTTCAATGGGTACTCTGTATCGCCTCTAAATCAGTGGCGCCATTTGAACAGTTAAGCCTGAACTTGGTATTGCTTCGCAAAGCTTCAACAAGAACAAAATACCGCTTAAAATTAGTAGATATATCTCTAACTATCTATACAAAAAAACTCAACATATCTATACATGAAAAGCCATTCGGCCAGGGAGGGCGAATGTGGTCGGTCCAGCAGCTATGGCAGAAGCAGTTTTTTCTGAGCTCGCTTTTTTCGCTTCACTCACTGTGTCGGTTTATGTGCCGTTATGGACCACATGGAGTAGTCCTTTAGGGTTCTTTTCTGCAGTAGACTCTGAAACGTCCGCTTTTTGGCGGCAGTCTCCGAAATTTTTTCAGATCGATGTTGTGGCGTACGCCTTTTTTGATCAG
>JAITAU010000026.1 GCA_031283965.1 Holosporaceae bacterium | reverse complement strand
ACGCGATCATGAAATATTTCATGCCCATCTACGGGGTCCATCAGGTGGTGTTTCTGCGCACCGCCTCCAGATTCGTGCCGTTTTTGATCATGGCTGTCTGTTGCGGGGTCAATCCCCTCCGCAGTCAGCGAAAAAAAGAAAATATCCAGCGATCGCTCCTGGCCTCCGCCGGCACCTACGCCTTCATGTCCGCCTACAACTACTCCTCCATGACGGACGTTTTCGTGGTGGGCCTCACGGCGGCGATATTTGTGATTCCCCTGAGCGTCTGGCTGCTGAAGGAAAAATTCCATCTGCAAAATCTGATGGCCGTACTTCTGGGATTTTCCGGCATATGCTTCGCCTTCAGACCCGGCTGCGGGATATTCCAGTGGGGCGTCATGTTCGCCGTCATTGGGGCCATGATCTCCGCTCTCAATCAGGTCATCATCAAGAAACTGGCCTTCACCGAAAGCGAACTCACCATCATATTTTATCACCACCTGGTGCTGACGGCGATCTCGTTGGCCGTTGGGTTCGGAACATTTTCTTCAATTCCCCCGCAGCACCTGTTACATCTCTTCCTGGGAGGGCTTATTGGAGCGGCGGCGCAGTATTCCATAATCCACGCCTTCAAGCTCTCCAGCAGTTCCGGATTGGCCTCGGCCGGGTATTTTATGCTGATCCCCAACACTCTGATCGATTTTTATCTGTATGATAAAATCCCGGACGTGTATATAATCATCGGGCTGATCATGATTCTGATCGGCAGTCTGCGGGCGTTTTCGCTGCAGTCCAGGTTGTAGAAGGTTTGGCGGGGAGAATATCATGGTTATGGAAACGGCGTCGTTTGTGGATAAGCTGCCGGACGGCGGCTGTCTGGCGGTGGGGGTTTACGCGGATGGCACACTGTCCCCCAGCGCCGTCGCCGCAGACGAAAAATTTGGCGGGATAATAGCCAAGGGCGTGAAAAAACACGCTTTCTCCGGGAAGTTGTCGGAATCCCTCTGCCTCACGCCGCCGGACGGACCGGTCGACCATGTTTTGGTCGTGGGATTGGGGGACGTCGCCAAACAATTCACTGAATTTGATCTGGAAAAGCTCGGCGCCAGTATTTGGGCGGCCGCCGCTCCGCTGGACAACGCCATCGCCGTCGCCATCGCCGCCGCCGACGTTCATCATCCAGACAACGGCGCCGTTTCCCACATCGGTTTCGGCGCTCTGCTGCGGTCCTGGGATTTCGACAAATATAAATCCAAAAAAAATGAAAAAAACAAGCTGCGGAGCATCACTCTACTGGCTTCGGATTGTGCGGCGGCGGAAAACGGCTTCGCGGAGCTGCAGAAAATAGCGGCCGGAGTGTTTTTGACCCGCTCCGTGGTGTCGGAGCCGGCCAATGTGATATACCCGGAGAGCTTGGCGGAGACGGCTCTGCAGGAGTTGCTGCCGCTGGGAGTCTTCGTGGAGATTCTGGATCAAAGGCAGATGAAGGACCTCGGCATGAACGCATTGCTCGGGGTGGCCCAGGGCAGCGTCAACGAGCCGAGGCTGGTGATTTTACGCTGGAACGGAGCCGACGATTCCCAACAGCCCATCGCCTTCGTAGGCAAGGGCGTCACCTTCGACAGCGGCGGCATCAGCCTGAAGCCCGGCGAGGGAATGCACGAAATGCGCTGCGACATGGCCGGATCCGGTACGGTTTTGGGCCTCTTGAAGGCGGTGGCGCTGAATAAACTGCCGGTGAACGTCTTGGGAATAATGGCGTTGGTGGAGAATATGCCCTCCGGCGCCGCCCAACGCCCCGGCGACGTCGTCAAATCCATCTCCGGACAAACCATCGAGGTGCTGAACACGGACGCGGAGGGACGGTTGATCCTGGCGGACGCCCTCTGGTACACGCAGGACAGATTTTCTCCACGGATGATGATCGATTTGGCCACCCTCACCGGCGCCATCATAGTGGCCCTCGGTCACGAATTCGCTGGATTGTTCAGCAACGACGACGATCTGGCCGATAAAATCGCCAAATCTTCCGTGAGAACCGGAGAAAAAGTCTGGCGTATGCCGCTTACGGAGCATTTCGACAAGGGAATCGATTCGGAAGTGGCGGATATGCAGAACATCGGCAAGGCGAACGTCCGCGGAGGCAGCATCACGGCGGCGCAATTTCTGAAGCGATTCGTCAACAACGTCCCATGGGCCCATCTGGACATCGCCGGCGTCGAATCTTCCTCTTCGGACGATCTTTTCCTCTGCGCCAAGGGAGCCACCGGCTTCGGCGTTCATCTCTTGTACGACTTTTTGCGGGAAAATTATGGAAAATAATCGCCGGGAATACTCCTGTGGAATTGTGTTTTTATCAGACCGGCGCCGGTAATCTGGTCCCTTCGGCGGCGCGACTTCTGGAGAAGATCTACGCCTCCGGGGAGCGCTGTTTGGTCTATTCCGCCGATGAGGAACGCCTGAAGGCCGTCGACAAAACCCTTTGGACATTCTCCACAAACGCTTTTATCCCGCACGGAGATCGGAATTTGGGCTTCTGCCATCGGCAGCCGATCTATCTGACGAATCAATGGGAAAATCCCAACGGAGCCACGATATTACTTCTGCTGGAGACTGTGGATCACGAGCAATGTGCTGAAAATTTTAAAAGAATCATTTGCATTTTCCAGGATGCCCCACAGATCGAACGGGCGCAAGCCATCTACGATGACTTGAAAAAGAATCAGGAAAATGTAAACTACTGGAAACAATCCAGCGGCGGCTGGGAGAAGGTAACCTAGGGGGAAATATGGAAAAGACGCTTTCGATCATAAAGCCAGACGCCGTATCCAAAAATCTGACCGGGGTCATCAATGCGAAATTCGAGCAGGCGAAGCTGCGCATCGTGGCCCAAAAGAGGCTGCAGCTGACCACGACGCAGGCGGAGGAGTTCTACGAGGTGCATCGGGAGCGGGCGTTTTACAGCAGCCTCTGCGAACATATGTCTTCGGGGCCGATCGTGGCCCAGGTGCTGTGCGGAGAAAATGCCATCGCCAAGAATAGAGATTTAATGGGGGCCACGAATCCGGCAAACGCCGACGTCGGCACACTGCGGAGGGAGTACGGCGAGAGCATCGAGCGCAACGTGGTCCACGGGTCCGACAGTCCGGAGAACGCCGCGCTGGAAATCGGATTTTTCTTCAGTAAGTTAGAAATTATTGAGTGATAGCATTCTGAAATACCTCCTGTTTTTGCCTCTGCTGGCCGTGTGGCGATGCCCGGCGGACGGCGCACCCTGTGGCCTTGAGACGCGAAAAACCGAAATCAAGCAGATGGATAAAAATTCCCTTGCGGCCAAGCAGAAGGCGTTGTCGACGGCCTCTCGTGAGGTCTTCCGAAAACTTGTGACGGAAAAGTTGGGCCGAGATCCGGGAATCTTCCCAAAGATATCCGACGACCAGATTCAGGAATGCATCCACGACTACTCCATCGAAAATGAAAAGTACTCCGATTCGTACTACATCGCCGAGCTATCCTACAGATTTTCCATGGAAAAAATTTCCGATCTGATGAAGACATTTGGCCTGGATCTGGGCTACTCGCGGAAGTCCGAGTCGTCTGAGGTGGTGAAAATCGCCGTCTATGCGGACGATTTCCTCCGGCAGACGGCGGGACTGGAGGAGCTGGGGGCTACGGTAAAGTCTTTCTCCAGCGAAATGGCGACTTTCACCATAAATGGGAAAGACCTCGACGGCTTTCGCCAGCTGCGCATAAGATACGCCCGACTTCCATGAGCCCCTTCGTCCAATACATTCCCAACGCCCTGTCCGTGTCCAGGATAATCCTGTCGTTCTGCCTGATCCCAGCCATTTTAGGCCGTCACATCGTCTGGGCCGCGGTCATTTTCGCCGCCGCCGCCGTATCCGACTTTTTGGACGGGCATTTGGCCAGAAGATTCGGCGTCTGCTCACGCTGGGGAGCTCTGCTGGACCCGCTGGCCGACAAAACTCTGATGACGATCTCCTATCTCCTGTTCTTTGCCGTCGGATTCATCCCGCTCTACGTGGCCGCCGTCGTCATCACGAGGGACGTCTTGATATTGGCGGCGGTGGGCGCCTGTCGCCTCGGCGGCGCGGCCATAAAAATAGAGCCGTCGCTCTCCAGTAAGATCAACACCGCCGTTCAGATGATATTTCTGGTGCTGGTTCTGGCTTGTAAGCTTTTGGCGATGCATGTACCATACCTGTTGGATTTGGGCGCCGCGGTGACGTCCGCTTCCACCGTCTACTCGGGAGTGGAGTATGTCCAAAAGTACCGTTGGATCTGGAGCCTTTTGTTTCGGCGGTAGAACCATTTTCTGGATGGCGGTGGCGGCGTTTCTGGCGGCCTTCTTTCATCTCTTCTCCGACGTGTGCTTCCCGTTTGTGGTGGGATTCGTTCTGGCCTACCTGTGCGCCCCGCTCGTAAACTCTCTGAACAGTCGCCACCTCAGCAGAACCATCGTCTGCCTGATTTTCCCGCTGTGCTCCATCTGCATGTTTGTTTTCTTCGGCATGGAACTTTTTCCGCGGATCAAGGAACATCTGCTGCTGCTGACCCACAATCTGCCCAACTACTACGACAGCTTCATGGCGTTTCTGGACAACACGTTTTCCTCCGTTGACTTTGAAAAATACTATCCGGCCATCGCCGATCTGAGAACAGAGATGGAGAAGTACCTGAATCAGAAGGCCCGCATCATCAGCTCCATAGTGGAGGGAATCGCGTCGAAACGCAGCGTCATCGCCAATTTCATGTCCTTTTTCATCATCATGCCCATCTCCTTCTATTATTTTCTGAAGGACTGGAACATCATGGCCAATTTTGTCCAGGAGCTGACGCCCCACAGTCAGCGGCAAGTGCTGGAGGAGATTTCGGTGGTCATCCGCAAAACCTTCCGGAATTTTTTTCATGGACAGTTCTACGTGGTCTCGATCCTATCCATCTACTATGTGCTGCTGCTGTCCGTGATCGATGTGGAAAAATGCCTGTTTCTCGGAATTATGTCCGGACTTTTTTCTTTCATTCCCTTCATCGGAGCTCTGTTTTCATTCTTCCTGGCGATTCTCCTGCTGAACATCCAGACGCTGTCGCTGATGAAAATTTCCCTAATCCTAATGATTTACCTCGTCGGACAGTTTTTCGAAGGCTACATACTGACTCCGCGCTTCATCGCCCGCAAGACCGGACTTCATCCGCTGCTGATTCTGTTTTCCTTTTTCGCCGGAATAGAGCTGCAGGGGATCATCGGGGTGCTGGTGGCGATTCCTCTGGCCGCCGTGGCTAGAAATCTAGTCTGCTTCGCCACGGATAAATTCAAAACAACCCAGGCCTACAAGCAATAGCCACAAGATACAAGATGCATCAGGAAATTTTCGACTTTTATCAGCTGCAGGGACTAGATTGGCGAGACTTTCTGGAGGGAGAGGAAAATCACGAGGCCCTGGTCCATCTGATGAGATGGCCGGACTGGACGCACAACGGCACGATTCTCTACGGCGATTCCGGAGTCGGGAAGACTCATCTGGCGGCCCTGTGGGCCCAGACTGTGAACGCCGTGTATGTGCTGGCGGAGGGTCTGAGGCACAATCCAAGAAACCTTTTCGACGCCGACTGCCATTTTGTTCTGGACAATTTCGACGATATTTTGGAGGCCAATCATTTAGATTGGCTCTTCCACTTCTTCAACATAGCCCATGAAAAAAATAGATTTTTCCTGATACTGGCCAAAACGCCACCAACCTCCTGGAGGATTGAATTGGATGATTTGAAATCCAGGCTTTTGGCCATTCCCGCCGTGAGGATAATGACTCCGGGAGACGAACTACTGTTCAAAATCACCCGAAAGATAGCTCATGACCTGGGGTTGACCATCGGCGACGACGTTATCTCCCATATTCTAGGCGTCGTGGATCGCTGCGTCGGCTCCATCGCCGACACACTGAAGGTGCTGGACAAATTATTTCTGCAGGAGAAGAAGCCGATCACGCTTGCCCTGGTTAAAAAATACCTCTGCCGCGACGTTCACTGAAGATCAGAAGATTTTAGCAGCAGGTTTTGGCGAATTTTTCCAGCGTTTCCAGCGAGTTGACGGTCGTCACATCCCAGTCGGAAGAAATTTTCTTCGCCAGCCCCGATAGCACCCTTCCGGCGCCAATTTCGACGCAGGCGGAAATGGAATGAGCTGCGGCAAACGCCATGCTCTCCCGCCATCTCACCCTTTCGGTCAGCTGCTTGAGGAGGAGCTCCCGGAAGTTGCCGATTTCCGCCCGCGCCGTGACGTTGGCGATGACCGGTCGGACAGGATTTCGAAAATTCATCTCCTCCAGAGCCTCCGCCACCGGGGCGACGGCTTCTTCCATGAGAATGCTGTGGAACGGACCGCTCACCTCCAGCATTTTGGCCATCTTGGCGTTGGATTTCAGTGATTTTTCCATGACCTTCTCCACCGCCTCCCGATGGCCGCTCACCACGACCTGCAGCGGAGAATTATCGTTGGCCAGCTGGACGATTTGTCCATCTCCACAGCACTCCGGAAGGATATTTTCCACATCCTCCGAAGTTAATCCAACGATGGCGGCCATGGAGCCGCCGGAAGGACAGGCTTCCGCCATGGCCCTCCCGCGGATCCTCAGGACTTTAGCCGCCTCCGGGATGGAGATAACGCCGGCGGCGCACAGGGCTGAATACTCTCCCAAAGAATGCCCGGCGAAAAATGTGGCGATTTTTCCAACATCAACGCCAAACTCGTCCCTCAGGACCGTCGCCAGAGCCATGCTGACTGCCATCAGCGCCGGCTGGGCGTTGGAGGTTTTCTTCAGCTCCCCTTCGTCGCCGTGAAAAATCAAGTGGGACAATTTTTGGGAAAGAGCGTCGTCCACCGAATGAAAAACGTCGCGGGCCGAGGGAAAAGCGTCGTAAACGTCCATCCCCATGCCCGCCGCCTGCGATCCCTGCCCCGGAAACATCAATAACATGGAAGAGACCGTGACACAGCGTTGTACTTTTTGCAAGTACCGAGAGAAACGCCCAGCGGAAACACGGACGCCGCCGTGCTCTTGATCACGAACCCGCGAACGGCTTCCAATGCTGTTTTATATCATTTACCGCAAATTCAGAAAAACACATTCAGTTGTTTGAGTTCCTGGATGGCGCCCTCGTAGGCCTCTCTTTTGAAATCAACAATGATCCGCAGCAACTCGTCGACGCCGATCCATTTCCAGGAGGAGAACTCCTTGGCGCCGACGCTCACGTCCAGTTCCTTCTCGTCGCCGCAGAATTCAAACACCACGAAGGATAATTCCTGGCCGCTGTACCTCACCACTTTCCCATTTTTCAGATAATTTCGCTGGGATGATTCGGGAAATGAATACCGGTACTTGTTGTTGGTGAAACCAAGTACTTTTATGCTGTGGGCGTTGGTCTCCTCCAACAACTCTCGCTTCGCCGCCTCCAGAAGGTTCTCGCCATCCTCAATGCCCCCCTGTGGCAACTGCCAGGCGCCGGAAACATCAGACCTCTGGCCGACGAGTACTTTGTCGCCCTTCACCAAAAAGACGGCCACACACTTCCGGTAGGGTAACATGGAGAACCTCTTCATGGAAAGACTAACGGGGACCGGCGTAAATCCGACCGGCAGAGCGGCAACAAAGGCCGACAGTCGCTCAAACGGCACAACCACGCCGTTTCCGTCCTCGATTTTGGAAATGTCAAAACCATCATCACCGAACCTATCGCTTATGTTGCCGTAGATCAATCCGTTTTCCAGAGATAATTGTCGCATGATCTCGCCGTGCTTCTCCAAATCCAGAAATCCCAACCCACGGCTGGATAATTCCTGACCAATGAGCGCCATATCCTTCTGGGACTTCGTCAGCAGCGTCTGGGTGGCGTTGGCCACGCCGATCATGCGGCGAGCGGAGGCCATCAGATGACGGAGTTTCTCCAAGGTCTCCTCAGAACTTGCGTTGGCCAGGAAAGGAGAAATAACGTTTTTCTTGTCCGCCGGGATCGACGACTGAGTGGGGATCTGCATGAAAAACTCATGGCCGTTTTCCGTGATTATTCCGGCGATTTCCTCAAGCGCATCCACGTAATGCGGCAGGACAAATGTGACTTTGCTCTTCCCCAAGGTTTTGATGGAATTGCGAAAGGCCTCCGGCGGAATCGAAGCCGTCATGATCACGGCCACAAACACACGTTTGTCCGAATAATCCACGTCAAAACGGCAGGAATACGCGTCGAACACCTGTTTCCCGTAGGGAATTACCCGCGGCAGAGCCCCGTACTTCCCGGATTCATAAAAGTGATGTTCGAGACTCAAACTCTCGTCGCCGGCGCTTTTTGTGGGCAGAGAAACCTGCAGCTTCTTTCCTCCAGGCTCCGGAGCCGGCGCCGCCAAATCTTGATTTATCAAAATTCTGCACTGATAGTTGGGGATGCATTCGCGACGGAAATAATGGAAAAACTCGACCCCGGCCACAAATAGCGCAGCCACAATCGCAAATATCCACCAGGCGCATTTCAATTTATTACTTCTTTTCATTTTTTCCACTACTCATACTGCTGAATTTTTTCAATACATTTATCACATCGAAGGCCTTGTTCAGCTGATAATCCTTGTCCACACGCTCCCGGAGAGATAACTTCCGATAAAGAAGCTCCTGATCCTCCTCTTCTTCATTGTTCTTCCCCTTCTTTTTCGCCAATTCATCCAGACTCTTTTTGTTCTGGGCGTCGGCGAACTTTTTGTTTTTGGCCTTCTTGTCGGCGTCCAGAGCGTTGTTGAAAAACTCTTCTCGGATGATAAACAGCTCCGGCTTCTGGATCGTGGCGTAATCCGCCTCGACGTCAGGAGAAATTCCGTTGGCCTGGATGCATTCTCCATTGGGAGTGTAGTGCTTGGCGATGGTAAGCTTGATGGCAGTCTTCTCCGACAGCGGAATCACCTTCTGGACGGAGCCCTTGCCGAAGGACCTGGAGCCGACGATGATGGCCCTTTTGTTGTCCCGCAACGCGCCGGCGACGATTTCCGGAGCCGACGCCGTTCCGCTGTTTATCAGCACCACCAGCGGCAATCCGTTTGTTAAATCTTCGTTGTCGGCGTAGAAAGATCTGGTATTTTCCTGAATGCGTCCGCGGGTGGACACTATCTTGCCGCCCTTCAGGAAGATATTCGACAGGGCGACGCACTCATCCAGAAGGCCGCCGGGGTTGTTTCTCAGATCCAAGACAATGCCGTGGAGATTTTTGTTCTTGTTTTCCTGAATGAACTTTATCACATCCTTACAGGTGTTTTTATCGAATGTGGCGATGCGGACGTAGCCGATGTTATCCAGAACCTCCGTCTTCACCGACTGCACCTTTATGACGTCCCGCTCGATCTCGACGTCAAACGGCGGCTTATCGTTCCTTTTTATCTTTAGTTTTACGCAGGTCTTCGGCTTGCCCCGCAATTTTTCCAACGCCTCCTCTGAGCTGATGCCATTGATGCACTCGTCGTCGATGTAGATGATGAGATCGCCGGCTTTTAACCCGGCTTTGTAGGCGGGCGTGTCGTCCACCGGCGATATCACCCGAACGAATCCATCGT
>JAITAU010000024.1 GCA_031283965.1 Holosporaceae bacterium | reverse complement strand
CTCGATGGCGCTCCGGGTAAAGACGATTTTCTCATGCCGCAGACCGTCGTAGACGTTGAATCCCGCCATCGGCAGAACGTCGATCTTGTGCAAATTGGAGCAGGCCTTCTGGAAATTCTCATACCCTCCGGCGGAATCAACGAACAACGCCGAAGACACCTTCATCTTCTGCAGAGAATCCAGCAGATTTTTTGTCTTTCCTTGCTTGAGATTCAGATCTTCGCAAACGACGAGACAATTTTCCTTTATTTTGATGGAAAGAAGCGTCTTCAGCGCCAGCGTTCGAACTTTTTTATTGATTTTGAAGTCATGCGACCGGGGACTCGGACCGAAAACTATTCCGCCGCCGACGAAAATATTGGCTGTGCGCGCTCCATGGCGAGCGTTGCCGGTTCCCTTCTGGCGGAAAAGCTTCTTCTTGGTGCGATTGATCTCTCCGCGACACTTCACCGCATGATTCCCCGTCTGCCGCCGCGCCATCTGCCACCGAACCACATCGGCCAGAGCCTCCTTCTTGGGCTCTATGTTGAAAACGGCGTCATCCAGCTCGACGTCCCCGCTAGCTTTGCCATCAAGTTTTATCACCGGCAGTTTCATCGCAGATTTTTCCTCTTTACGGCGTCCTTCACCAGCACATAACCGCCTTCAGCTCCTGGGACGCCGCCTTGAATCAGCAAAAGGTCACCATCTGTACCATAAACCTTCATGTTTTGCAAAGTCACCTGCACGTTTCCCAGATGGCCGGCCATTCTCTTCCCCTTGAACACCTTTCCCGGATCTTCGCGATTTCCGGTGGAGCCATGACTCCGATGGGAAACGGAGACGCCGTGGGACGCCCTCAATCCACCGAAATTATGCCGCTTAATGCCGCCGGCGAACCCTTTTCCAATGGATACTCCGCAAACATCCACATACTGACCTGGGGAAAAAAAATCGGCTCCATAAATGGAACCAACCGCCGGAGCCGACTCGCTAGAAATTCGAAATTCCTTGAGTTTTTTGTAAAACTTTCCGCCCAGTTTCTTGAAATAACCCTGCAACGGCTTGCTCAGCTTGTTTTCCCCCGTCTCGATGGTACCCACGACGACGGCCTCGTAGCCGTGTTCCTTGACTGTCTTGCGGCACAACACCTCATGGGGCTCCACCTTCAGAACGGTGACGGCGCGACGGCGCCCGTCCTCTCCGAAGACGCAGGTCATGCCCAATTTCTTTCCCAACAATCCTGAACGCATAATCAACTCAAAACTTTTATTTCCACATCCACTCCGGCGGCCAACTCCAGCTTCATCAGCGCATCCACCGTCTGCGGCGGACAGTCCAAAATATCCACCAGCCTCTTGTGCGTCTGCAACTCGAATTGCTCCCGCGACTTCTTATCTATGTGCGGAGAGCGCAGAACGGTGTAACGCTCGGTCTTGTTGGGCAACGGCACCGGCCCCCGAACCCGCGCGCCGGTTCGCTTGGCGGTCCCAACGATCTCGCTGGTGGAATAATCCAGAATCCGATGATCGTACGCCCGAAGACATATGCGGATGCGCTGGGCACTCATTCTTTTCTCCTAAGCCACAATTTTAGTGACGACGCCGGCGCCAACGGTATGCCCACCCTCGCGGATGGCGAATCGCAACCCCTCGTCCATGGCGATCGGAGCGATGAGCTCGACGTTCAGCCTCACGTTATCCCCAGGCATGACCATCTCCACCCCCGACTGAAGCGTGACATTCCCGGTCACGTCCGTCGTGCGGAAATAGAATTGAGGACGATAGCCGCTGAAGAACGGCGTATGACGGCCGCCTTCGTCTTTGTTCAGAATATAGGCCTCGCACTCGAATTTCGTATGCGGAGTGATGCTCCCCGGAGCCCCCAACACCTGCCCACGCTCAACTTCTTCCCGCTTGGTCCCCCGCAGCAGACAACCGAGGTTATCTCCGGCCTCTCCCTGATCCAGCAACTTGCGGAACATTTCCACTCCGGTGACCACGGTCTTGGTGGTGGCCTTAATGCCCACGATTTCTACTTCATCTCCCGTCTTCACAACGCCCCGCTCCACACGACCGGTGACAACGGTGCCGCGACCGGCGATGGAAAACACGTCCTCGATCGGCATGAGGAAGGGCTTATCCTTCGGACGAGTCGGCTGAGGGATATATTTGTCCACCGCATCCATCAGCTCCAAAACTTTGCTCTTGCCGAGCTCCTCGTTCTTCCCCTCGAGGGCGCAAAGGGCGCTCCCCTTGATTATCGGAATCTCGTCCGCCGGAAAATCGTACTTGGCCAGAGTGTCCTTAATCTCCATCTCCACCAGTTCCAGCATATCCGGATCGTCCACCATGTCCACCTTGTTGATGAACACCACCAGCGCCGGCACCCCCACCTGACGGGCCAGCAGGATATGCTCCTTCGTTTGGGGCATGACGCTGTCCGTACCGGAGACCACAAGAATGGCGCCATCCATCTGGGCGGCGCCGGTAATCATATTCTTCACATAGTCGGCATGTCCCGGACAGTCCACGTGGGCATAGTGCCGGGCTGCGGTCTCATATTCCACATGGGTGGTGGAAATGGTTATGCCGCGAGCCTTTTCCTCCGGAGCATTGTCGATCTGGTCATAGGCGATGAAATTCGCCCCGCCTTTTTCCGCCAACACCTTCGTGATGGCCGCCGTCAGCGTGGTCTTTCCATGATCCACGTGACCAATGGTGCCGATGTTGCAATGCGGCTTAGATCTTTCAAATTTTGCTTTACTCATTATACCACCTCCCAAAATTAATTTTTTATTAACCCCTTATGCTCAGCAATCACTTTGTCCGCCACATGAGATGGAACAGCATCATAACGAGCAAACTGCATTGTATACTGAGCTCTTCCTTGGCTCATCGAGCGCAAAGTATTCACATACCCAAACATTTCGGCCAAAGGAACCTCAGCCGATATAACGCGGGCATTCGCCCTCTGATCCATACCCATAACCTGACCTCTACGGCTATTAAGATCACCTATAATATCTCCCATATAATCTTCAGGAGTAACAACTTCAACAGTCATGACTGGCTCCAG
>JAITAU010000050.1 GCA_031283965.1 Holosporaceae bacterium | reverse complement strand
CGATGACGGAAACGCGCGTCGCGTCCGGGTGCATCATGTGGCGGACGTCACCCTGTGGGACGATGCAAGGAATGTCGTCTTTCGGAAAACCGTTTCGGTTTCCCGCAGTCACAATATCTCCAGCGCCCAGGGGGAAGCGATTTTTTCCATGTATGGCCGCAACAACAACATATCCTTGAAGGAACTGGCCTCCAAAATAGTCGAACACATAAGGGTGTTTCTGCTCCATGAAAATTGATTTCCGAAGTCTAGAGGACAGGCACATCGACGTTGGGCGTTTCTATTTATACGGAAACAACAGGAAGACATTCGACGTTTTCTGCGATTTTATTTGGGGAAAAATGCTGCGGAAATCGCCGGGAGCGGTGCGACGCTTCTGCTCCTTTGGGGAATGCCTTGAACTTGCCGATGGACAATGCGATTTATTCGGCTCCGGAGTCGATTGCTTCTTCGTAAGAAACGTCGAGGATAGTCATTTGGATAAACTTCCGTCGCTTTTGGCGAGGAAAAACTGTGTTTTCGTTATGCAGAGCGGCGACTACGCAAAATCCAAGAAAATCACAGATCACGTCCTGAATAGCGCCGACATCTTCGCCGTTGCCTCTTTCAAAAATGACATCACACTGCATTCTCTGTGCAAAATGCTATTGCCGAATGCATCGCATGGAATCAGGGAACAGCTGGTGAGGATCATCAACGAAACCGACGAGGAGCTGGTCTCCCTTTTCGCTAAGGTATCTCTTTTGCTGGATGGCGGTGGAGCGAATTTACAGGAATATGTCACCGACAAACGGTCGTTTTTGGCCCAGATGGATTTTATTCCGCTGGTGCGCTATCTGCAGCAGTATCTTCTGAGGGAAAAGATATCCGGCCGACGCGGGCAGCTGAAAATCACGTCGTCACCGGAGAAGGCCACGTCGCTGCTGCTGGAGGCCGAGATAAAACAGAAACTCGGCGTCAAGATCCCCAAAAATTATATCCATGATGGGCTATTTCGTGGCTCTTAGCCGGAGGCGCGAGCACAGATTGATGGAGGCCATTACGATGGCCGGCGCCAGAGCGGCTCTTATCTCCGACAGGAAAAATTGTTTGAAAGCCAAGGCTTTGAAGACAAAGAACACGACGGCAATCAGGGAAGTGCTCAGGGCCAGCGTCACAAATTTCTGGAGCCAATCCGGTAATTTCGCGTCTTCGATGAAGGACAGGGAAAGAATGGTCCCCAGAAGGCCATAGAAAGCCAGCCACACGTGAAACTCCAGTTTGTAGATCACCGATAGAGCAACCATGGACGCCAGCGACGCCGCCAGAGCCACGACGGCGGTGGCCTTCTCCCCAAAATTCACCAGAATATATCGATATATCAGCAACTCGGCCCCGGCGAACGTCAGCGCTCCGAGAACGTCAAACCAATCGTGGAAACGTTGATGAACTAGGCTGAATCCCAGGCAGCAGATCAGAAGGACCAGCGCCACCTTAACCGCCTTGCGTTCGCTCCTACAGACGATATATCCAAAGAATACTACGGCGGCATGCATATGGCCGCTGGGAAAGGCGTAGCCCTGTCCCAGATGCGGTAGCAGCTGGACTTTAAACATGTACTTGAGTAGCGTGTTAAAAATCATCACGAAAAACAGGAAGCAGGTGGCCTTTGCGTAGAGATCACGCCTGTGGAAGATCATGCCCAAGAGCACAAACGGCAGAATGAAAGTCACGTGACCGAATTTCAGACAAAATCCTGCTACCGAGCCAAGCGCCATTCAAGAACCTCCACCATGCCATCAGACGACGTCGGCTGCGACCACTTGCCACTTCCGGAAAATTTTATCTAACTTCTACGATTACCTAGAAATCTTAGGGCGTACAAAAACAGATTAATGAAATCCAGATACAGGCGAAGGGCTCCGAAAATGGCTTTCTTCTCGTTCACCTCTGGAGAATCCGAATTGAGATAGTAGCTCTTTATCACCTGAGCGTCGTAGGCCGTCAATCCTGTAAAAACAACCACCCCGATGACGGAAATGACGAAATCTGCGGCTGAGCTGCGGGTAAACAGATTGACGAGGCCGGCGATGATGACGCCGAACAATCCCATTATCAGAAAAGAACCAACTCCAGTCAGATCCTTCTCTGTCACGTAGCCGTATACCACCATGGACAGAAACATTGAGGAGGTGACGAAAAATGTGTAGACGATGGAAGCATCCGTATAAACCAAAAAAATCGACGACAGCGACGCCCCAAGGCATGAGGCGAAGACCAAAAACAGCGTCCTGGCTCTGTTGCTGGAGATGCTTGAGATCCGTGCCGTTAGATATATGGATATGCCGAAGGGGACAACAAACAGAGCCAAGGGCACAAGCGACGTTGAAAACAGCAGAGTCATGAAGGTCGTTGAATTGCTAATTCCCAACCCCACCACCGCCGTCACGATAAGCCCCAACGACATCTGGAAAAACACATTCAACATGTACCGACGCAGTCCAACATCCAAAGCTTCAACGGCCTCTTTGTGAAACGAAACAGCTTTTTCTTTCATGAAAAACTCCCTAAACTACGAGCTCATGTTACCAAATATGGCGATTATTAGCAAATATTTCGGGACTGTCTCCTAGCACCTTCGCAGGAAATGCAGGAATCAACGCCTCGACAAAAATAAATTTGCGGAGAGCCAGAGTGATGTTTACGGCGTCGAGATATTTGAGGAAACCACAGGTCACGATCTCCATCGACCATTGCCTGGAACATGAAATTCGTGTATCTTCTGGTGTTTTCGGGTGATTAGCTCAGCGGTAGAGCATCTCGTTTACACCGAGGGGGTCGGCAGTTCGAGCCTGTCATCACCCACCATTTTGCTGTGCGCCCGTAGCCCAACTGGATAGAGCGTCAGACTACGGATCTGAAGGTTAGGGGTTCGAATCCTCTCGGGCGCGCCACACTCTTACGCGGTGGGAGAAGATCTTGGAGCATTTTATCCAGAACTACGGCTACTGGGCAGTCTTTCTCTTCGCTTGTGTCGAGGGGGAGATAGCGCTTCTGTTGGCTGGGGTCGCCTGCCGCTACGGCGTGATGTCGCTGCCGTTGGTGATGCTGACTGCGTTTCTGGGAACATTGATCACAGAGCAATGCCTCTTTTTCGTTGGCCGTCTCTACGGCTCTCGGCTATTGAACAAATATCCGCTGTTGGCGCAAAAATCCCTCCTGGTTCTGGAATTTCTGAAAAAATACAACTCCATCTTCATCTTCGGTTCAAGATTCATCTACGGCATAAGAAACGTGACCCCCATCGTCATCGGGGTGGCGAAAATTACGCCCCTGCGATTTTCTTCACTGAACGTGCCGGCGGCCCTTATTTGGTCCGTGGCGGTGGCCGGGCTCGGTTACACCTGCGCAGATCTGCTGGAGACGGCGAAGCAAAATCTTCGATATCTGGAGATTGCGGCTCTTGTATTGCTGACTCTGACGCCAGTTTACATCGTCTACCGGAAAAGATCTGCCGCCGGCAAGGAGGGAAAGAAGAACATCAAGAAACCGTGACGTCGGCGTAGAGCACCACGTCCTCCGGCGTCGTTTTCTGGGAGCCATTCAGCAGACACAGTTTCTCCGATGGCTTTATATAAGCTGTTTTTGTCTTCACCGAGATGATTATCATGCCGTCTGGCGCCGTTATGAGGGCCCCTCGCTCCAAAATTTTCCGCTCAGCCCCCAGAATACGCTTGTCCCGGATCGCCGGCAGCATGGATTCGCTGGCTATCTGAACTCCGTTCACCCAGGCCAGCACGTCGTCGTTGGACATGGCGAAGGTTTTCTGTATTCCTATGGAAATTTCCTCCTTCTCCAACCATCCCTTCTTGAACTGCAGCTTGAAGACCGACTCATCCTTCTCAAAATGAATGATTTCATACTGTTGCTTCAGCTGGTTTAGTATGTTTTTGGCGCAGCTCAGCAGTCCGTCAAATGTGAAAAACAGGTCGCTGTGGTCGTAGACTGTAAGTCTCGGGATCAGCTGCACAGGATTGATGGAAATAATTTTGGAGATGGTGTTTATGAGGCACCTATAGACCTCGAAGGGCTGGATTCCGTCGACGCGGATGATGGCTTCCAGCGGCAAAACCGCCTGAATCAGCAGACGCAGGCTGGCCAGAGATTCGTCGGCGGCGGCGCTGGCGTAATTGTTCTTCCTGTCGGAGAAATAGGACACTTTATTTCTTATGACCTGAGCGACCTCGCGGCACAGCTCTGAAATCTTCGAATGTTCATCTAGGGCGATGAATGGCGGGAGAAAATTTGTGCCCACGACTCCGCCCTCTAGAGATTTTTCCGCCTCGAAGATGGGGAAGCTGACGTATCGAGCGTCGACTTCGCTCTGGAGAAGCAATTTTAGTCTCGGCTTCAGGATTGGGATGTTGACCGGATTCTCTCCGGTGTTTTCGTCGCAGATGTTGGCCAATTCGTCCGAATAATAGCGGGCCATCTCGCCGGTGAGCTCGTTTTCGCCGTCTTTTCTGGCCGTAATCGCCAGATAGACTTTCACGGCCTTGCTGTTGGCGGCGAAATAGTCGCCGAGATTTTTCTCCAACGGCTGATCGTGGACGGCGTCAAAGTCAAAATAAAATCCGTCTTGAAAGATGCCGTTGGCCTTCAGCACCCGAATAACGCCGGCAGCCAGAGCTGAAGTATCAATCTTCAGATCGTAAACTCCGTAGCCGAAGGCGGTGCAGGAAGATCCGAAAACGCTCAGTAGGCGCTGCACATGATTGTCGGACTGCTGAAAATGATGAGGAGACAGCAGCATCCCCTCATGCCATTGGACAAACGATTCCATCTTCTTCATCACCCGCCTGCTATCGGAGTTAAGGATAGGTTGATAATGGTTAACGATTTATTAACGCAACGCATAAATCCGGCGGCCCATCGTGGTAAATTACCGAAAAGAATTGTATCCTGCCCAGCGCAGATGCCGTAAAATGAGGTTTACCATGGGAAATAATGAGGAATTTTTCACGGCGTTTGAGGCGCTGGTAAAGGAAGATGGAATAACCATAGATCGTCCGAAGGGATCTGCGCACGCGAGATTCCCAGACCTGATTTACCCAATCGATTACGGATATATTAATGGAACGCGATCGCAGGACTGCCAGGGAATCGACGTCTATTGCGGCGACGGCGAATTTCTCGGAGTCGGCGGCGTGATTTGCACAATTGACGCCCTAAAAAAAGATTCGGAAGTAAAAATTCTGTATAACTGCACGGAAGAAAACATTCAAACGGCCATGAAGATGTCGAATAACGGACCAATGCACGGAATCCTTGTGAGGAGATAAACGCACCGCGAAAAACTGCAGCAGTATCCTACTCACTTGTCATTATGCTCGTTGTTTTCTTCTTCGCCTCTTACTTTATGGAGTATGCGATAAATTTTAGAATGCTTCGCAAGACGAACGTTAAGCGCCATATTCTTAAGTCGGCCCTGTATCTGGCGAACGTGGCGTCGCACCTGCTGCTCGTGATAAACCTTTCAATCTATCGGATGATCATGAAAATATCTGACGCAAGTAAAATAAACTATCCGATAATTAATTAAATAGTAGCATATTTGCGCAACAATATCCAATTATGAGCAGATTTTTTGCACATTTATTCGTACTGATACTCATGGGAATCGCCGTCGGTGATTTTAACCGCTGCTGCTGCATGAATTACGGCGCCAACCAGCAGAATCAGGGGAATATGCAGCAGGATGGTAACATGGGGGGAGGCGCGAATTACGGCGCCAACCAGCAGAATCAGGGGAACATGCAGCAGGATGGTAACATGGGAGGCGCGAATTACGGCGCCAACCAGCAGAATCAGGGGAACATGCAGCAGGGCGGCAACATGGGAGGCGCGAATAGCGCCAACCAGCAGAATCAGGGGAACATGCAGCAGGGCGGCAACATGGGAGGCGCGAATAGCGTCAACCAGCAGAATCAGGGGAACGATCCAGCCAACGGACAACAGGGCGAGACACCCGCAAGTGAAGAAAAAGAGGTAAAAAACAACGTAAAACTCATAGTTGATAGCTTTCTGAAGATAAACAACTACTCCGACTACTCGAGCAAAGTCAAAAAGCTTATGAACAAGCGAGGTATAGAAGATAAGCTCAAGAAACTGCGACAGGATTTGGCTGAGTTGCAGGAATCGCTTGATGGAACGAAGGGCGAACCTCAGGTCACCGACGCTGGACCACAGACCGTCAAAGAACAAGGTGAAATTTCCAAAACCGCCAAGAAGCATGATGTGCAGCGCGTCCGGAGTCGCGGTGGATATCCGCGGGGAGTTTATACGGTGAAAAGCTATGGCAGTTACATGGAACAGGCGTCCCCAAGGAGCTGCACGACAAAATCCCATGAGAAAGGCAAGCAAGTCTACGGAAACTATGAGGGCTCGGGAAGCTACAGAGCTCGGAATCACACGATAAAATCCTATGCCAGAGGTGCCGGCAAGTCAGCCTACGGAAACTATGAGAGCTCGGGAAGCTACGGAGCGCGGAACCATACGGTAAAATCCTATGCCAGAGGTGCCGGCAAATCTTCAGATGG
>JAITAU010000045.1 GCA_031283965.1 Holosporaceae bacterium | reverse complement strand
AACAAGGTGGGGAACATATTCTCCACTGATTCTTCAGGGACTTCTGGCGGTGGGAATCAAGGAACTCCCGGAGATTCCGGGACTCCCGGCGGCGGAGGCGGAGGAAGCGGCGGCGGAGGTGGGAGCGACTCCGGAGGCGGCAGCGGCGAGGGCGGAAGCGGGAGCGACTCCGGGAGCGATTCCGGAAGCGACTGGAGCGGCGGCGGTGGCAGTTACAGCGGTAGCGATGGCGGAAGCGGGAGCGACTCCGGAAGCGACTGGGGCAGCGACAGTGGTAGCTACGGCGGCAGCGACAGCTCTGGCGGTAGCGGCGGCGGCGGCGATGACGACGAGGGCGTAGGAGGCGGCGGCTCCGGAGGCAGCGGAGGCGAAGGCGGCGAAGGTGGCAGCGACTCCGGAGGTTCCTCATCCGAGGAACCCTGGTCCGGAGAGTATTCCTGGAGCAAAGTGGCAGAAATAGACATATACAGCCCCCGGGGTATCGCCTATGGCGACGGCGTCTACATGGCCGTGGGGTACCACAATGAAATCTACATCAGTACAGACGGTAAGGTTTGGAATCAGATAGATGAGCCAAGTGGGAGTGGTGATTATTATGACGTCATCTACGTTGAGGGCGTGGGCTTTGTGGTTACAGGCTCCGGTGGAGTCTTTCTCTACAATCGAGACGGGACATGGAGCGACATGTCCATCTCCGGCGGCGGCAATGTAGTGGGCGTCACCCATGCCAATGGCATGTACGTGGCTGTGAGCAACGGTGGGACTATCTACACCCGGAGAGACGGCGATGCTTCCTGGACCACACAGTACTCAGGCAGCGGAGCCGACTTCTTGTATGACGTCGCCTACGCCGACGGTAAATTCACAGCCGTGGGCGGCGCGATCCTCACCAGCGACGACGGCGCAAACTGGGGACGCAGGTTCCGGAAGGGGCAAGTAACTACTACGAAGCCGTCGCCGCCGGCGGCGGCATAATCGTGGCCGTTAGTGGTAGCGGCCAAATCACGACCTGCGACGCCAATGGAGTATGGACGACTCAAACGTCGGAGGTGGCGCGTTACTTCACCGACGTTATCTACGTCGAAGGCGTCGGTTTCGCCGCCGTTGGCTGTGACACAGACTGGAAAGGAGGGATCTACATCAGCCCGGACGGCCTAAACTGGATCCCACAGAGCGTTCCGGATGGTATTGGTTCTTTATATGGAATTACCTACGACTACGACAACGGCAAAATCGTGGCTATGGATTACAGTGGAAAAGTCATCGAAGGTACGCCGGAGTAAAATTGCCTCCGTCGCCACTGGAACCTTTACCGCCGGCGGGGGGATCGCCTGTGGAATGAACCGCCAGGGCACGCCAGAGATTTCAGCGAACTTGTTGATTCCATCACATATGCGGTCTCCACCGGTCGGAATGTCTGAATGAACCGCCTGACTACATGGCAGCGCCTAGAACATCCCCTCTTTCGTCGACCATTCGGGGTCGATGGCGTTGTTGGGGGTGGCGATCTCGTGTTTGTTGTAGCCGGTTATGTCCACGCTAAAAATTTTCTCCTTCTTGGAGTAATCCTTATGGGAAAACATCACAACCCGGCCGTTGGGAGCCCAGGTGGGCCCCTCGACGAAATATCCCGAGGACAACAGGCGCTCGCCGGAGCCGTCCGGGCGAATGACGCCGATGAAAAATCCGCGATCTATTTTGGTGAAGGCGATCCAGTCTCCCCGCGGCGACCAGACGGGGGTGGCGTATCGCCCATGGGAGAAGGACAGTCTTCTTACGTTCGAACCATCGGCGTCCATTATGTAGAGCTGCTGCGTCCCGCCGCGATCGGAGTTGAACACCACGTATTTTCCATCCGGCGAATAGCAGGGGGAGGTGTCGATGCAGCGCCCCTTGGTCAGTCGTGTGATCCTTCTGGTGATCAAATCCAGGGTGTAGATGGAGGAGGAGCCGTGGTGAGACAGACTGAAGACGAGGAGATTGCCGTTGGGGGAGTATCTCGGAGCGTAGGTCATGCCCTTGAACTGGACGACCAGCTCCGTTCTGCCGCTGCTGAAGGTATATCTGTAGACGCTGGCGGAGATTGGAACCCTACGGCCGTTCACGATCTTCTCCCGATAGGCGAAGAATGAAAATTCGCGGCCGTTGGGGGAAAAGCGCGGGGTCAACACCAGATTATTCCCATTGGTGAGGAATTTATGGTTGTGGCCGTCCTGATCCATGATGGCCAGGCGGTGAATTTTATGACCGCGGGACTGCTTCTGGACGGCAACGTATAGAATCTTGGTGTCGAAGTACCCCTTTTCGCCGGTGATGCGTTCGTAAACGCTGTTGGCAACGATGTGCGCCATCTTCCGCCAATCTCTTCGATCTCCGGAGATGGACATTGAGCCAATCTTCAGGGTGGAGACCACATCGTAGAGAACGAATTTCACGAATATTCTGTCGCCGCTGACGTAGGCCTCGGCGTTCAGCAGATATTCGGTGTTGATGGCCTTCCAGAGGGGGAAGGTTGGTCTCTGGTCAACGCCCTTTAGGTTTTGCATGAATGCGTCCTCGGGGACTGCGCGAAAAAGGAAGGTCCCCTGTAGGTCGTTCTTCACCACTCTCAGAAAATCATCCCCCACTGACTCGTGGCGGTCGAACAGATTCAGGGCGACGGAAATTGGCTTCATCACACCTTTGTTTACGTTGACTACGACAGTGGCGTGGCAGAGCGGAACAGAGATTATCCACAAGAGGAACAACACTTTTTTTATGACGTCGACCATCATCTAGCCTCCCAAAGCTTCTTTAAGATTGAAACGAAAAATAAATTCCCTGAAGAGATACATCTTGTTCCTCGGTATTTTCAGCGGGCTCGCCTCCAATATTGCTCTTCTGGCACTGTCGGCCGCCGCCCTAAAAATATAATCCGTTGCGTAGCGTTTTTCATCCAAAATTTTCACCCTGGAGGGAATTACTTCGCCATTGTCCCGCAGTTGCACCTGTATTTCGACGGTTATATTCTCGGCGTCCTTTACGCCGGACGGGACGACCCAGTGCGGGTAGATCTGGGAGCTGATCATTTCGTAGTCCATGCCGGAGACATTGCCGTTTCCGCCGCCGGAGAAAGCGTCGCTGGGCGCATCATCTTTCGATCTCTTCTTCATGTCGGAGATGCTTTTCTTCAGCATGTGGTCGAAGGCACTGTTTTTCTTCTTCTTTTTCGCAGCGTCATCTGCCATGCTCAGGAGCTTTTTTCTGGCTTCGGTTCTGGCTTTTTTCTTTTCGGCACTCCTGATGACCTCCAGCAGAGCATTCTTGTCCCGCTTTTTCTTTTCTTTTTTTATCTCAGGCTCGTTCGGTTTCGTCTCTTCCTCCCTTAACTGCGGGACTTGCTCCGACTTCTCCTTCTCCGCAACCTCCGGCTTCTCGGCCTCTGGTTTTACCTCTTCCGCAGCGTCTTTATCGGATTTTTCCTCCTGAATCGGCTCCACCTCATCATCACTTTTCGCCTGAGTAGAAGCTTTTTGCTGAGGAGCAGCCTCCGGCGCGGCTTCTGCCTGTGGCGGCGGCGGAGCTTCTTCTACTGGCGGGATCGGTTCCGGCGGCGGCTCCGGAGGAACTTCCGGAAGAATTTCCGGTGAAAGAACTGGAGTCTGAGGCTTCGTAACTGGGCCAATGAAGTCTCCTTCACCGACGATTTCGACGTCTGTCAGGAGAATGTTGTCCTTCTTTTGGGTGAAAAACTGCAGCTGCCCACAGGCCAACATGACCGCATGCAGGATGGCGGATAGGATGGCGCATCGCTTCAGCAAATGGCTATTTGAAGGCATTCTGTTCATGTTGCTTAGGCAACTCGGTTATGAGGACGATCTTCCGGAAGCCTGCGCCACCGATGCAGCCCATGACCTCCATGATTTTCCCGTAGGACAGGGAACGGTCTCCACGCACGAAAATTTTCGAGTCGGAGAAATTTTCCCGGGTGATGGCCCTCAGCTTCGCCGGCAGAGTATCAAGCACCACCTCCACCTCTCCGATGAACACCCGTCCTTCGGCATTCACGTGGACAACGACTGGAACGTCATTGCCGTCAATGTTGGGGGCGTTGGCCGTCGGCAGATTCACCTTTACACCAACCGTCAGCAGCGGCGCCGTGACCATGAAAATGACCAGCAGCACCAGCATGACGTCGATCATGGGGGTGACATTCATGTCGCTCATGGGAACCAACCGTGATCGCGCGCCCCTTCTTCTCGTTTGTATCATCTAGACCTCGGAATCTTCGATTTGACGGGAAATAACGGCGGAGAATTCGTCGATGAAAGCCTCCAAACGTCCTTGGTATTTATTTATTTCCGACGATATTTTGTTGTAGCCGATGACCGCAGGAATCGTGACCACAAGACCGAGGGCTGTGGCGAACAGAGCTTCGGCGATGCCGGGAGCGACGGCGGTGAGGCTGGTGTTCTGGCTGAATCCTATGGATTCGAAGCTGTTCATGATCCCCCAGACCGTCCCAAAGAGACCGACGAAGGGGGCCGTCGCCCCAACAGTGGCGAGAAATCCCAGATGCTGTTCCAGATAGACCATCTCCCTGCCGACGGCGACGCGCATCAGGCGATCCACCCGGTCACGGAGAGAAATCCCGCCGATGACCGACTTCACCTTGGCCTTTGTGCGACGCAATTCCTTCATGCCGGCTATAAACACCGAGACGAAGGGGTCGTCCTCCTTTGGATTCACGCCGTCATAGAAAGTATCCAGGGAGACGGCATTCCAGAAGGACTCCTCAAACCTGTCGGCCCGGGCCTTTAGATTTCTTATGAAAGAAAATTTCGCAAAAATTATGCTCCAGCTCCAGAATGAACACCCAATGAGCAGAAGAATCACCAGCTTTACCGTAAAGGACGCCTGGGAGAACAGCCCCAGCAGCGAGAGATCATGATTCGCCACCTCCGTCACCGTCGTCACAACTTCATCGACGCCATTCATAGCAATTCTCCTTCGTATAGGTCATTTTTGTCTGGAGGAACGGCCCCCAGGTACTTATAGCCTTCCTGAGTCAGAACGCGGCCCCTAGAGGTTCTCTGCACCAATCCATTTTGCAGAATGTATGGTTCAATTACCTCCTCGATGGTGTCTTTTTTCTCCGACAGCACCGCCGCCAATGTCTCTACTCCCACCGGACCGCCACCATAAAAATCGAGGATGCATTCTAGGTATTTTCTGTCCATGGAGTCAAGACCGTTGCCGTCCACGTTCAGTTTATTCAGGGCGACGTCAGCCACCTTTTTATCAATGAGTTCAGCATTGTTGACGACGGCGAAGTCCCGCACCCGCTTCAGCAGGCGGCAGGCGATTCTTGGAGTGCCCCGCGACCGACGGGCGATCTCTTCGGCCCCGTCTTTGGATATGGCGATGCTCAGGAGCTCTGAATTCTTCCTTATGATTATCTGTAGCTCGGCGTGGTTATAGAATTCCAGACGTATTGGGATTCCGAATCGGTCCCGCAACGGCGAGGACAGCATTCCTGAGCGGGTCGTTGCCCCAATCAATGTGAAGTGCGGCAGATCGATCCTCACGGACCGGGCGGCTGGTCCCTCTCCGATCATCAGATCCAGCTGGAAATCTTCCATGGCAGGATACAGAATTTCCTCCACCAGGCGATTCATGCGATGGATCTCGTCGATGAAGAGCACATCTTTCTCCTGCAGGTTTGTGAGGATGGCGGCCAAATCACCGGCTTTGGCCAAAATCGGCCCGGAAGTGGCCTTAAACCCAACTTCCAGTTCCCGAGAGATTATCTGGGATAGGGTGGTTTTGCCCAATCCTGGGGGGCCTGAGAACAGCACGTGATCCATCGCCAACCGACGTTTCTTGGCGGACTCGATGAAAATCCGCAGATTACCTTTTGCCGCCTCCTGCCCAACAAAATCGGAAAGATTTTTCGGACGGAGGGAATATTCCGACGTCTCGGTCTCCAAAAGCTCCGGATTTAATTCATTATTTTTCATGGCTGTGGTCGGATCCAGATAACTTATGGAGAATCAGCTTTAGCAGCACATCAAACCGGCAGTTTTTATCGAATTGGGCGGATGAAATGGCTCGTAGGATGTCCGTCCTCTGATATCCGAGATTGCTCAGGGCAGAAACCACGTCGCCGACAACGCCGGGTTCGGACAATGTCTTCATTGTCGCCGTGTTCAGGTCAGCCTTGCCGACGATTTTATCCTTCAGCTCCATGATTATGCGACTGGCCAACTTAGGTCCTACGCCGTCTGCTCTGGTGAGGATGGTTTTGTCTCCGCTGAGGAAAGCGTTGTACAGATCATCGTCCGAGAGGGCAGACAAAATGGCGATGGCCACCTTCCCCCCGACTCCCTGTACTGAAATCAGCATATTGAACCAGAACTTTTCCTGCTCCGAGATGAAGCCGTAAAGGGTCCAGGCGTCCTCCCGGATGTTCAGTAGGGTGACAATATGGACCAATCCGGAGTGGGCCTTTACTTCATTGATGGTTCTGGCGGAACATGTTACTCCGTAGCCGACGCCGTTGACGTCCACAACGACATAATTATCGGCTATTTTTTCCACTGTGCCATTCAGGTGCGTTATCATGCTATAACCTTGTAAGATACCCGATGGTGGGCATGGCAAACCGCTACCGCCAGCGCGTCGGCGGCGTCTAGCTTCACACTACCACAATTCAGCAACTTTTGAACCATCAGTGACACCTGTTCTTTGGTGGCGTGACCGACACCCACGATGGATTTCTTTATCCTGTTTGGAGTGTATTCCGCCACCTCAAGTCCGCACATGCCAGCGCAACAGATTACGGCTCCTCTGGCCATGCCCAATTTCAACGACGACGCCGGATTCATGTTGACGAATATCTCCTCTATGCAGGCTTCTTTTGGGGCATATTCCTCCACCACCGCTGACAGCTGCTGAAAAATGCACCTCAAACGCCGTCCGATCTCCTCCTGGGGAGAAGTCTCAATCTTCCCGTGGCCGACGTGTCGCAGCCGGAAGCCATCGTAATCCACGACCCCCCAGCCGGTAATATGCAGCCCTGGATCTATGCCTAAAATTCTTGACAAAATAAACCAGCCCTCATGGGCGCGATTATATAACAAATTGCGGCGAATTTATGCATCGTCAGTGATTTTTCGATGGTCGCAGCCGCATAAAACCGATGCATTTGTGCAACAGTCGCCTCACATTCGGCACAAATAATTTGCCATCTCACAAAATTATGTTAATATATACAGTATGGGATTGTACGGGGGGCGTGCGATGAAAAAAGTTTTGTTGGCGGGTTTGTTGTGGTCTGTTTCTGCAATGGCGGACGAGACTCCTACGGTGGAAGCGGATGTCGTCGATCCTCATGTCGCGGAGGATTCAGAATGTGCTTCCAGAGAAAAGTCCGGATGCTCCTGTGGGGGGATTTTCTTCGGTGGAGGAATCGGGGGGCGGTTCGCCAGTAATACCGCCACTCTCTATCCCGTCAATCGCAGCGGAGATTTCAGCGGTAATTTGCTTACTGGAAGTCTTGTCTTCGGCGGCGGACGTTGTCTCAATTCCTGGTACGTCGGCGGCGAGGCTTTGCTGGATGTAGCGAAAAACAAAAATGCCGACGTCCATTTGGGGAATAAAGTGGTTAGGACTCGCACCGGCGGTCTGTCCACATCCCTCAGTTTACGCTGCGGTCATTGCAATGCCGTTTCGGGATTGATGGTTTACGGAAAGTTCGGATTTACTCACTCCAAGGTCGAGGAGGAGTGTGATTATCATACTGTGAATGCGTCCGGTTTCGCTCCGGCTTTCGGATTGGGCGTGGAAAAGAGGGTTTCTCCTAAGTTCTCAGCCCGTCTGGACGTGGAATACATGGCGAGCCGCAAGAAGTCGAATTACTACCTGAAGGCTGAGCGAGGACGTTCTTTGAACCTGCGGGCTCTCATTGTTCACAACGTGAAGTCAAACTGATCGTTAAAATCCGTCTCCATCGCGGCCTTGGAGACTCTCCTGGGAGATTTTTCTCCGCATGAGCCAGAGGGTCATCACCTTCGGATGTCGGTTGAACGCCTGTGAATCTGACATTATCAGCGATTTTGTCCGTGAACTTGGCGCCGACGATTTTGTTCTCATAAACACCTGCGCCGTGACGCGGGAAGCCGAGAGAAAGCTGTGCCAGACCATCCGAAAATTGCATCGGGAAGACAAAAATGTCCGCATAATCCTCACCGGATGCGCTTCGGAGCTAAATCCTCAGCGTTATCTTCGGATGAACGGCGTCATGGAGGTCATTTCCAATGAACGCAAGCTATTTAGGTCGGAATATCTGAAGTATTCTGCGCCTGGTACAGAAGAAACTAAAGAAAAAACGCCGCCGCGAAAAATACGTGGATTTTTGCAGATTCAAAACGGTTGCGATCAAAAATGCACCTACTGTGTGGTCCGCCTCGCCCGCGGACCTAATGTTAGCTTCCCCAAAGATGAGATTCTACTGCAGGCGCAGCGCCTCCTGTCCAAAGGCTATGTCGAGATCGTTTTGACCGGCGTCAACATCTCCGCCTACGGCCGCGATCTGGCGGGCGGGGAGAATCTCGCCTCCATCATTCGTCATCTACTGAAGAATATTCCTCAGCTGGAGCGGCTGAGGTTGTCGTCTCTGGATCCGGCGGATGTCGACGAGTCTCTGCTGGAGCTCATAAAGAATGAAGAAAGACTGATGCCGCATTTCCACCAGAGCGTCCAGTCGGGGGATGACCTCATTCTAAAACGCATGCTGCGGCGCCATCGGCGGCAACAGGTGTTGGAAGCCAGTCACAAAATCCTTGAGGCTCGGCCGGAGGCGGTGCTTGGGGCCGACATGATCGTGGGTTTTCCCACCGAAACGGAGCCGATGTTCGAGAACACCAAGAGGATCATCCGTGAGGCTCGTCTGTCGCTGCTGCACGTGTTTTCCTTCTCCGGACGCCCTGGGACGGCGGCGGCCGCCATGCCTCAGGTGGAGAGAAATGTGATTCGTCGTAGGGCAAAAGAGCTGAAACTGCTGGCGAGAGAGGTTTTGGCGGAGAAATTATCCCAATATGTCGATCAGAAGGTTATGGCCGTCGGCGAGGGGGGAGAGAACGCCAGAACGGATTCATTTCTGGCGGTGAGAGCGAAGGAAAAACTCGCCGCCGGACAGAAATACCTTCTTCGGGGCGAGGAGGTGGCCAACGGAGTTCTGCTGAGCGTCGTCGTCGGGAAGCAGTAGGTTTCCGGCCGGTGGGGAAAGTTAGTCGGGATTCACCAAAAATTCATCATTTGGGCGTATGATTTTCTTATATTGAGGATTTTGGGTTGCGGTATG
>JAITAU010000042.1 GCA_031283965.1 Holosporaceae bacterium | reverse complement strand
ATCTCACCCACATGGACGAGACCATGGACTACGACAGTCTGGTGAAAATACTGCCCCCACACGTCCGCCCGGCTTACGATCAGTTGTCGTTATCGGTGGAGTGAAAACGCGCGGTTCTTCCTCGTCATCGAAGAAGCTTCGTCTAACGCTAATGGACGTCGTCGACCGAGATTTAGATTGCGCTCTGGGCTTTGGTTGCAATTAGTAATCATTCCAAGCGCCGGAGATAATTTCTTCAAGTAATCGACGGAATCCAGGCATAATGTTGGACACTGTCTTGCCGTTTGGAGCGGGAAAGGAAAAATCAACGTGACATTTTCTAACAAGAGCAGAAGCATAAAAACATAAGTTCTGAATAGACGTCGGCCGGTTTTTACTGGTAATAACGAGTTCGGCCCAAAAAGTAAGAATGCTGTTCCCTTGATCATCAATGTTACCAAGCATCATAGTATTAAAGCTCTTATAATCATGCTTATTCCGCTTCCACATCGTCTCCAGTACGCGACATAAAGAGAGATAGACAAGACGTTCACCGTTACGAGAACAATAGGGCGCGCCAAGTAAAAAACTCAATAGAGGCTGATAATTAGCGCAACTAAAGCAGAAATCTCTTATGGTCAAATTACGAAAAAGGAGGTCTTCCGAAATAAACGTGTAAATCTCAGCATCCGACACTAGGGTAGATTTGAAAACAATGTCATAGCGTTTAGTGTGCAACGCAATTTTGAATAAAAAATGTTTCTTCCACACCAAGAACTCAGTGCTTGTACAGAGTATTTCCACGATATCAATAACATTAGACATGTATTGCATCAACTTCAAATTAATGTCCCGGTTCAGACCCAGTAGACCGTTTAGAATGTTACATTCGCACTTCTCTTTTTCAGCTATTTTATTCAGCTCTATTTCGGCTGTCCCGTTAGCCGCCGTCAATATTATGGAAGCAAAACCAAGCGCCAAACTCAGATTTTTTATCGCTTTTTTCATGTTTTCTCTCTTCGCGCCATACACCTGCTCATTGTGAGTCTTAAAAAGAGAAATACAAGACAGAAGCATCAATATTTTGTGAAAAATACAAAATGTGCCGGCTCCAAATCCAGCAACGAATCTATCGCGACCTCAGGTTCACCACCAGGATCGACACACTGACTTGCGCAAACCTATATTTTCGCTTTCGACGGTATGCGGCGATTAATCCCGTTTGAATTTCATGGTGAGTTTGGCGCGGCCGCGGTTGTCATAGCCCATAAACATCACGTCCACCTCATCGCCTTCCACCACGACGTCGGTCACCTTCTCCACCCGCAGGTCGGACATTTCGCTGATGTGTACCAGGCCGTCCTGGCTTCCGTAGAAATTCACAAAAGCCCCGAAATCCATCACCTTCACCACCGTTCCCCGATAGATGATGCCGTCAACCGGGTCAAGAGCGATGTCCTTAATTTTTTTCAAAGCGCTTTCCAGGGACGTGTTGTTGGGAGCCGCCACGGTGACACTGCCGCTGTCATCGATGTCGATTTTGGCCCCGGTTTGCTCGATGATGTCACGGATCACCTTACCGCCGGAGCCGATTACTTCCCGAATTTTATCCTTGGGAATCATGATGGTGGTCATTTTAGGGGCATTTTCGTTCAACTCCGGTCGGTGTCTCTGCAACCCCTTGGACATTTCCTTCAGAATCAGCAAACGCCCCTCCTTGGCTTGCTGCAGAGCCTTTTCCATCACATCAAAACCAATGCCAGCCACCTTGATGTCCATCTGGAGAGCGGTTATTCCGTCCACCGTTCCTGCCACCTTGAAGTCCATGTCCCCCAGATGATCTTCCTCTCCCATGATGTCGCTCAAAATTTCGTGACGTTCACCGTCCACCACCAGTCCCATGGCGACGCCGGCAACGGCTTTCTTTAATGGCACGCCGGCATCCATCAGGGATAAAGAAGTTCCGCAGACGGTGGCCATGGAGGATGAACCATTGCAGGCAAGCACCTCCGACACCACCCGCAGCGAATAGGGAAACTCTGCCTTGGTTGGGATAACAGGCTCCAACGCCCGTGCCGCCAGCCGGCCATGGCCGATTTCTCGTCGTCCAGGAGCCCCCAGGCGACCAATCTCACCAACGGAGAAGGGCGGAAAGTTGTAGTGCAGCATAAATCGCTCCCTGTATTCTCCCGGAAGTCCATCCACCATCTGTTCATCCTGAGCCGTTCCCAGCGTCGTCACCACCAGCGCCTGAGTTTCGCCGCGCGTGAAGATGGCGGAGCCGTGTACCCGTGGCAGCACCCCGACGTCGACGCTTATTTTCCGCACATCCCGCATGCTGCGCCCGTCGATGCGACTTTTTTCTCGCAGAATTTTATTACGAACGAAGGAGGAGCAAACGGACTCGAAGGCGCAGTGCAACTTCAGTTCATCTACATCGTCTCTCGCGTAGTGCGCTTTTATGGAATCGTATAGGGAAGCCAGAGCCGCGGTACGCAATTTTTTGGACCCCAGCCCGTAGGCATGCGCCACGTCATCTAGAAATTTCACTTGAATTTTGTCCACCAGAGAGTCGTCATCCGCGGCAGGTTCGGCAACGTCCCATGGATCGGCAGCAGCATTTTCGGCCAATTCCAGGATTGCGGCAATCACCGGCTGGAACGAATCGAAGCCGAATTTCAGAGCCTCCAGCATCTCGTCTTCCGGAACTTCGCCTGCTCCACACTCTACCATCAATACTCCCCGCTGCGAACCGGCGATCACCAAATCGATTTTACTTTCCTGGCCAAGACGCGGATTCAGAATGAATTTTCCATCTTGATAGCCGACTTTGGCGGCGGCGATGGGGCCTAGGAATGGTATTCCCGAAAGAGTCAGCGCGGCGCACGCTCCCACAATGGAGATGACATCGGTATCGTTTTGGCCATCAAAACTCAGAACTGTGCAAATCACCTGGGTTTCATTGTGGAAAGCTTCATGGAACAGCGGACGAATGGGGCGATCGATGAGACGAGATATCAGCGTCTCCCGCTCTGAGGGACGTCCTTCTCGTTTCACGAATCCGCCGGGAATTTTTCCGGCGGCGTAGGCTTTCTCCACGTAATTGACGGTGAGCGGAAAGAAATCCACATTATCGCTGGGCTTTCTGTCGGCCACAACAGTGCACAAAACACTAGTGTCGCCATAGGTCACCAGCACGGACCCGGTGGCTTGACCGGCCAGCCGCCCGGTTTCCAGAGAGAGCGTCCGGCCACCCCATTCGATCTCTTTCTTTATTACTTCTGTCATCTATCAATCACCTTTACTTTCTCAAACCGAAACTCTTGATCAGGGTGCTGTAGCGTTCATGGCCCACTCTTTTTAGATAATCCAGCAACTTCCGCCGTCGACTCACCAATCCCAGCAACCCACGACGGGAATGGAAATCCTTGACGTGGCTATTCAGATGCTGTCCCAATTCATTGATTCTGTTCGTCAAAATTGCCACCTGCACCTCCGGCGATCCTGTATCCTTCTCGTGAAGGGCAAACTTCTTTATCACTTCGCTCTTGTCGTACATCTCATAACTCCCAACCGGCTAAAAACATTCTGGATAACCTCAGGCGACCCTCACCGGAAACGACGCCGACCCCACAAAACGCACCACTTTTCCCCCACAAGAGGCGTACCAAAGACGGTGAACCGCTCGGCGACAACGCGTCCACCTCCAGCCCATTCCCAAGTCTAACCAACTGATCCCTGTCCAAAGACAGCGACGGTACACAGCCCAACGGGCCTTCAGTCGGGACTAAAACTCCGACCGTTCTGTCAGTATCCACTATTTTCATCAATTTTTCCAGAGGAATAGAGTCGTCGATGGAAAAAAAGCCGGATTTGATGCGGCGCAGTTCCTTTAGGTGGCACAGAGATCCTAATCTTTCAGCCATATCTGTCGCCAGGCGACGGATATATGTGCCCCGGGAACAGGAAACCGCAATGGTCATCTCCCGATGGCGCATGTTGTCCTCCAGAATCCTGAGTGAGTGGATTTGTATCTTTCTGGATGGCAGTTTCGGATCTTTTCCAGCTCTGGCCATATCGCAGGCCCTCCGACCGCCGACTTTTATGGCGGAAAACACAGGCGGCGTTTGCTCAATTTCGCCACAAAACTCCGCGATTATGGCGGCAACGTCGTTTTTATCGGGAATTTTGGATGTAGTAGCCGTGATGCGGCCATCGCGATCCAGAGTGTCGGTGGCGACTCCGAAAAGCGCTGTAAAAACGTATTCCTTCTCGCCGTCTTCAACGTATCTTATGAATTTTCTGGCTTCGCCGACAGCGATGGGTAGAACTCCTGTGGCAAACGGATCCAAAGTCCCAACGTAGCCGGTGTTCCTCCCGAGCATTTTTCTGACTTTTACCATGGCCAGGTTAGAGGAGATCCCGGATGGTTTGTCAAGACATATCCAGCCGTTCACCGGAGACGCAAAATTCACTTTATCACCATTCCAAGGAGACGGCAGCGGCCCCGGAGGAAGTCCTCTCCGGACATTATGTTTTTGCCGGCCGGCTGAACCAACGTTAGTCGCAGTGATTTTTGGCGGCATTTCACCACCGGACCATCGGCTATGCAGCCGATCTTCACAGCGACGTCGTTCTCCAGAACTTCGGCGTCCAGAATTTTCAGACGAATTCCATCGACCTCGCCCCAGGCGCCAGGACTCGGGGAAAATGCCATGATCTTCCGCAGAATATTCTCCGCCGAGTCATTCCAGTCGATTCTGCATGATTCTTTGTCAATCTTTGGGGCGTAGGCGACGCCATCCTCCGACTGTTTCCTCGTTTGTGCAACGTATGCATCCAAGTGGCTCAGCACATCCACCACCATCTCAGCCCCAAGAAATCCCAGCCTCTTCTCCAGCTCTCCATGATTCACCTTTGGACCTATATCGACGGACTGCATAGCCATAATGTCTCCAGTGTCCACGCCGGCATCCATTCGCATAATGGTAATGCCGGTTTTTGCATCGCCGGCCAGGATTGCAGACCGAATGGGAGAGGCCCCGCGCCATCTGGGTAGGAGTGAAGCGTGGACGTTGATAAATCCCATCGTCGGTACATCGATGATGCTCTGAGGAACAATCAACCCGTAAGATGCCACCACAGCCACGTTCGCTTGCAGAGATCGAAACAACTCCAGCTGGTCTGCGGACCGTAAAGTTTTTGGGGTGTGCACCGGGATACCTTCGGCCTCTGCGAACTCCATCACAACGGACTTCTGCATCCTATAATTCCTGCCTGCCGGCTTTGGAGCCTGGGCATAGACAGCCACCACCGAAATTCCGGCCTCCAGAAGCGCCTCCAGCGAAGTCAGTGAAAAGCATGATGTTCCCATAAAAACCACCCGTAGGCCATCGTGCGCACTGTGGGCGGTCATATGCAGATTCCCTCGTCCATTCCTGGAGAAAAGCCGGACTCCATTTTCCGGAGTTTTGTGTATTCTCTGATGGCCTTAGCCCGCTTCCATCGACTCAGACGGTCGATGTACACCATCCCATCCAGATGGTCGAGTTCGTGCTGCAGGCAGCAGGCGAGGAACCCGTCGGCTTCCAGCTCATGGCGCTCAAAAGCTGCGTCCAGATACTCCAGGACGACAGAGGAGTGCCGCAGCACCGTGGCCCGCAGCAGAGGTAACGACAGACATCCCTCATAGGACTCCACCATCTCTTCAGAAGCCAGTAAAATGCTGGGATTGACCATCACATACACAGTTTTCGGTTCCTGACGGGTGTCGATCACGATGACTCTCTTGGAAACCCCAACCTGGGGAGCGGCTAAACCGGCGCCGTTCCACTCGTAGAGCTTTCCCACCATCTCCGCAGTTAAATCTTTAACTGTTGGATCGCCGAACTCCACGTAGTCGCATTTTTTTGAGAGAATTGGGTGCGGATATTCCAGGAGTTCCATTGCCGTCGTCATCACATCTGCAACTTTAATACCACAGATATGGTCATATGTCGACTCGGGCGGCGGTAACTACAGAAACCCAGGCGGCTCCATGTTTTTTCAGTAATTTGGCACATTCATTGGCGGTGGATCCGGTGGTGAGAACATCATCCACAAGAATTACCCTTCGGCCGCAGATTTTAGAGACGTATTTTTCGTCCAGACCGAAGGAGCCACGCACATTTTTCAGTCGTTGCGCCCGGGACAGCCCTTCCTGCCGAGGCGTGCGCCTGATCTTTCGCAGAATTCGCGGTTCGTATTCCAGACCGCTCAACTTTTTCAACTCCAGCGCCAACAGCTCGGACTGATTGTAGCGTCTCATCAGCCTCCGGAAGAAATGCATAGGCGTTGGGATGATCAGATCTGCGTTCCTAAACTCAGCCGCGGCGGCGGCGTATATCCAACCGGCCAGCTTTTTGGCCATCAGCGTAACGTCAAGATGTTTGAACTTCAAGATCAGATTCCGGGAAAAATCATCATACTCAAAGGCGGCGATGGCCCGATCGAAATGAGGTTTCTTCCGCAGACAGGAGGGGCAGAGCATGCCATCGGCCACCTCAAATTCAAAAGGGACTCCGCAGACGCAGCACCTGGGATTCGTAATCCACCTGATCATGCTCCAGCATTTCGGACACAGGCCTTCGGTGTCCACTGGATCCATACAACTGCAGCAGACCACCGGAAAACAAGCGTCCCTGATAATGGCGGCAACCAGCCGCATAAAACTTCCCATGATACGGTACAGCCTAATCCCAGTTGGATTAATAATCTCTTAGGGTCGGCTTGGCCGAGACTTTTGTTCTTAGTCGTCAGCTTCAGATGATGAAAACGGGATACAAAAATTATTCACATAAAATGCATTAATTGATATACATACCATATTTATTATTCCCTACTTATCCGAGAAAATATGGAGTCGTAGATGAGACGTACATTGAAAAAAACAATTTTGCTTTGCGGAATGCTGTTAGGATTCACGGAATACACCGGCGGCGCCACAAAGGATGTATTGACCTTAACTGAAGTAGGCTACCGAACACCGGAAACGCCTGCGTTGATGGAGTCATGTGTCGTCAATCACAAAAGTGCTGGAACAGAGAATACCTTCGGTCCATGGGTGGCTAATTTGGTCAGACCTTACGGAGGGCTGAATAAGTTTTTGGATCTGAGTTCTGATATTGCGAAGAAAGATATGTTGCTTTTTCTTACATATGATGACTTTCTTCTCTCGCCCGGTGAAAGATCGAACGCTGCCATTGGAATGGAGGAGCTTCTGAAAAAATATGACTCGCTGCATCCGGGGCAGAAAGTCAGTCTGCTTTTATGGATTAAGTATGCGTTGCAGATGGTGTACGCTTCCAATCGTGAACTATCGCCAACTGTCACTGAGTTGTGCAGGGTGTGTGACGTCCCTTTGGAAAAAAGTAAACAATACGAGTATTGTGCTGGTCATAACCACGAGTTGGTTTCACTTTCCTCTAAGATTTTTGCTGTAAGTGGACATTGGCCTGGTGATATCAACAGTCCTAAACGATTGTGCGACTGCATAGTTGCCTCTTTGTGGTTCATTTATGAGTGTGATGAAGATCACCACCGGTGGTGTCGCTATGTTTCCGCTGTCGATAGTCTTCTCAACAATCAGTCGGACAGGTTCAGATGTGAGCGTGACGGTATGTACGTCCTTAGTGCTCTCCTCAATTACGTTATCAGTGGCATGAAGGACATAAAACTTCCTGGTGGACATGAGATTCTTCCGCACGGCAAGTGTGTGACGTTAGCACTGGAATATAACGGATCTAATGGGATAAAAGAGTTAATTGGTTCTTACCAAAAACGATTTACGTCGGTGTTTGGGAAGTAAAAGATAAAAAAAAGTGTGATGGGCTGTTGATCTACGCCATCTCGAAGGTCATGGCGACGCCTTCGCCGCCGCCGACGCAGAGGGTGGCCAATCCGCGGCGCGCTTTTTTCGATTTCATGGCGTTCAGCAGTGTAACGACGATGCGAGCTCCACTGGCTCCCAGCGGGTGTCCCAGAGCGCAGGCTCCACCGAAAACATTTATCTTTTCTGGATTTAGGCCAAGCTCCCGGGTGGCTGCCATCGGCACCACGGCGAAGGCTTCATTGATTTCCATCAGATCTAGATCCTCAATCGACCAGCCGGACCTCTGGAGCACCTGCCGGATGGCCCCGATCGGCGCCGTGGCGAATTGTCTCGGCGACAGGGAGAAGCAGCTTTGGGCCACAATGCGCGCCAGCGGCGCCAATCTCAGCTGTCTGGCCATCGATTCCTTCATCAGCATCACCGCCGCTGCGCCGTCGGATATGGAACTGGCAGAGGCGGCGGTTATGGTGCCGTTTTCCCGAAACGCCGCTTTCAAAGTCTTCATCTTTGTTAGATCCACCGAAAACGGAATCTCGTCTTCCTCCACCGTAACCTCATTTTTCCGATCTATCACCGTAACCGGAACGATTTCTTCCAGGAACGAGCCGTCCTCTATGGCCTGACGGGCCCGAAGGAAGGTGGCGACAGTGTAGGAGTCTTGATTTTCTCTGGTAAAATGGCAGGCGGCCGCCGTATCTTCAGCGAAATTTCCCATAACGCAGTGGTCATAGGCATCCATCAGACCATCCTTCAGCATGTGATCCACCAGGACGCCATCGCCGAAGCGGTAGCCGTTCCTGGCCTTCTCCAGCAGATAGGGGGCGTTGGTCATGCTCTCCATTCCGCCGGCAATGATCACATCATTTTCTTCGGCAAGAATGGCGTTACGTGCCAGCATAATGGCTGACATGCCGGAGCCGCATATTTTGTTGACGTTTATGCAGTTGACGGAGTGATCGAGGCCGGCGTCGATGGCGGCTTGGCGAGCCGGCGACTGACCGAGCCCCGCCGACAGCACGCAGCCCATGTGGACGCCGTCCACTGGCACATCAACCTCTCCGGCAATTTTTCCGATGATAGTCGAGCCCAATTTAACTGCCGTCAGCGACTTCAATTTCCCATTAAACGCTCCCAGAGGCGTTCTATAGGCAGACGTCACCACAACAGTATCCATTTTCGCTCCACAAATTAACCAAATAACCGACCGAATTCGGGAGACATACATTTAGTAAAATATAAATAAAATACAAATCAAGCGAATACTGTCGCTTAACTAAATGTAAGATGAATTATGTGGGATAAATGTGACATTTTTGTGATAGCCCTGTTGACAAATCAAATTTTTGTGGCGTTTTTGCTGAAAATTGCGATAATTATAAATTTACAAAAAAACACTAGATAATTGCGGTATATTTATCACACAATAAATTTTTTATCAGAATTCAGTTTCTTTTCATAATCAGTGGGATATCATCACCAGCGTAGAGATGTGGAGGATGTTATGAGACGTGTGTTAGTGTCGGCGGCGTTTTTGAGCTGCTTTGCCGTTGTGGAAGCTGGTGCGAAGTCTGTGAGAGATAATGCGAATGCGGGGACCAGCGTTTCCCGCCAAGATCCGAGCGCCTTCAGCGGGGCATATGTGACGCTGGGATTACATCTCATCCGACAAGGAATCAGCAGCGATTTTATACACGGTAACGCTGGAAGGTATGCTAGTCAGGAGATGGGGGGGCGCTCCAAAGTGCTTCCCGGTGCGACCATTGTATTCGGTGGCGGTAGCGTTGTGAAAAATAACCGATACTATGTCGGACTGGAAGGCTGCTTGGACATCTCGGGAAATGTCAACTACGAAGATTATGATAAAGAGAGTCGTGCTCCGATGGTGCGCGTGTACAATGTGAAAACCTGCACCAAGGGATTGGGGTACGGAATCGCCCTGCGGGCTGGCGTCATTGAGTGCTGTGGCGGCGCCATGTATTACCTAAAAGGTGGAGTTGAGCGCCGCAAGTTGAGTGGAGTGTGCGAGGGCATTGTTACGGCAGCATTGATGCCGCCTTTCATCGGGTTCAAGAGTGATCATGAGTGGCATGTTATTACGCCGTTGCTGGGCGTTGGACTGGAGCGGGCTCTCCCCAATGGTCTTGGGTTCCGCTGCGAGCTGGAGTATGGCTTTCGGATAAGCAAAGAAAAATCAGTTGAAAGGACTGCCGAAGGGGTGGCGCATGCCGCTGTTGCTGGTGTGTATTCCGGCGCCAAGGTGAAATTTCAGCGGAATGCCAGTTTGAACCTTAAACTTTTGATGGTCTATCGCATAAAGCATTAGAACAAAGCTCCTGTTCTCGCTCACGTTTTTAATGGCGATATCCTGGAGTCGTTTTCAGCCTCGTTAACATCTGAGCGGCAACAGATTCATGTGATTGGTCCATCTTTTATTGCGTAGTTCCACAGAGAGATGCTATGGATTTTTCCCGGCGTCTATAATATAACCTGTGGGCGTTACCGGTTGTATCTGTCCGCGTAATGTTGTGAGTTTTGTGAGACCGTTGCACGATGATGTGTTTTTCGCAGAAATCATGGCCACGTAGCGCCATAGACACTCGTGTGTCGTCGCGTACTTTGGACACGTGAGAATCCGAGTAGCGGCTTCGATGAAGTCGACGGCGGGAAAGACGCACTAGGCAACGGTCTCTTTGTTCGGGCAATTAGCTCAGTTGGTAGAGCATCTGACTTTTAATC
>JAITAU010000013.1 GCA_031283965.1 Holosporaceae bacterium | reverse complement strand
TTACATGAAAAGCGAAGCTCAGCGGGAAAAAGCCATGCAAATCATCCGTAACATCGACGACTGCCGGGAGGCCCACGATGAAATGAGGGTGCAGGATATTCCGAACGCTTCGGAATTTTTTGCGGATTCCGGCATAACCGCCCGCATCAAGTCTGCTCTCTCCTGCGACGGCAACGTCTATTCCATGAACTATGATATCACCACGGTGCGGGGCGTCGTCTACATCTGCGGAACCGCCCAAACGGCCTACGAACGTGCCGTGGTCTTTAATCACGCCCGCACCACCTCCGGTGTGGAAAAAGTCGTCGCCTACGTCAAATTGAACAAAAAGAAGGATAAAGCCCAGCGGTGAACGCCAACATAAAAACGGTTTCGTTTCTTGGGATCAACACCATAGAAATCGACGTGCAGATTCAGATGTTGAGTGGATTGCCGGCCTTCACAGTGGTAGGACTTCCGGATAAAACTGTGGCGGAGTCGCGGGAAAGAATCCGCGCCTGTCTTTACTCCATGGGAATCGCCCTGCCCTCCAAGAGAATTACCGTGAATCTGGCTCCGGCGGACGTCCAGAAGGAGGGAAGCCACTACGATCTGCCCATCGCCCTCGCCCTCCTGACTTCCATGGAGGTTATTTCGCAGGAAGAAGTGGACAACGCCATCGCCGTCGGCGAGCTTTCGCTCAACGGATCGGTGGCGAGGGTTCCGGGCGTTCTGCCGGCGGCCATCTGGGCGCGATCCCGGGGCAAGATTCTCATATGCCCCGAGGGACAGGCGCAGGAGGCGATATGGGCCGGAGATAACCGCATACTGGCTCCGCCGAACCTCCTTTCCCTGATCAACCATTTTAAAGGGACGCAGATTCTGCCCTCGGTGGTGTTGGAGAATTCCGAGCATACGCTCAAACCATCAAACGTCGGCTGCTTCAGCGACATAAAGGGGCAGATGACCGCCAAGCGAGCTCTGGAAATCGCCGCCGCCGGCAATCACAACGTGCTGATGCTGGGCCCTCCGGGCGTTGGAAAATCCATTTTGGCTGCCAGAATCCCTGGGATCATGCCGCCGATCACGTCGGAGGAGGCGCTGGAGGTCACCATGATCCACAGCCTCGCTGGCCTGATGAGCAACGTGGGCCTCATCACCGAGAGGCCATACCGGGCGCCGCATCATTCGGCTTCTCTGGTGGCGCTGGTGGGCGGCGGAGTCAACGCCAAGCCAGGCGAAATCTCTTTGGCTCACCGGGGCGTGCTGTTTCTGGATGAATTGCCGGAGTTCTCCCGAGCTGCTCTAGAATCTCTGCGACAGCCTCTGGAAACCGGCAACATCACCATCGCCAGAGCCAACAGCCACGTAACCTATCCGGCCAGAATCCAACTGATCGCCGCCATGAATCCATGCCGATGCGGCTATTTGGGCAACGCCGAGAAGGAATGTAACCTTGCCCCCAAGTGCGGCAAGGATTATCTGCGGAAAATTTCCGGGCCGCTCCTGGACAGAATGGACCTCTTCGTCGACGTGCCGGACGTCAAGGCGGCGGATTTCACCCAGAATCGTGAGGACATCGAAAAATCATCGTCAATTCGGATGCGGGTGATGGCGGCGCGGGAGATTCAACGAGATCGCTACAAAAATCTCTTCTTCTGCACCAATGCCGAAGCCGACGGCCATGAACTGGAGAGCAATCTGACGGACGGAGCCAAAGAGATTCTCCACAGGTGCATCGATAGGGCAAAAATCTCGGCTCGCGGATATTACCGCGTCATAAAACTTGCCCGTACTCTGGCGGATTTGGTAAAATCCGGTCCTATCGAAAGGGAACACGTCACCGAAGCAATGAGCTACAGACGAATATTGTGATCGAACGCCGCCTCCAGCGCCTTTCGTATTTTTCCCAAAATATCGATATTTACTTCTCGTGTTTTTTCCTTATAATCGTTATATCAAGAATGTGTTTATTTATAAAAAAGAAGGAAAACATGAAAAAAGCGATAAAGGGTCTGAGCCTGGCGATGGGAATTGCGTCCATGACGTCGACGGCGGACGTGGTGGCGATGGATGGTGGTAATACCATAACAGAGCCCAAGTCGAAAACGGAAACGCCTGTGGTAGCAACAATGTCACGGGAAGATATAAATAAAGAGATTGAAAAGTGGAAATGTAACGTCCCAAACGGCCTGCTGGGCATGAAACGGGATATTAATGTGATGTTGACGACGTTTTTCAAAGCCAATTCGGATATTACAGAAATGTGCTGCGTAGATGGAATATGGCTTATATGGATTAAACATTTTCGTTTTAAGGAGCAAAGGATTGCGCCGCTTGACCATATTTATAACGCTGTCAAAAACTATAATGGAACCATTCGCAGGAAGATTTTTATGATGAAAAATGGATTGTTCTATATTTCTATTGATCTGCTTTTCCGCAGGGGGACGTCGCGTAAGAGTCTGTTTGATCTTTTTCTGAATTCTAGAAATCTAGACCAGGACAAAAAGGAGCTTCCGCACAAAAAGTTTCTTATCGAAATGATTTTTCGTTACAGTCTCCTGAGAGAATTGATGCGTCTAAATGGCGACCCGAAGGCTCTCAGCGCCTCTTTCTTTTTCAACGCAATGAAAAATGGGTATTCATTAGACCAACTGAAGGAACTGGAGGAACAGGATGGATTAACCTGGTTAAGGTCTGATTTCGGTCTGGATATTACCAACATTTGGCAGTCTTCAAGCTCGTCTTCGAGTTCGTCTTCAACGGCGATTGGCGGTCTTAATCTCTCCAGCTCGTCTGATTCAATCGGCTATCAATCCTTACTCGACAAGTTTAAATCTATCGATCTATTCTATGATGATGCAATAGCCACGTCTAGCAGTAGTAAATCGACGCCTGAAAGTTCGGTTTGTTCTTCATCCGAAGAATCAAGTATTTCTTTCGCCGAAGAGCAAAAAGGGAAACTTACGCCGGAGTCTATTATTTCTCTTATTGAAAAAAAAGAGAATAGCGGAGTCCCAACTCATGTCTATCTTACTCAAAATAACCTGTATTGCCTCCCACTTAGTATGTGGTTTGAGCCAGCCCTTATTGCAGGAGCTTTTTCGGAAGGACAACGCGAACTTAGAATTAGTTGTAAATCAATGTTTAACTCTACGATAGATAGACTTTTCTTGGAGAATGACCTTAATCCAAAGAGGGTCGCTGATATTCTGGAAACAACTCGCGACAGACGCGGCCGCAATTTAATTAAAAAAATCGCCGGACGACCTGATATTAATTCACACAGTGCGACTGCCATTCTGGGGGAACTTAATCTAGAGTACGGAATTCTTTTTTCGAAGAAACCTTGAATAAATAGACCAAGCATTAGAGCATAGAGAGGGACCCAACCACCCTCCACTGAGGCAACCGGATTTGTGTTGTCCGGACGTTAGGCGCAGTCGGTAATCTCTTATTTTTTCAGTATTAATGCCGGAAAATCAGGAATTGTTGGCGGCGCCTAAATATAGTAGATTCGCTTTCCATTTACTGCACTAAAATGCTGAAGATTCAGATCCTGGAAGCTTGAAAATCTCGTAAATGAAAAGCGAGTTTACTATACCATGCCGCTCTGCAGCTGGCGACCATTTATCTCCGGCGCCATCTGTCGTGGGTTTCGCTCACCAGCTGGCGCCCAGTCGTGGGGACAATTTTTTGTTTTCTGATTGTATTTCAATGAAATTTTGCCTTATGGACAGGATTTTCCAGCCGTCTATTTTATCCCCGACTCCGTACCAGGAGCCGTTCACGTAGGCGCGGGAATTATCCAAAATACACGACAGATTGTGGGTTTTAGTCGCGGCGACGCCGAATAAGTCGATGGATTCTGGACTGCGGCGGCATTTCGTTTCACTCAGGTGGACCCGGTGGCGGTCGATTTTTTTATCAATGGAAACAATGAGATAGTTCAATTTCACCGCCAAGTCGCCCTCCGGCGCTTTGGCCATTTTTATGGATTCGAATTTCACCAGCCCGCCGGACTCCCGCCACAGGGCGTCGATGAAGGCGAAAATTTGTCCCTCGGCAAAGGAGTTAAATTTTACCTCCACCCGCCCGTCGGGATTTATTCTGAAAAATACTTTGTTCAGGGCGAACCTTCCGGCTGTTTTTTTCAGAAAGACCTTGTGGTCAGCATCCGAAGCGAAGATTTTGTCGGCGGATTTTAAATCATCCGTCGGAATGGCTCGGACGGCCTCCGCCAATTCCTCCATGGCGGCGTTTTTTTCCGATAGTATTTGTTTTCTCTCTCTTAACTCATTGAATTGCATGAATTTATCGAAGCATAAAAATCCCGCGATCGTCGTTAACAGCAGCGAAACTACTGCTTTTATTTTGCTTTTATGCATATGATGGCGCCAAGTTTTTTATTAATACCCAATTCTTCATACTCCTCCTGCGATGAAGCGAGTTTTTCCACCCGCAGCTCTAGTTTTTCATGAGAGAATTTTTGGAGCTCCTCAAATTGTTCCAGCTCCAAAAGAGTCTTCAGCTTCGCCGATCCGGAGTTTTCCATCCACATCCGCTCCGGTTGAATTTTATTTTTGCCGCAAAGCCGGGATATTTCCGTCAGGAGACCGATGGGATTACCACAGTCCCCAAAATCCGTAATCATCTGTTTTACAAGCGTAAAATTGTCTGCGTTCACTTCGATAACCAGATTCTTTTCGCCGATGGCGCGACTTTTCTCCAGAGCAGCCAGCAGCTTTTTCTCCCCATCAACGGCGTCGCCGAGAACCAGCAAACCAATGACGAAAGCAGAAAAGCAACAGCACTGCAGCAGACAAAATCTTTTGGCGCCGAAGAGACGCTCCAGCGCGTTGCCGCCAACAAACATCCTTTCGATAGTCCGGTTTCGGGACAGAAATTCCATCAAAGCCGACTCATGACGTCTCCTCAACCGAAACACTTTGCAGAATTTATTTTTCTCCAGATTGGCGGCGACATCCTCCAGCGGAGTGATGACGTCCACCTCCCCCTCCAGCCCGAATCTCTTCAGATAGACGATGGTTTTCAGAGCCTCCGCCGGCGCGTCGACGTCGTTCCGGCCCAAAAATCTGGACAGAACTATGCCGCGACCGACGCCGGCGACGATCCTCACTCCAACTGATGGATGCTTCGCCGCGTACAGCCACCAGGATTCCTCCTTCAGGGCGGCTCGGCTTCGGCAGAATTCCGCGATGACATTTTCCATCAGGAATATTCCGTCTTTGCGCCACAGCTGCGGAAACAATTCGCAATTTTTCATCGAGATTTTCTGAATGCGGCGAGTTCTGCGGCTATAAAAGCTCCAGAAGCTCCGGCGATCCGACGGCACAAGAAAAGCGTTCTCTTCTGCGGACAGCGCCGCCTTCTGACGGTGGAGAATTCTGTGGGCGTCCCAAAGGGAGCAGTTGCTCAGCTTTTCCAGCGAAAAATCGACGCCGGCCAGATCGAGGACAACGTGATAATCCCCCTGCCCGGACAAAAAATCATCCCGCCGGAGGCGAACCATTCCCTCCTCCCCAAAAATTCTGATTTCCGTTTCTCTGCATAGGGCATACATTTGAAGTCAAGCTCCGGCCATTTCCACATAGCTGTAGATGGGATAAAACAAGCTGCACAGAATGAAGATGAGGATGAAACCGGTGAAAACCGTCAACCCGACCCCGAGAAATTGCCCAAGCGACCTGACGTCGAACTGCAATTCGCGGTATTGGGTTTCGCTCATGTGGCCGAAGCTGGAGGCCAGATTGTTGCCTTCTTCGCCCACCCGAAGCGCCACGAGGAAATTTCCCTTTATGAATCTCGTTCTGGAGAATGATTCTGATATTTTATGGCCCTCGATCACCCGCTCGCGGACGTTTTTCAGTTCATTTCTCAGGTTTTTAATCGTCACGGATTCAATGGCCAGATCCAGCGCTTCCACAAAGTCCAGCTTCGCCTCCAGAGCGATGTGGAGAATTTTGCAGAACTGCCACAGGGAGATTTTTGTGATCAGGGCGCCGATTTTTGGTGTTTTGAGGAGTATTTGTGAAAGGATTTCTCGGCCTTTTTCCCGAAGAAAAAGCAGAGCGACGAGAACCGAAGCCGGCGGCAGCAGATGCCCGGCAACAATGGATATTTTCGGCAGTAATTCCAGTGTGAACTTCGTCAACGCCGGCATTTCGCCGTTGAAATTTTGCACCAGCGCCGCCACCTGCGGCCCCAGAATCCCAACACTTAAAATCAGCACCAAAATCGCCACCGCGGCCATGAAAATCGGATAGGCGACGGTGCGCCTGAGATTATTTTTCCAGTTGGCCTGGAGCTTCAGGAAATCCAAGACGTTCAAAATCACCTCCGACGTTCTTCCGGTTTTTTCCGCAGATTTCAGCAGCCCAACGGTCACCCCATCGAAGATATTCCCGCATTTTTCAAAGGAGGCCCCTATGCCCTCGCCGTTTTTCAATGCCTCAAGCGCTTCTGCAAGAGAGGCGCTTAGAATTTTGTTGCCATGAAAATCAATAAACGATTCGATGGCCTCGTCGATCCCCACTCGGCACTTCAGCTGAAAATCCATGTGGAGAAAGAACATCAGAAGATCCTCGACGTTCACCCTTCGGGATGGGAAATATACCCTTTTCAGGCGAATGGGATGCTGTTGTTTTTGCAGGAGATGGCCGTGGGCGTGCCCGTAGCTTTCCGCCATCAGCGAGCCATTCTTCCTCAGACCATCCTTCGTCAGTACCTGATATTCATAGATAGGCATCACCCATGACCCTCTTGATTTCCTCCAGATCGGTCAGGCCGTTTTCGACGGCCGCCGTCGCCGAGATGGAGAAACTTTTATCGACTTTACAGGTGGTTATATCCTCGCGCCGCAGGATATCCTTCCTCATCTGTTTGCTGAAATATATGTATTCCACTATGGGAAATCTGCCCTGATATTCGCCGTGATCCAGACGTCGGACCAGCCGTTGGGAAAATATACCGACGAGAGATGGGATGAAATCCGCCGGCTTCAGGCCCAGATCCACCAGTCGCCGAAGCCCCTCGAGAGGGGTTGATGCGTGCAGCGTCGCCAGTACCAATCGGCCAGTAAGAGAAGCCCTGATGGCGGTGGCCGCCGTCACCTCATCTCGAATTTCGCCGATCAACATGACGTCCGGATCCTGCCTCAGGATGGACCGCACTCCATCGGAGAAGGACAAAATCCCCTCGTCCCGCAGATCCAGCTGCTTGACGCCGTTGATCTGGTATTCAACCGGATCCTCCAGCGTCATTATGTTGACGGCGCACGAGTTTATCTCCTTCAGCAGCGAGTATAGGGTCGTGGTTTTTCCGGAGCCCGTGGGCCCCACTATGATGAAAATTCCACTGGCGCGTGAAATCGCCGTCTTCAGCCAGGTGTAATCCTCCTTCGAAAATCCCAATTGAGAAAGGGGCCTAACCCCGTCCGCAAGATCGAAAATCCTTGTTACGAAATTTTCGCCGTGGATTCCCGGATGGGTGGATATCCTGAGATCTATGGTCTTTCCGGCGATGGATATGCGAGTGTGCCCGCTTTGGGGGCGGCGATTTTCGGTGATGTTCAAATTCGCCATCAACTTCAGCTTCGACCTGATGCGCATCCAGGATTCCAGATCCACCGTCTGCAGAACCTGCAAAATCCCGTCTATTCTCAGCCGCACTCGCAGGAAATTTTCGTGTGGCTCAAAATGGACGTCACTGGCTTTTTTCTCGACGGCGTTGAAGATGATTTTGTTGAGCAGAAAAAGTGGGTCCTGCTCCAGAGACTCCAGACTGCATTTCATGATTTCCAGAAATCTGGAAATTTCGCTTTCTTTGGCGAGGAAAAATTTCACCTGCCGGTTCCTAAGACGCGCCCTCACGGCGTCTACGGCGCGCAGATTGCCTGGATCTGAGATGGCGATATGCACATGATCGCCCTTCAGGGAAAATGGTATGGCTCGGCAGGAAGATGCGGTCTCATAGTCCAGCAACGACAATATTTCACGGTTGACGTAGGTGAACTCCAGGTCTATTGCATCTATCAGATACATATCCGATAAAATTTTAATCAGCGCATTTTCTTTCAGAAATCCAAGATTCACCGCCAATTGGCCAAACAGCAGATTGGAGTGTTCCTGGCATTTCACTATGACTTTGATCTGCTCCTGCGTTAATAACCCACGACTCAACAGAGTATTACCAATGTTATTGAGCGAGTAGTTGGAGACCATCCGCGTTTTCTCAACTGAAATCCCAAAGATTATTCTACAGTTCAAATGGTAAGGAAAGTTTTAAGAGATCGTTGTCAATCAACTCAATATCTTACCCATGAAAAATACAGACCGCAGGCTGGAGCGGTGGGACCGGCCCTTTTTCTATCTTTTGCTAAAAAAATTTCCACAAAATCCTCCTCGGACCAGCGGCCGGCACCCACAAAGCACAAAGACCCGACGATGTTGCGCACCTGATGGTAGAGGAACGAGCGAGCAGCCACTTCCAGCAGCACCAAATCGCCGTCCCGCCGCACGGATATGCTGTTCAGCGTTTTTAGCGGAGATTTCGCTATGCAATTTGCAGCCCGGAAGGTGGAAAAATCGTGATTTCCCACCAGATGCTGCGCCGCTCTGTGCATTCTATCCGCATCAAGCGCCTGCACCACATGCCAGGCTCGATTTATCTCCAGAGACGGCTTCGGTCGGCGATTCAATATGCGATAGAGATAGGATCTCTCGACGGCGCCGAACCGAGCGTCGAAGTCGTCGGCGACTTTTTCCACCGACAACACCGTGATGGGCGCCTCCACCAAATGGGCGTTCATGCATTCCTGAATCCGAAAGCATTCGAAATCGCCGGAAACGTCGAAATGAGCCGCCTGTCCGAAGGCATGAACGCCGGCGTCGGTCCTTCCGGCCCCATGCATCACCGTCCGCCCGGGAACCATTGGAGAAATCGCCTCCTCCAGCCGCTGCTGGACGGTGTCGTAGTTCTCCTGCCGCTGCCAGCCGTGAAACGGAGAGCCATCGTACTCGACGATTATCCTGTAGCGCGCCATGGGTTAGTCTTCAAGACTCCGCAAAATGCGACCAATGTTTTCGATTTTTTCATCCAGATGGACAATCCTCTCCCGGTGCTCCAGAATCACCTCTTCGGAGGCTTTCCGCAGGAAGTCGTCATTCTCCAGCCTCGCCGCCGCCTCCCGACGGAATTTGGCCAATTCAGAGGATTCCGCCGTCAATCTCTTCCTTTCTTCGCCAACGTTGATTTTTCCGCCAACTCCGATATGGAGAACGGCTCCGTCAATGGCGATGGCCACGTCGCCGCCGGTTGTGTTTTCCACCACGACTCCGGCCATTCGCCGCAGAATTTCGCCGTGACGCTCCAGAAATTCCTGCCGACCGGGGCCAGCCGCCTCCAGCCATATGCTCAGCCTCTCGCCAACCGGTATCTGCAAATATTGCCGCGTGGACCTCACGGAGGCGATGACGTTCTTCAAGAACTCCACCGTCCCTATGGACTCCTCCCAGTCGTCGCTGATTTTCACCTGATCCGGCCATTGGATATCCTCCACCCCCAACTCCAGACTCAATTCTTTGGCGATGAAGGGAGCGATCGGGTAGAGAACGCGGGTGAACTGCAGGATGGCCCAGGCGCTGGTGTTCGCCAGCTCACGGGACTCCGCCGACGGCGGTCCCTGGAGGATTGGCTTGATGAACTCCATGTACCAATCGCAGAAGGAATTCCAGATGCAGCGGTGCACGTGTCGAACGGCCTCGTCGAAGCGGTAATTCTCAATGGATTGCTCCAGATCCTCCAGCATTTTCCCCACGGAAGATACAATCCAACGGGCGATGGGGCTTGTCACGCTGCCCACGTCGAACCGGGGATCGAAGACACATCGATGCATCTGGGCGAATCGAACGACATTCCAGAGTTTCGTAAGGAAATTTCTGCCGCCTTCCACCAGGCGGCTGTTCATTTTTATGTTTCTCCCGGGAGAGGCCATGGAGGCGATGGTGTAACGTACCGCGTCCGCGCCGTATTGGCGACACAACTCCAGCGGATCGATGACGTTTTTCTTGGACTTGGACATTTTCTGGCCCTTTTCGTCCCGCACCAGTCCGTGGATATATATGTGGGAGAATGGCACGGCGCCGTTGGCGTGGACGCCCATCATGATCATGCGAGCCACCCAGAAAAAGATTATGTCGAAGCCGGTGACAATGATGCATTTCGAATAGTAGCGGGCCATGTCCGGCGTCTCATCCGGCCACCCCAGCGTGACGAATGGCCACATGCCGGAGGAGAACCAGGTGTCCAGCACATCTTCATCCTGAACCAGAGTCATGCCATCCGTCCCGTAGAATTCCGCCGCGGCTTTTTGGGCGTTCTCCGAATTTTCCTCGACGAAAATATGTCCGTCCGGCCCATACCAGGCGGGAATGCGATGACCCCACCAGATTTGGCGGGAAATGCACCAGGGTCTTATGTTGTTCAGCCATTCGAAATACAGATTCTCCCAATGCTTCGGGATGAACTTGACTCTCCCGTCCTGGACCGCTTCGATGGCCGGAATGGATAATTTCTTGGCGTCCACGAACCACTGGTATGTAATTTTCGGTTCCAGCACGACTCCGGAGCGGTCGCCGAAGGGTATCGTCTGCTTTATGGCCTCGACTTTCTCCACCAGACCGGCGTTTTCCAGAGTCTCGACGACTTTTTTGCGGGCTTCGAAGCGATCCATCCAGCGGAAGGCCTCGGGCACGGCGTCGTTCAGCCGACAGAGACCGTCCATTACGTCAATGATGGGGAGACTGTGGCGCTGCCCGACGTCGAAGTCGTTGAAATCGTGGGCCGGCGTGATTTTCACTGCCCCCGTTCCCTTCTCCATATCAGCATATTCGTCGGCAATGATGGGGACGACACGCCCCGCCAGCGGCACGACGACGTTTTTTCCCACCAGACGCCTGTATCGGACGTCGTTGGGATTCACGGCCACCGCCACGTCGCCGAACATGGTCTCCGGCCTGGTGGTGGCGACGGTTATGGAGCCGCTCCCGTCCTCAAGCGGATATTTCAGGCGCCACAGATGGCCCTCCACCTCCTTTTCCACCACCTCCAGGTCAGATATGGCGGATCCGATGCGAGGGTCCCAGTTGACCATCTTCTTTTCCCGGTATATCAGCCCATCCCTGAACAATCCCACGAACATTTTCGTGACGGCCCTCCGACCGCCGTCGTCCATGGTGAACCGCAGGCGGGAAAAGTCGCAGGAAACGCCGAGCACCTTCATCTGCTCCAGAATCAGGCCGCCGGAATTTTCCTTCCAGCGCCAGACCTCGTTTAGAAACTCCTCGCGAGCGAGGTTTTTGCGCTCCACCCCCTGCTCCTGCAGCTGCTTTTCCACCAACAGCTGGGTGACGATGCCGGCGTGATCCAACCCAGGCTGAAACAGTACGTCACATCCGCGTAGCCTCTTGTACCTCGCCAAAACGTCCTGGAGGGTATAGCAGAGGGCATGGCCGATGTGGAGCGATCCGGTCACGTTGGGCGGAGGCAACAGAATCATAAAGGGCTCGCCACCAGATCTACGGACGGCAGCCTCGGCGTCGAAGGAGAATTTTTGCCCAAAAGATTGGGGATCGAATATTTTTTCCAGCATTTCCGACAATCCACGACGCCGACCGTCAACTACGGCCACTACGGGAGGATGATAGCAACTGTTTCCCCGTCAGTCACGCGGAAAATGCAGCGGGTGGGACGTTCGACCGGATTGGATCCGAGCAAATCGCTTTGTCGAACAATCTCCACGTCTAAAACCTACCCCACTTATAACACGCGACCGCGCCAGCCAGAGACTGATAGCCATTTATCACTAAAAACGCTGCAGAAATATCCGACATGATATTATCGTGCAGTTCGACGTTCTCTATGGTATAAGCACCGACGGCAATATCTATGGCGCTAGCAATTCCGTCGAGGTACTCTGCACTTTCGTCATTTGGGAGCCTGGTTGCTGCATTTACTGCTCTCTGGACCAGCGTGTCTCTATCAGTGGCAACCGCAGTCCCATAGACTTCATTAAACAACGCCATTACGAGATAGCTCTTACCAACATTCTCCGTACTGTTGGCTCCATACATGTTTTCCCGGTAGCGCATCATATCCTGGTAATATCGGTCATTCGTGTCCCACGTCATCGAGCACGCGTCGCCTCCCAGCATCGCGTAGCCCAACAATAGCGCCCTAGAAAGCAAAATCGTTTTTTTCATTTTATACCTCCACAAACAAAATCCTTCCATAAAATATGTAAAACTCAAGCGGCCTGTCAAGTGTTTTTTTTTAAATTTTTTCCAAAAAGTTACACGTTTCGCCGCCGTTGGCGGCATATGCTGGAAATGAGCGATCTACATCAGCCAGGACGGCCTAAACTGGGTCCCGCAAAACGTTCCGGATGGTGTTAGTGATTTGCAAGTGATCACCTACGACGATGGCAAATTCGTGGACCTGGAATGGAAAAGTCTTCGATGGTACGCCGGAGTAAATTTCCATTGCGAAAAATACATCGCGCGACGCTCTCGGAAATCCGGACGATTTCCTTGGAATCCGCCGGCGGAATCTGCTATAAAAATCCAGTTGCCCAAGTGATCCTCCGAAACGCCATGAAATACAAGTCCTCATTCCTGAACGAAGCCTCCGCCCGTGGATTTTTCTACCAATCCACCAATCTCGACGCCATGGACGAATTCCTGACGGCGAAGGGAAGACTTGGCTATCTGGGATTCGACGTCACCGCCAAAAGTCTCCACGTCGGTCACCTGATTCCGATATTTTTGCTGAGATTGTTCCAGAAACACGGCCATCGGCCCATTCTGCTGATGGGCGGCGGCACCACCAAGATCGGAGACCCGTCGTTCAAGAGCGCCGCCCGGCCGATTTTGACCGACGAGGAGATCCAGGAGAATCTGCAGGGTATAAAATCCTGCCTCAGGCCATTCCTGAAATTCGGGGACGGAAAGTCGGAGGCGGCGCTGGTCAACAACGCCGACTGGCTGGACCGGCTGGAATACGTCCCCTTCCTGCGTGAAGTGGGAAAATATTTCTCCATCAACCGCATGATCGGGTTCGACTCCGTAAAGACGAAATTGACCGAGAATGACTCTCTTAGCTTCCTGGAATTCAACTACATGATCCTGCAGGCCTACGATTTTTATCGGCTGTGGACGGACATGGGCTGCCGCATTCAGTTCGGCGGTCAGGATCAGTGGGGGAACATCGTCTGCGGCGTGGAGTTGATTCGCAAAAAAGCCGGGAATGAGGTTTTCGGCTTCACGAATCCACTCCTCATCACCTCAGACGGCAAGAAAATGGGGAAAACAGCCGCCGGAGCCGTCTGGCTGTCCGAAGATTTACTGCCGCCGTACGATTTCTGGCAGTACTGGCGGAATGTGAACGACGCCGACGTGATAAAACTGCTGTACCTCTTCACCGACATCGAGTTGGAGGAGATTCGCCGGATGGAATCCGTTCAGGGGCAGGAGCTGAATGACCTGAAGATCCTGTTGGCGAACGAAGTTACCGCCATTGCCCACGGGCGGGATTCCCTCTCCGCCATACATCAAACCACCTCTGGTATTTTTGGCGTCGCCGGCGGCGATCCCTCCTCCCTTTCGTCTATTCCAAGATATCATTTGGAGAGATCGAAGGCCGAGGGGATTTCTCTGGTGGATATCCTGGTGGAAAGCGGCGAGTGCGGCTCCAGGGGCGACGCAAAGCGACTGCTGCGGGGCGGCGGAGTCCAGGTGAACGACCGGCAGGCGGATGAAAATTACAGAATTCCAGAAACCGTCGTCGCCGGAGATTTTCTGAAGCTATCCTGCGGAAAGAAGAGGCATCTGTTGGTCATCATCGAATGACGCGCCGTCCTTTAGACGTCCCCCAAACCTGTCTAGGTTTTTTTGCTACCCCTGGTTATCTTCACGCCGAATTTTTTATCGGTGCTGTGTTCCAGATTTCTATGGGCGTTCGCTTTCGGCGTTTCGGAAACGTTTACGTCGAAGGCGTTTTTGGAGAATGGATCCGAGAGGCTCTCTCCGGTAGGAGCGCAGCCAGTGTGATCGGAGGATATGGCCACCGGCAGCACATGCCCGAACATTTCGTTCAGATCGTAGTTGGACATCAATCTCATTGGTTTCACGGACACAATCGGATTCTCCAGAGGACCCGTGAAGGTGTAGTTGGCCGCCAAGGACTCGCCGCTGTTCCCGTAGTTATTCAACACAGATGACATTGGTAGAGAGACTCCGGAGACGTCGAAGTTATCGCTTAGCCGATCGTAGCTCCCGTTGAAGAAGATCCCGATGTTGGGACTGATGGCTCTGCCGGTGGCGTTTATTTGGTTGTCGGCGATGGTGAAATTTCCGTCGCACAAATTGAAGCACAGGGCCACGTTGTCTGAGTTTGGCAGCCAGCTGTTGGAGGAGAGATACACCAACTTCATCAGATGGGCGTTATTTTTGACGATGAAATCATTCATCTCGAAGGCTCCGGAGAGGGATTGATCAGCATTCTTCGAGATTTTTAACACCACGTTGATGCTGCCCCCCTTCACCGTGTCTGTGATTTTTAGATACTTCAGGAGTTCGCCGGCGTTGGAGAAGGACAGAGAGATCATGCTGTCGTTGCCGCCATCTATGTCCTTCGAAGTAAGGGCCACCGTGGTGTCCTGGTTTATCACCGCGTAGCAGGAGCCTCCGGTGATTCTTCCCTTCTTTATGTCGAAATTACCCTTCACATTTTTCACCCTATGTATCCTGGAGATCACCATTTCTTTCAGATCAATGTAGGCCGATATCAGGGTATTTTTATCCAGCTGATCCAGAGCGCTGATGGCTTTGCTGGCGTTTAGACCATCGCCGACGGCGGAGAACAACACCTTTCCATCGTCATCTCGCAGAATGTTTATCTTGGCGGAACAGTCGTTGACGTCGAACTTATCGAAGGCGCAGCGGAGTATGTTGCCGGCGTCGTCCATGAGCATGTTGCCGTTTATGCGGCTTTCTTTTGTTCTTAGACACATGTTCGAGAATTCTAGCTTCCCATTGTCCTTCACCAAATGCGCCGTAAAGACGCCGTCATCTGCCCTCTGCTTCATATGTCCCACCATCGGCAGCAACATGGTGGCGTTTTTCAGATCCAGGGATATATCCCCCTCCTCCTTCGCTCCCTCCCAGGAGGAATTGATCTTTAGGGTGAAATTGCCGTCGCAAATTCCGCGGAAATTGGGCGCCAATGCCTTTAAAAAGGCTGAGTTAGAAGTGAAACTGTAGGATCCAACGCCGGAATTATTAGCAAAATCTTCCTCCACCCTCAGGCTGATGTTGCTTTCGCCGGACCTGACGTCGCCGCTGGCGGACAGGCCATTTTTGTCCCAGGATATCTTCAATTCCTTCGAATTATCGCTGGATTTCACAATACCGGACCCCTCCACCACCCGAAACGGCAGGTTTTTCTTGATTTCCGGATCCACCTGAGAGCGCACCAGCTTCAGATTCATGTTGGCTACGCCGCCGATGTTGAGCTTTTCCAGAGGTAATGACGCCAATTTTGGTGAAATATTCCGGAGATACGAGGAAATTTCATCGATTTTAATGTCGACATTCACCCGGCCTATCAGGGAATTATCTTTTTTGGATAGGAAGAATATCCCGTTGTTGACCTTCGCGTTTTTGAAATTCGCTCCCGTTAATTTGATATCAAACCCGTCGTCGGAAATGCTGCCGGAGGCGTCTATGTTGCTGATGATGCTGTCCCCAAAGGAAACCTTCGCATTCTTGATCCTAAAGACGCCGTGATCCACCATGATGACGCCGTTGTTTTCTCTGTCTCCGAAACCTATCGGCCCACGCAGGTCGATTTTAAATAACTCCAATTTGAACCCCGGCAGATAGTTCTTGAAAATCGGAATCGCCGATCGGGAGATGTTATCCGGCAACAGCGAATCGATCTCGTGCACGTCGATGTTCGTCAGGCTCAGAGTCCCGTCTATGTTGGCCACATCAAGAAATTTGTACTCATTCAGAGGCACGTCTATGCCCGTAAACTGCACGCCAGAGTTCCCGTACATGATGTTTAGGGAATTTATTTTGGCTCTGCTGGGAGAGAAGGAGCCTGAGATGCTGCCGCTGTCTATTCTCTTCCCTAAGTTCAAGGACAGAGTATTTTTCACTGGCAGTTTAATGGCTCCGGTGGAACCAACAAGATCAAAATCTCCGTCCACCAGATCATCTTCATTGAAGTTCAGTTTTATGTGGCCGGAAACCGGGAGATTATAGCCGTCGATCATGGCCAATAGCTTTCTATCCAACACCAGATCGCTGCCGATGAGTTTGTTGTACATGATGGTGGGATTGATGGCTCCCAGTTTCACATCGTAGGTGCATTTTTTCCCGAAGCCATTTCTGATAATTCCGACATTAGTAGTGTATAGCTGCTCCGGCATCACCAAAGAGCAATCGATCATCGATGGGAATTTATCCCCCATCTTATGCTCGCAATACAGATTCTTCAGCTGCCAGTTCGTGTCGTTTATTCCGATGGAAACATCGGCGTTGATAAGCTTGACGGTTACGCCGTTCATGAGTCTTCTCAAACTGTCGATGACGGACGCCGGCTCGAAGAGTTCCTTGTTCTCTTTGTTGCTCCCGCGCTTTTCAAAATTCGGGTTGAAGGAAGTAAGCTTGAGATTACTGAAGAAATTTACCTCGATCTTGGGAGCCTCCAGATAGACTGTCCTCATCACGAGTCGCTGCTGCTTCAGGGAAGCGAGATAATCAGGAAGAATGGAGAGCTTGTGTATGGCCATATCATCCAATTTCAACTTCTTTATGGCTATTTCAATGGAGCCGGTATCGAGATTTTTTCGCAGCATGGTTGATTTCACAGATATGTCCATGTCCGGCAGCAAACTTTCTAACTCGTTAACCACCAGCGACGACAGCAACGTACTACCGATGGAGCCGAACTGCAGAAATATGGCGACGCAGACGACGGCCACCACTACTCCGCACAGTATGCCGCTGATTGTCAGAGAGGCGATCCTCATGAACTTCAGCATATACCGGGACAAAGGCTTCTTTATGAGAACCAGAAAGGATTCCTTCGCATAATCGCGGATGGAGAAGTCGAAATCCATATTTTGGGTCGAAGAGACGTCGACGTCGCTCCCTCCGGCCACAGGACTCTTCCAACCCCTGATACCATTCCTGAAATTGATGAGCTTTACGGCGTTACCCAAAAAAGACATAACACAAAAAATCCACTGCTCAGGTCGGATTCTGCTACAGAAGTTTTTTATGAAAGGTTAATCTTTCAAAATTTTTATCTTTTTTCTATGATTTTTAAAAAATCCTCTTCGGAGAGAATCTTTAAGCCTAATTTTTGAGCTTTATCCAACTTTTGGCCGGCGTTTTCCCCAGCCACCACCAGCGACGTCTTCGCCGAAATGGAGGAGGAGACGCGGGCCCCGAGTCTTTCGGCCATCTTCTGGACGTCTCCACGGGAAAAATTCCGAAGACTACCGGTGAAGACCACAGACATGCCGGCCCAAGGGGCGTCTCTGTGTGTTTCCACGCCGACGACGGTAACGACGCCGGCTGAAACGCCGTCCCCGGCTAATTCCTTCAACTGATTAAGATTATCTTCATTGCTAAAAAAAGCATTGAAGTCATCCAGGATGGAGGGGCCGACGCCGTCAATTTCATATAGCCTTTCCGTCTGCCGATTTAGAATGCATTTCAGGAACTCGTCATAGGTGCGGAAGAAATTCGCCACCAGCCGCGACACGGCGCGGCCGACCTGCGGAATTCCCAGAGCATAAATGAATCTATCCAGGGAAATGGTTTTTGATTTTTCAATGGATTCGAAGAGATTCTGCACCGATTGTTTTCCCCAGCCGGCCTCCTGCTCCAGCCGCAACTCCAGTCGCTTATCCCTCAGACGGAAGATATCCTCCGGACCCACTATAATATTACGGCGGAAGAAAAATCGCATGTTCTGCTCGCCTAGTCCGTCTATATCAAATGCGTGTTTGGAAACAAAATGAATCAGCCGCTCAATCCGCTGCCCCTCGCAGAGGGCATTCGGACACCGAATTGCGACCTCGTTCTCCCTTCTGACCAACGGCGTTCCACAGGATGGACAGCTGATGGGGAATTGATAGATTTTGGAATCCGCGGGGCGCTCCTCTAGTATCGGATACAACACCTGTGGGATGACGTCCCCTGCCCGCTGGAGAACGATCCGATCCCCGACGCGAATGTCGCGCTTCTCCAGCTCGTCCCTATTGTGCAACGTCGCCCGCGACACAACGACTCCACCCACCGTCACCGGCTTCAATTCCGCTATGGGTGTGATATTGCCGGTCCGCCCCACCTGGACGGTTATGTTCAGAACGCTGGTCTGAGCCCTCTCGGCCGGAAATTTATGGGCGATGGAATGGCGGGGGCACTTGGAGGAGGCCCCCAGCTCCTCCTGCACCGCCAGATCATTGGTCTTGTAGACGACTCCGTCGACGTCGTACTCCAACTCAGCCCTGAGCTTCTCCATGTGGTAGTAGAACTCCAGAGCCTCCGGCTGATTTCTGCAAAGTTTTACCCTGTCGGAAACCGTAAATCCCAATCTCCGGAGGAAATCCAGCACCTCCATCTGGGTAGAAAATTTTCTTTCGTCACCGATGGCTCCGTAGGCGAAAAACCGCAGATTCCTGCCGGCTGTGACGGCGGCATTCAATTGTCTCAGAGAGCCGGCGGCGGCGTTGCGGGGATTGGCGAAGAGCTTCTCGCCATTCATCTCCCGCCGGCGATTTAGCTCCTGGAAGTTGGATTTCAGCATCACCACCTCTCCACGCACCTCCAGCGAACCACTCTGGTCTATTTTCTTTGGGACATCGGAAAATGTGAGAATATTTTTGGTGACGTCTTCACCGACGGAGCCGTCTCCCCTGGTGGCGGCGGAGGCCAAATCTCCATTTTTGTAAACGATTGAGGCGGAGAGGCCGTCCAACTTCGGCTCCAGCACAAATTCCACGTCCCGGTTGGCCAATCTCCGGACACGGTCGAAAAAATTGGAGATATCCTCCTCGTCGAAGGCATTTTCCAGAGATAGCATCTCCACCGCATGGCGTACTTTCTTGAATTCCTTCGAGATTTTCGCACCCACCAGCTGGGACGGGCTTCCAGCCGACCGCAATTCCGGCAATTCTTCCTCAATTTCCAG
>JAITAU010000018.1 GCA_031283965.1 Holosporaceae bacterium | reverse complement strand
ACTCCTGAAAGTTTCGACGATTCAAATCATGAACACTCCGTCCTATACAGCGGCGTGGCAATCATCGGATACGCAGATATTTTTATTGTTTCGGAATCGGAAGCGAAAGTGGAAATTTTTGAAAATCTCGATCAAAAAGCAATTCCCTATTTTTTGAACGTGATAAAAGAATGGATGAAAGTTCATGGATACAAAAACGTCTGTCAGTAGGACTTCTGGAAATGAAAGTTGTTGTAATGCCTTTTTTAAAATTCTATTCGGAACCCCGCCATAGATGTTTTTTGTTTTCGCTTATCTGATATTTATCGGAATCAGAGCAACCAAAGACAGAAAAATGCACATCGGAAAAATGTTCTTTATGCCTGAATTTTTTTTCGCACTATTCCTGGCCAGATTGGTTGCGATATGGAGATTGGATATCTGCATGATCTTTTCCGTTGCAATGTTTATCGGCCTGGCGTTTTCGTATTTTTTTCTCAAAAGAGAATCGCTGAAAGTAGAAAAATCATATGTATTCATAAAAGGACCCTGCGAAACTTTGGTCGTTGTTATGACAATCTTCTGCCTGAAATATTTCTTTGGCTACATGATGGCAGTAAACGGCGAGTTGGAGAAATATTTGATCGCCGAAATCATCATTTCCTGAATAACGATGGGATTTTTGCTCAATAAGATAATTCGCTGCGCAGGCTTGAGCTGTTTTCGGCAATAATATAGAATATCCTGAAAGTTAATTAGGAGTCATCGGTATCATGAAAATTCTCAACTAAATTGCCTTGCTCGGGGCGGAAAAAATATCGAGTCCGTTGTGCGAAAAATTTAGAGAGAAGTATCATGCATAATCCGATTCAAATAAAGGATTTCAGTTTACCTTTTCCCCATAAAATATGTTTTGAAAATTTTTCGACGAAGATTTCGTTTGGCGATCGCGTAGGAATCATCGGCAGAAACGGCAGCGGGAAGTCGTCGCTGCTGAAAATGATTTTTGAGCAAAATCCCGGTATTGCGATTGCTCATGTTCCGCAAATCGTCGAAGATTTCGTTTCGCTGAGCGGCGGCGAGCGTTTTAACAGGGCTCTGTCCCGGGCGCTGAGCAAAAATCCGTCGATGCTGCTGCTGGACGAGCCAACCAATCATCTGGATCATCATAATCGTCAAAGTCTGATGCGCATGTTGGAAGGATATTTTGGTACTTTGATCGTTGCAACTCATGATCGGGAGCTGCTACGTCGCTGTACCGATATTCTCTGGCACATTGATGATGGGAAAATCCGGATTTTTCGCGGAAAGTACGATGATTATGTTGAGGAAATGCATCGTAGCCGCCAATTGATTACGCGTCAATTGGAATTGCTGGAGCGTGAGAAAAAATCTCTGCATCAAAATCTGATATGGGAGCAGGAACGCGTCGCTAAAAGCAAATCCTCCGGCAAGAAAAAAGTCGCCGATAAAAAATGGATGAAAAGCGTCGGAGATTTGAAAGCCATGAAAGCTGAAAAATCTCAGGGCAACAAACTCAAGGCAGTCGACGAAAAAAAGCAAAAGTTATCTGAGCGGTTGTCGGGAATTCGTCTGCCGGAAATTATTGTGCCGAAATTTCATTTGTCTCATCAGGATGTTGGCGATAAAGCCATTGTGTCAATTGTCGATGGATCTGTCAGATACGGAGATAAAATCGTTCTGCAAAATATAAACCTGTCGATAAATTCGCTGGAGCGCCTTGCCATCGTCGGCGATAACGGCTGCGGAAAAACCACTTTGATCAGGGCAATTTGTGGAGATGAATGTGTCGTAAAATCCGGAGATTGGGATGCTCCAAATCCACGCGATATCGGATATTTGGATCAGCATTACGGAAATCTTGATCCGGAAAAATCCGCCATTGAAATTATCTCGGATACAAATCCGACATGGACTCATGCAGAAATCCGTAAGCATTTGAACGATTTTCTATTTCGCAAAAACGAAGAGGCAAATGCGCAAAGCAAAAATCTCTCCGGAGGAGAGCGCGCCCGCCTGTCGCTGGCGAAAATTGCAGCGAATCCGCCAAAGCTTCTGATTTTGGATGAAGTAACCAATAACATCGATCTTGAAACACGGGATCATCTGATAGAAATTCTGCGCGAATATCCGGCGGCAATGATTATTATCTCCCATGACGAAAATTTTCTGGAGAGAATCGGAACGATAAAATTAGAAATAAACAACCCCGCCGCAAGCGGACGGGGTATTGGGTAGATTTCGATTTTTTCTCTTTTTCGTGGCAAGCCACGGGGAATTCAACCCTTGGCGATTGAAAAAACACTGAAGATAGCTGAGATTCTGTGTTTCGCTTAATGTGGACTTGCTGGCCGACACCCATCTAATTATGGCGAACGGTACAAGGAACTATTTGAGGACGGCGACGGAGAATTTTCTTAAATCTCTGTTTCCGTAGACTACGGAGTGAAGTTCGGAAAACAGCGGCAATTTCACACCATTTTTTTTCTCAATAACGGGAACTGCCTTTATGGTGAAGACGCCTTCCGCTAGACAGCCGGCGGCGCTGTCCAGATCTCCGCCGACGGCAAGATGCTTCCCAAGAGCGATGTTACGGGATTGTCGGCTGGTGCAGGTCAGAACTACGTCTCCGAGGCCACCGACTTCCCAGAAGGATTCCCGTCGGCCGCCGAGGGCCAACGCCAGCTCCCCCATCTCACGAAAGCCGTTGACTATGAACTGCGCCACGGCGCTTTCTCCGAGATTTAGTCCGGATAGAATGCCGCAGCCTACCGCCAGAGCATTTTTCATGGCTCCGGACACTTGAAGACCGATATAGTCGTCGATTGGTTTGATTTTGAAGGAATCCGACGATAGCGAAACGGCCACGCGCTCCGACAATTCATGATCTTTCCCGGCCACATTGACCGCCGCCGGAAGCCCGCGGGCTATTTCTCCGGCAAACGACGGTCCCGAGAGGACCAGAAACTGGTTTGGAAGCATTTCTTCCACAACTGCACTTAAAAGCCTGCCGTTTTTTCCGTCGAACCCCTTGGAGCAAATGACCAGTGGCGCGTCGATCCCGAAATCGCGAATCTGTCGGCAAACATCGGCGACGGCGGCGGCTGGAACAGCAATGAAGATGAGAGCGCAGCCGCCGGCTCGGGAAAAATCGTCAGTGTAACCTATGTTGTCCGCGAGTCGACATTCGGAATTTGATGTGATGTTCCGAAGGCGTTCATTCAATCCATCCAGAGACGCCTCCAAATTGCTTATGAGGAGGACGTCCAGGACTTTTTTGCTGAAACATTGGGCGATGGCCATTCCATAGTTGCCGGCGCCCACAACGCCGACGGCATTAAATTCGCTCATTCTTCAAGCTCAACAAGATGTGTACCCTCATCAAAAAATATAATATACTTTCCCACGAGGAAGTAGATATCAAGAAAATGCTTAATTTTCTGCTTAAAAAAATCATCGTCAGCATATTCAGTGGGAAATGCGCTACTGTCCTGCGCAAATATGCTCTGAGGACCTATGAAATCACCAAGAAGTTGCTTGAGTCTGTGGATATTCGAGAACCATACCGCTGCCATGTCATAAATCTTTCGGTGCTCATCTTCTCGTATATGGTCGCGTCGGCAATCGTCTATCCGGAGTTCAAAGCTCTTCGATTTCTGAAGGAGGTGTTTTCGTTGTTGTGCTCCTACGGCGCCGTCTTTGTGTGGTTCGTCGAGAGGATCGGGGAAAAGGCACGCATCGGCGTGGCCGTCTGCGTCATGAGCTGCCTGGCTCCGGTGCTGTTTTTGAACAATCCGTTTGGGATGGCTCTGGTGTGCATCCTGCTGATGATGATGGTGACTTTCATTCTGCTGGAACACATCCGCGGCTGCCGTTTATTCTCCGCCTCCATCCCAATCTACGTCGTCTGCGGGAACGAAGAGGAGGCGAAGGAGTTTCTACGGCTCTCGTCCGATCGTCGGATACTGGAAGTGCTGGTGCTGTCCAGCGGAAAGTGCCCAAACGGGCAAATAAGCACCTTGAAATCCATGGATGCAATGTGTCGCTGGCTGCGGAGAATAAATCGCCTCCCGTTTTATCCATTTCCTAGAAGACTGATGTACTACAGCCGGGAGATGGATGCGGAAAATTTCGATCGGCTCTTGCGGTTGTCCGCCGAATACTCGATTCCTCTCTTTAAAGCCGTTAAGAATACGTTCCTGGAGCAAGGGCAGAGTAAATCGTCGGCATTTCTTAACGTCTTACCGGTTTCCTTCGCCGATTTTGAGCCGGTGAACGTTTCGCCACAGGACAGAAGCGGTCTGTCCTCCGTCTTCAAGGGGAAAAAGATTTGGATCTGCTACGACGGCCGTGGAAGCATCCTGGATTTGCTGTGCGCAATTTCTTTGGTGAATCCTGCCGACATAACGCTGCTGTGCGAATCCGAGAAATTGATGGTGGAAGCGGAACGGGAACTACAGACCAGATGCGCCAACGCAAACTACAGACTGAAGATTTTCGATCTTGATCTTCTTCCGATGCAGGAGATGAAGCCGGACATATTTTTCTATAACATCCCCATAAAGTCGCTGCATTTTGGGGAGTATCATCTGAAAGAGACGGTCATGAAGAATGTACTGGACACACAGCGGCTGATACAATTCGCCCAGTCCAGTAGAATTCCCATGGTGTTCGTCATGTCCAGCCTGGGATCGTCACGACAGACTAACTGGATCTGGGCCACCCAGCGACTGGGGGAGTTGGCGGCGCAGTTCGCCGATTACCAGAGTCGAAAGTATTTCACGAAGTTTAGGGTTGTCCGCCTACCGGAGGGGACTGCCGACGAGTTAGGAATTTTCGGCAAAATTATGTCCTCCATATCATCCAACGGCTACGTGAACGTGGATTTTCCGCATACGGAATTCACCAATGTTCATTATAGGCAAAACCTATTGCCGCCATTGCTGAAAATCATCACATCCGGCGTCAAGGCATATGACTCCAGCTCAGGCGTCTATACCATCGTCCCACGAAATAAGGTATCTCTGGAGGATTTGATCGCGAAAATCTGTAATCTGTTGGGACTCCGGAAGGGATTGGACGTACCGGTCGTCTATAGCCAGAAATCCGAGGAGATGAACCTGGAGGATTTCTCCAGCATATCCGAACCGATGGAAGAAACAGCCCTCGAAGGGGTCTTTTGTACGAAATTTACCGTCACAAAACCATCGTTATACGAGACCATCTGGACTGTGGAGGAGATCAGCCACATGACCACCAGGGAATTGATCTCCGCCGTATTCCAAAATCTCAGTGAAAAAATCAAGAGATGACAGTCAGTCGCAATTGATGCATTTTTCGCTGAATCATATTTTCATTAATTTTCCTATGTCATCCCCCTTGGGGAGATTAATATTGACTATTTTAGATATTTATGTTATAGCGCTTGCTGTCATGGTCGTATAGAATAACTGTTGCCGGGGATTCAAGTGGTTTTTCGGCTATGTCCGCGATAGCATTATTACTAAATGCTTCAATTACTACTCTGCTACGAATAATATGCATGATCCCCTGCCAGAATACTTCGTAGATAATGACACCATTAAGACTGAAGATGCGAATGCAGCTCTACTGAATGACCTTGGTAATTTTAATTGACTCTCCTTAAATAGATAACTGAGTATTTTTAGTACTAACAGCGAGACGAGTGAATGCTTAAAGATTGGATTAAGACACTTGTACCTCCATGACGGTGATTATAGCAAATATGGTTGTAACATTGGTGACATAAATGGGAACTTCGCTGGAGAGCATTTTTATCACTGGGAAACAAGGGTTTCCTTAATGGGAATAATATAGATAATGACGATGATGATGAAAGAACGAAAGCACTTCACATCTGCAGGTATATCTATCTTGGATAGTCGCTTGATACTGCGTGGATCGTCAAGGCTTTGGCCGATCGTCAACAGAGATGATTACACAGATAAGGGTTGTGAAGCTACTAAGAAATACAAAGAAAAATTGTGCTTTGCTGGAATGAGGAAGTATTTAAAGCAATAATTATCTCGTCAGATAGTGTTGTACGTGTAACATGGGTGTGAAACTCGCCTAACACAATTGTAAATATAGTAGATTCGCTTTCCATTTACGAGATTTTCAAGCTTCCAGGATCTGAATCCTCAGCATTTTAGTGCAGTAAATGAAAAGCGAGTTTACTATAGTATCGATTTTTTCTCTGCGACGTCCTTGGTGGCGCCGTTTTTTCGAGGATTTTCTCCGATGTTGATTCCGCTTTCGTTACGCCTCTCCTCTGGTAAACTCGGAGCGGATTTGCTATGGCTTTTCTAGATGAAGTTGAGGGCGGCGTGATGGATGAAGAGGTATTGGCAGCAATAGCTGGTGAGTTGCGGCGACAACAGTCTCAGGTGGAGCTGATAGCGTCGGAGAACTTTGTTTCTCAGAATGTATTGGCTGTCCTCGGCGGTGTCTTGACCAATAAATACGCCGAAGGGTACCCCTCCAGACGCTACTACGGCGGCTGCGAGTTCGTGGACGTGGTGGAAAACATCGCCATCGACCGTCTTCGCCGTCTGTTCCATTGTCGTTTCGCCAACGTCCAACCACATTCCGGCGCTCAAGCAAATCTGGCAGTGCTTTTTGCCCTGGCCAAACCCGGCGACACGATTTTAGGTATGTCGCTGGCCATGGGCGGGCATCTAACCCACGGCGCAGCTCCCACCGTCTCGGGAAGATGGTTCAGAGCCGTCGGCTACGGCGTGACCGTCGACGGAATCATCGATTATGACAATGTTCAGCGGCTGGCAGAGGAGCACAAACCAAAGATCATCATCGCCGGTGCCTCCTCCTATTGCAGACGGATAGATTTCGAACGCTTCCGAGAGATCGCCGACTCCGTAGGGGCTTATCTGTTCGCTGACGTGGCCCACTACGCTGGATTGATCGTGGCGGATCTGTATCCGTCCCCCATGGACCACGCCCACGTAGTTACCTCCACTACACACAAGACGCTGCGGGGTCCGCGGGGCGGTGTCATCATGACCAACCACGAGGACATCGCCAAGAAAATCGACTCCGCCGTTTTTCCGGGGACCCAGGGCGGTCCCCACATGCACATCATCGCCGCCAAGGCTGTAGCCTTCGGAGAAGCGCTGCGGCCGGAATTCCGCGCCTATGCAAAAAATGTCCTGGAAAACTCTCGCGCCCTTGCCAATCAGCTGCGAAAATGCGGATTGGAGGTGATTTCCGGAGGAACCGACTGTCACATGTCCGTGATAAATCTGGGGAAATTATCCATCAGCGGGAAAATCGCCGAGACGGAGCTGGAGAGGGCCGGCGTCACTTGCAACAAAAACGCCATTCCCTACGATCCTCTACCCGTCTCCCAAACATCCGGCATACGAGTGGGGACCGCCGCCATGACCACCCGCGGCTTCGGAATTCGAGAATTCGAACTTGTTGGACGCATGATCCATCTGGTGCTTTCCAACTACGGAAAAGCCGACTATGATGCCATTCGGGATGGAGTGCGGGCGGAAACCCTAAGGGTTTGCCGGGAGTTTCCCATCTATGATTAATTCGGGATTGTTATGCGGGACGGCAAATCCAAAAGCGGATTACGCGGAGTGGCCAGGCTTTGCGCCGTCCAGACCATGTATGCCGCCGACATGGAAAATGTTGATCCCGAAAAGCTCGCCGAGAAGTCGTCTTCGAGGCCGGAAATCTGCATCACGGAGGACGAATCTCTGTTTGAAATGGATCACGAATTCTACGACCGGCTGCTGAGGATAGCGGTGGAGAATCTGGTCGCCGTGGACGCCGTCGTCCTGAAGAATCTCGCCGGAAATTGGAGATTCGACCGGCTTTCGCCACTCATGAAGAGCGTGCTGCGGCTCGGGGTGACAGAACTGTTGTATCTTCTAGACGTCCCCCGCAACGTGATCCTAAATGAATACATCGAGATTTCAAAGGCTTTTTTCGATAAACCTGAGGTGGCCTTCGTCAATGGACTCCTGGATTCAGTGCTGAAGGGCGCGCCAGAGTAATTCCCAAAGTCAGATTCCACGTGTATAATGGCGGGCAATGGAACCAAGGTGGACATGGAAGATCACATAAAGAGCATCCTGAAACAGATAGATCCGGATTGTGGGAGGTTGGAGGAGACTCCGAGGCGTGCCGCGAAGGCCTGCAAGGAGTTTTTCTCCGGCTACGACGTGAACGCAGTCGCCGTCGTCAGTCGATTCTATGATTCCGGGATGGACGATCTGGTGATCCTGAGGAACATCGGCTTCCAATCCTACTGTGAGCATCATTTGGCGCCTATAGTGGGAAGCGTTGGCATTGGGTATGTTCCCGACGGCCGAATAATAGGCGCCAGTAAACTGGTGCGATTGGTAGATTGCTTCGCCTGTAGATTACAGCTGCAGGAGCGGATGACCATGGAGATCGCTAAAACGCTTGAGGAGGTGTTGAGGCCTCGTGGAGTCTGCGTGTACGTCGAAGCCGAACATTTTTGCATGTCCCATCGAGGGGTGAAAAAGCCTGGAGCACGGCTGGTCACCAGATATTTCTGTGGCATTTTGAAGGAAAGATTCGATCTGCGGCGGGAATTTTTGGACGCCGTTGCAGGAAATTGATAAAACTAATAGCACTAGTCGACGCCGATCTGGGAATATCGAAGAATGGGGAAATTCCATGGAGTTTCCGGGAAGATCGGAAGTTTTTTCGGAAGAAAACCATGGGGAGCGTCGTGGTGATGGGGAGAAACACGTTTCTATCCATCGGCGGCATTCCGTTGGATGGAAGGATCAACTGCGTTATTTCCGGAAGGGGTGTATTGGCGACTGGGGTAGAGAAATTTACCTCTCTTGAAGAAGTGATGAAGAAATACGATGACTTCTGGATCATAGGAGGGGCAGAATTGTACAATTGCGCTCTGGAAAGAGAACTTGTTGACTACGCTTTGATAACTCGTATTCGCCAAGGCTACGGCGCCGATACGTTTTTCTCCAAATCCGCGCTGGAAAGATTCTCTTCGAGAGTTTTGTACGAAAATTCAGAGTATTCCATAGTCGAATACCTGTAATTTTTCACCGAAACTGAATATTCGTCCGATATTTTTTACAAAAATTGAAAATTTAGGGAATTATAAATATTTCACATGTAAAATGGCATATGCAAAGTGGAGATTATTATGGGTAAAAAGATATTATTTCTTCTGTTGTGTCTGTCGTTGTCTTCTTGCTGCCAGTGGTTCGGTGGCGATTTGGACGCGATTGCCGAAAGACAAACATGTAAACTGCGTAGGCACTTCCGTGGTGATAATTCCACGGATGTGTCCACGCTGATTCGTGAAACAATGGCGGTTTCCCGGAAACTGAAGAGCGCCGGAATGTTGGAGGAAGCCAACAAATTTGACTCATACACAGACGTTTTAATGTACGGAAACAACACCATTGACGAGTCCATAAACGACGTGCTGGAACTGGTGAGGCAACGGGAATGCACCTGCTCCACCATGCAAGGCTTCACGACGAGGTTGTGCGGACGGTAGGGAGGGAAATTTTGTCGCCGACGGAGTTGCTTTTCCCTATCTCTCATAACTGCGGCGTAGTTGGCAATCCTGAGGTGAAGAAATGCCCAAAGAGCTTGGATGTGGAAAATTTTTGATTTTGTGCTATAATACCACTGTCTTTCTTCTAAAATTCGGAGAAAATCTTGTGTAGAGAGTTTAGAAATTTTGCCATAATTGCCCATGTTGATCACGGAAAAACCACCCTTGTGGATGCTTTATTTAAGCAGAGCGGCCTTTTTCGTGACAATCAGCAGCTGGAGACCTGCGCCATGGATTCCAACGACCTGGAGCGGGAGCGCGGCATCACGATTCTGGCCAAATGCACCAGTTTCGTGTGGCAGGACGTCAAGCTCAACATCGTGGACACTCCAGGTCACGCGGATTTCGGCGGAGAGGTGGAACGCATCCTCAGCATGGTGGAGGGAGTGCTACTGCTGGTGGATGCTTCCGAGGGACCAATGCCTCAGACAAAATTTGTCTTGGCCAAGGCTCTGGCACTCGGCCTGAAACCCATCGTCGTCATCAATAAAATCGACAAGCAGGACGCTCGGGTGCATGAGGTGGTGGACGAGGTCTTCGATCTGTTCGTGGCCCTCTGCGCCAACGAAGAGCAGCTGGATTTTCCTATTCTCTACGCTTCCGGAAGGAACGGCTGGGCTGTGAAAAATCCGACCGACGAGCGCAGAGATTTGACTCCGCTGCTGGAAACGGTGATAAATCACATAAAATCTCCGGAAATATGCGAAGATGCTCCATTTCAGATGCTGGTCACCATGTTGGACTACGACCAATACCTCGGCCGTGTCCTGACTGGCAAGATTCTGCGGGGCAACGCCTCCGTGAACGACTCCGTGCACGCTCTCCGGGAGGGGATAGGAGTGGCAGAAAGGGCGAGGCTGACGAAATTACTGGCATTCGAAGGCCTGAAACGGACTCCTCTGGAGCACGCCCGCTGCGGCGACATCGTGGCCATCGCCGGCCTGCAGGAGGCCACCGTCGCCGACACCATCGCCTCCACCGAAGTCATCACGCCCTTGAAGGCGCTGCCAATAGATCCGCCGACGCTGTCCATGATTTTTTCCATAAACAACTCTCCGCTGGCGGGGCATGAGGGGAAAAAACTTACGTCCCGAGTGATATGGGACAGACTCCGGAGGGAAGCCGAGGGCAACATTTCGATTTCCATCAAGAAATCAGATCAGCAGGACTCCTTCGAAGTGGCTGGTCGTGGCGAGCTCCAGCTGGGGGTCCTCATTGAGACTATGCGGCGTGAGGGCTTCGAGCTCTCCATCAGTCGTCCCCAGGTGCTGTACAAAATCGACGAAGCCACCGGCCAAAAACTGGAGCCCATGGAGGAATTGTACATAGACCTGGACGACGAGTTCACAGGCATAATCATCGAAAAGATTACCATGAGAAAAGGGGCGCTTCTGGACATGCGGCCGTCGGGGGCCGGGAAAACCCGTCTGAAATTTCTGATTCCTACCCGTGGGTTGATCGGATACCACAGTGAATTTCTGACGGACACCCGCGGCAGCGGTATCATGAATCGATCCTTCCACGGATATGAGCTCCACAAGGGAATCATCGAGGGCCGCTCCAAGGGGGTGCTTGTGTCCAACGTCGCCGGAAACGCCGTCGCCTATGCACTGTTTTTCCTGGAAGAGAGGGGAACGCTGTTCATAAATCACGGAGATCCGGTCTACGAGGGAATCATCATAGGTGAACACAACAAAGCCAACGAGCTGGACGTGAATCCGACGAAGGCCAAGCAGCTGACCAACGTGAGGGCAGCCGGCAAGGATGACAACATCAAGCTGTCGCCGCCGAGGGCTATTTCATTGGAGCAGGCGTTGTCCTATATTCAGGATGACGAACTGGTGGAGGTGACTCCTAAATCCATAAGGTTGAGGAAGAAATACCTGGATCAGAACACCCGCAAGAAGATGAGCAGGCTATAGAAACAATGAAATTGGCGTCCATTTGGAGCGATTTTATAGGGACCTATTCCAGAACCGGCGCCGGCTTCAGAGTATTCTTAGGATTTTCCTGCGGGCTCCCGTTTCTGCTGAGATTGACGGTCCTGGATCTCTGGTTAAAAGAAAGCGGAGTGTCGAACACCGTCATCGGATTGTTCACACTCCTGCACTGGCCCTTCGCACTGAAGTTCCTCTGGGCCCCATTCATCGAACGAATGGATTTTCCGCTTTTATCACGCCTGTTTGGCCGACGCTGCGGCTGGGCGATGGCCAGTCAGCTGCTGTTGTTCCTCGGACTGACCGGAATGGCCGTCTCCGACCCCCGCAGCAGCATGTGCAGTCTCATGGTCTTCGCCTCCATCGTGGCCTTCGCCGACGGCTGCCAGGATATGGCCATCTATCCCTATCAACTGGACGGAGCCAAAATGAAAATGTTCGGCCCCATCGCCGGAGTTTTCGTTTTTGGCTATCGCCTGGGGATGTTCTTCGCCAAAAGCGGAACCCTCTATCTGGCCCATTATCTGGGTTGGAATATGGCCTACGCCATGATGGCTTTCTCCATTTTTCTGTGCACCTTCTTCATACTCTGTGCCAAGGAGCCGCAAAATCCGCAGACGGAGCAGGGAAAGCGCATAGAAAAAATGGTGAAATCCTACGAGAAGCATCCCAGCTCTCGATTTGAGTTCGTGCGCCTCATAAGGGCCACGATTTTCGAATGTTTGGTGTGCCCCTTCAGGATATTCATGCAGCGGAGAGGTTGGAAAAGCCTAATCGCCATCATTGTGCTGTTCCGGACCGGCGACATGGTCACCCAGAAGATGGTGAAGCCATTCTTTGTGGATATGGGCTTCTCGATGCTGGAAATCGCCAACGTGGTGCAGGTTTTCGGCACCATCGCCACCATGTTCGGCGGCGTTCTAGGCGGTTTTTTCATAAAACGCGCCGGAATCCTGAAGGCGATGTTCTACACCGGCCTGTTCCACGCGATTTCCTGTTTTTCCTACGTGATTCTGTCGAAAACCGGCCATAATCTGACGGCATTGTACGTGACGGTATTCCTGGAGAGCGTCACCGGCGGAGCTGTCGCCACCGCATTCATCGCTTTTCTCTACACATTGTGCAACAAAAATCGCTACGCCGCCACTCAGTACGCGCTGCTATGGGCCTTCTACGACCTGAGCGGCATGGTGTGTCGGACGCTTTCTGGAATTGTGGCCGACGGCCTCGGCTGGACGAGGTTTTTCATCTTCGTGCCGGCGACCTTCGTGCCAAGCCTGATAATTCTGTATTTCCTAGTGACCAGAAAAAGATCGACGGGAGCCAAAAACAGAGCTCTCTTTTTCAGGTGAACCTATTTTCCCCAGGTTTTTTTTATTTTCCTAGAAGTTAAAGGTGAGCTGCAGTTTAGCCTGCAGGCCGCGGCAAACGCCGAAGGATTTTTCCAGGCCGGCTTTCACGGTGAATCCGCCCTCGCTGTAGGAGAGTCCGAGTTCTCCTTTGGCGGTGCGACCCCGCAGCGACGGCGAATCCAGCCGGCGGCCGTCGAGTTTGGCGTCGATTCTGCCGTTGTACTCGCGCTCGTACTCTGCGCCGCAGTAGGTCCTGAAGATTTCGTCGATTTTGTGGGACATGATCATCCCGAAGATGAGCCTCTGGGAGTTGGACGGATCCACTTCCAGGCGTCTGCCGGTGGAGAGGCGGGTGTTTTGTCCGCCCTGGCGTACGTAGGCGTAGCGGACGTAGCAGTTGAAGTCCAGATCGTCGTTGACGTCATGGACGTGGCCGACGGCGCAGCTGAATCCATGATATCTGGCCCTGATGGCGTAGGCGGTCGGGACCCCTGGAGCGGCGGCGTCGACAATGTCGCTGGAGTTGTAGTCCATTTTTGAGGTTCCCGTCCTCCAGATGGCGTCAAAATACAACCTGCTATTGTCGGAAGTGTCGATGTTGTAGCGCCACATGACTCCGCCGCCGGTGAAGCCTGTTTTGCCTGAGCCCCTGATTTCCCCGCCGCCCGCGAGGTCGTTGTGGGAATCGTAGCTGCCGGAACCGAACTCGCAGAAGAGTCCGGCGACGTCGTTGGTGTTCTGGCCGGTGACGCCGAGGCCTACGACGGCGAAGAATCCGCGATTATCCACGTAGGATCCGGAGTGGACTCTGCTGGCGCCGGCGCCGCTTTGGGCGAAGGGAGCGACGTTGCCCAGCGTCGGCGCCTGCTGGGAGAAATTGTTCATGCAGGTTTCGGCGACGTCGGCGACTTCGCACAGGCTGTTCATGGAATTGGCTTCCGTTTCGACGGAATTCTTCCACTGCTCGGTGGAATTATCCGGGGGCGCCCTCATCCACAGAGTCGCCACAAATGCGGCATAATTTTTCCCTTCCACATTCGCTATCTCGTACTCAAATTTATGACCATCGACCTCAGATGGCGTAAACGTAACATTGGCCGGGGCAATATCCACTTGGTCCATTTTATTGATTAGGGTAACCTTGCGTTCAACGAGTTCATAGGATCCGCTTATGGAATCTTCCGAATATTCTATCGTCACTTTCGTTTCCGGAGCTATTTGCAAAGGGGCGGCGTTATCCTTCATTGCAAGTATGGGGGCTTCGGCCTCCAGCTGATCCGGCGTGAGGCGAAACGTATATTTCTGGAAGCCCTTTATGTCGGCGATGTTATTCACCACGGCATTTTCAACGATCAATTCGTTCCCGAGAGTGGCGCCCTGGACGGCGGTTTTTGCACCACCATTAGCGTAGTCATGGTAGACGCCGCCGTATAGGGAGATCTCATCGCCGGCCAACGTCCCGCGGATGGTCACAATATTATTGTCGGCGAACCTAGCAGCGTTAGCGACGTAGGCGCCGACGTCGACCATCACGCCGCCGTACAGATTGATTGTGGTAGCCTCAATTACACCCTTTTTTTCAATGGTTAATTTGTTATTGGAGACGTGGGTCTTCATATTCGCATTCGCAGTTGCCGTATTGGCGTAGCCGCCGTACAAATTAACCACGTTCGCGCGAATGACGCCGGTGACGGTTAGGGTGTTGGGTAGATTATCTTTTATATCCGTATCATTATAGACGTTACCAACATACGTCATCTTTGAATCGCTCCCCACTCTGAGCATCGGAGCGCCTGCTGTTGTAAGCTCATTATTAGCTATTCGCAATCCAGTTACATTGGGCGTTCCCACTGTATGCGTCGCCATGGCGCAGCCGCCGTAGCCGTTGACGGCGCTGGCCTCTATTGTGCCGCTCAGAGTCGCATGATTGTTGTAGACGTTGCCGAGCCCAAACGTTATATCGCCCGTTCCAGATGTCGACGCGCCTTTGGCGCCGCCGCCCATGACGGTCAGAGTGTCTGCGCCGGAGATTTCACCAGAAATATCTGCTTTGTTGTCAAAAGCTTTTCCGGCTGTGACATCTCTTGATCCAGTACCGAAACAAACGTTGGCTACGGCTTCGGTGAAACTGCCGGCCATGTGTAATTCACAGGAAGTCCCTCCAACATCACACACGCATGCGCCCGAGAAGGTGAGGCTGTTATTGTTAACGGAGAGGCTGCTTTGGGCTTGTGCAGAGCCGTTGCCGCCGTTGTAGGTACTCTCCGCCTTCGCATAGGAGTTGCCGCCCGCCAGGCTGAGGCGCGAATCCAACATCGTGGTAAAATAAATGGTGCAGCCGGCGCTGACTTCGAGGGAGTTATGGTGGATTTCGCCTCCGCCAGGAGTGCCATCACTAGATATGTCGCTGCTGTTGGCGGCAACAACACCAACAGCAGCGTTCTGTTTTTGTAATTTACAAACTGTTTCGGAGGAGGCGGCGTAGAATTCACCCCCTCCGCAACGGAAAGTGCTGTTGTCGCCAACGGTTAATGTATTCTCTAATAGTAGTTGACCATTAAAGAAATTTCCTGAATTTGCGCCATAGCCATCAGCCATAGCGCTCACATAGGCGCCGTGGGCTTTGAGCGTTTCGATCGGCTGTCCAAAGCCTACGGTGCAGCCGGTGAAAATCAGGCTATTACCACAGGACCAACGGTGTGTGTTTGGCCATGGGAAACCACCGGTCAGGCTGCTGTTACCTGCATTCCCTGATAGGGCGATTTTTGAGACGCAGCCGTCGATGGTCAAAGTACCTATATTTTCGATGACGCCACCAATCAAGGTCTTATTTCCGGTTCCGTCTCCAGAAATTCGGACAGTTTTTTTACTATTATTGGCAAAGTTGTTGGTGGTCGCTGTGGCTTCGGAAACAGCGGCGCTCATGTCTAAATTATTACTGTTGCCGTCGTATTGACCCGAGAAGACGAGTCTGCTGTTACTAACGTCGCCTTTGACTAAGGCTATTGTGAGGCCGTTTCCATGACTAGTTGTCCGAGCACTAAGCCGGCTGCCAAACATCTGGACGTTGCCATGCGCATTGATATCGCCATTGACCAGGAGGCAGCCCTCCTTAACATTACCGATGCACTCGGCAGTGGCGGAGGAATTAGCAGCCTCTTTCACAGTCCTTTCAAAATTGCTGCCGCAAAGGGTCAGAGCGCCCCTCGGAGTCAGCGTGACGCCACTATTCACGGCGAGGGTGTTATCACTACTAGTAATGGTAGTAGCCTGTCCTGTGACACTGTCATTGCCCTCGGTAGTCTTCATTCCCACGCTCTGGCCGCCGGAAAGTTGGGAATTGGCCAGCAACTCGGTATTGCCGGCGATGATTAGGTCGTGCCCAGTTACCGGACTGTTCTGATTAACGTTGACGGCGTAGCCGCCGAAGACGTAGGAGATGTTGTTTGTGGACGTCAATGCACCATCCTGCACGCCGGTAATGGTTGCCTCTGCGCGAAGGTCGGGATTGGCGGCGAGATAATCAGCAACTTTCGCGCCGACCAGGGCATTAATGTTGGCGTCCGTCGCATTATCGATTGCGCCGCCTTCCGGATCATACTTCTTTTTCAAAAGAGCGCCCACAGGGTAGTAAAGCGTACCCGCTGTGGCTCCAAGCTCATCGGCCGCCGCGCCAAAAATCAATATTAGAGATAGAAGTTTAGCGCCCCAGTGTTGCGTTCGCGGCGCGCCGTCATGCCCTAAAAAACACCCATGTTCCGGAAAAAGCTCGCTGCAACAACACGTTCCCATGTAACCACCCATACAAAATCTATGTGGATACTAGTAACGATTGGTTAAGAAATCGTATACGCGCCGCTTTTTCCTGCATATTCCGCCATATTCCGCAAAATCGCGGAATTTTGAACGTCTCCAACAATGCGAACGCACCGAACCGAGGAGCGCTTTTTCTAGCTGCAATAAATTCTAATGATAAAGATTGTGCGAAAAACGTTTATGAGTATATGGCGTCGCAGAAAACGTCTCTTTGTTCTGCGGTTAATAACGAGCTTTTGCGCCATTTGAAATATCCAGAGGATTACGTAATCTGTGATGATAAGGGAAGATGCCTGCTGGATTTCTGTATTGATGATGGGAGTTATGCCGCTAGGGATGGGCTGATGCTTGCTGAGCTCACTCGTTCATATCTACTGGATCAAGCGCTGAAGGAAGCGGCGGAGAATGGCTACCTTTATACCAAAGTGAATTCCGAAGGGGACAGTGTTTTTATGTATTGGGCGAGACGTATTTGTAGTGGATCGCTAGCTGAAGGTAAATTGTTCGAATTTGTTAAATTATATTTCAAGTACGGTCCTGAAAACAAAGGCATTAGTTTTAAGATTAAAAATTTTAATTATGATTATACGAACAAAAACGGCGAAACTGTGTTCACTATCATCGGGCCGCACATGGAAAAAACGGATTTCAAGCGCGTACTTAGCACTAATGTAGTGAATTTTCTAGCGCGGCACAAGCGTACTTAATCTGGAGGATATAAGAAAGAAAGTGACGGCTTCCCGCAAATAAATTCCCCGTTTGCTATTGAAAATATCGAGAAAATGTTATAGTAATGATTCCCTGTGTCGAAAAGGATGAGTTATGCTTGCAGTTGTGAGAACTGGCGGAAAGCAATATAAGGTAACCGACGGCGATTTCATCGCCGTCCAGAAGTTGCCCCAGGAAACGGGGACGAAGGTCGAGCTCTCCGATGTTTTGATGATAGAAGATCATGGGAAGATGGAGATCGGCGCTCCTCTGGTGGCCGGCGCTTCGGTTTCTGCCGTCGTGGTAGATCAAAAAAAGATGAAAACCGTTTTGATATTCAAAAAAAGACGCCGGAAGAATCACCGCCGCAAGAATGGTCACCGGCAGCAGATGACCATACTTCAGGTGGAATGCGTCAGACGTCAGTCGTTGGGAGGGTGAAATGGCCACCAAAAAAGCCGGCGGCAGTTCCAGAAACGGCCGCGATTCCGAAAGTAAACGCCTTGGCGTGAAGCGCTACGGCGGAGAGACAGTGTCAGCGGGCAGCATCATCGTGCGCCAGCGGGGGACCAGGATTAAGCCCGGAGCCAACGTAGGTTTGGGACGTGATCACACGCTGTTCGCCACCGTCTCCGGAGTCGTTGCGTTCCGAAAAAATTCCCAGGGCCGTAGCATAGCGACGGTGATCGAAGCCTGATTCTTGGGAATGCCACAGCTGCCATCGCCTGATTGCCGCTGGGGCGGTCTCTTGTTTTCCTCTGTGTTTTTCGTAGTGGTTTTCTACAGAATACCGACGCCAGGCATGTCGGCGCAAATCGTCTCCCGCATACGCTGTTGTAACTCCGTCTGATCTCGTCTCCAGAGCAGATGAACATTGCAGCCGGCGTCGACGGTGGTCAGCGGCCCATCCAGGCGAGTCTTCCAGAATTTTCTGATTCCAGATAAAACGGCGATGGTGTCGGCCGTCATGTAGCCAAAACTTGGGCAGGATGTTTCGAACAGCGCATGCATGTCCCAAAATTCCTCCCAACACAGCTGATGAGCTCCGCTCCAGTCGCCGTCGTTCATGGACTTCATCAGTTTTTCGAGACGGATTTTGGCTCTTTGGGCTCTTTCCGGAAACAGGAGGCTGCTTTTCACCAACCGATGAGCCTCTCCGGAGGAAACGGCTTTTAATCCTCCGTTAACCAACAGCAGATCATGCATTAAGTCATCAATTTTTATGTCTATTTTTCGGGCGTTTTCCCCTTCCCAGAAGCACCAGGGAGAGAAAAATGACCGACATGAGGAGCCTGAGGCGAGGCGACTGACACGACTCATCTCCTCAGGCGAAGGTGGCGTTGAATTTTGTATTTCGCCCATGGCGTTGAATGCACAAATGGTTAACGCGGCGAAGCTGGACGCCGAGCTGGCGATTCCGGCCGAATGTGGGAAATTATTGCGGGATTTTACGTGGAAAAATTCTCCGCAGCCTGTCAGTTGTTTGAGGCGTTTTAGATGTTCCAAAAATCGTTCGACAGATCGCGCCCCAAGCCCCATTCGATCTTCAAAGACGTCCTGACCGCGACAGAGTTCCAGCGAAACCTCCGTCTCGAATTTGTGTAATGTGTAGGACAGAGACCCGTTGCATGGGATGTTGCCCTCGGATTTTCCCATGTATTTTATGAGGGCGATGTTCGACGGTGCTCTGCTGATCCATATGGCCATGAGATTCCCTTTAAGTTTCGTCGTCTGGGCAGTATGACACAAACCGTCGCCTCTGTAACCGCAGCCGTTGTAACGGAGATTAACAACTGAAGATATGTAAAATAGTATTTTTGTTGTTAATAAATGATCGCTCGCTGCAGAGCAGCGGGGAATTCGACCCTAAAAGAGATTGAAGCTGACAAATATAACTGTAAGCCTGAAGGTGCACTGTTGCCGCTCTGACTCCGTAGGCGTGCCGTAACACAAGGAGTCTTTCTCGTCCGGGGGGCAGCCCCCCCATTTACAGGCATGGACGAAGGCGACGATTGACTTAACCCATGTGGGCACAGTTCACCACTACCCCACGTGCCGCCTATGGACTTCCTAAGAGAGATGTAGTAACAGTTACGAAACTTAGTAGGGTGAAAATGAAAAGATCCATCTGTGCCGACGTATCCAGAAAGAATGTCCCAGACGACCCAGCAGGAACTGCAGATGCTTCCTCAAAAGGCCATTGTGAAAATGGCCTTTTTCCTTCTCTGCGAACGCTGCCCAGTGGCATTTTCGCCGTTTCCTTCTTTGGACTGTTCCTGGGGATATCCACAACTATGGTCTACAGTCAGTTGGGGATGTTTCTGAAGAATGAGCTGAATGCCTCTGAGGCCGTTGTGGGATTTATTGATGGCGTGGTGGAGTTTATTGCCTTTGTCTGCCGCGTCGGATCGGGGATCCTGAGCGATTATTTGAGTGAACGTAAGCTTATTTTATATATCGGCTGCTCTTTGACCCTCATTGCGCGACCACTCTTCGCCATGGCCGCTACTCCGCTGATGGTGGTGCTCACCCAGTCGCTGGAAAGGCTTGGCAACGGTTTTCAAGCCACTCCACGAGACGCTTTGATTGCGGATTTGAGTCGTGAGGCAGAACGCGGACGATCCTATGGTTTCAGTCGCTCCCTCAAGACCATCGGATCATTTCTAGGAACTCCAGTCGCCATTCTTATCATGTATCTGAGTTGCGACAATTATCGAACCGTCTTTTTCTGCGCCACCATTCCAGTGGTAATCTCCTTCTTTTGTCTCATGAAGGTCAAGACTCCGCGTGATCTCGTTCACAAAGCCGAGGAAACGGAGCGGAAAATACATAATCCCTTCCGGCGGAGATATCTAAAATCGCTGGACCTGGTCTTTTGGAAGATTCTGATATTGGCATTTTTGTTCGAAATGGGACATTTTGCAGAATCGCTTCTGCCAATCTACGGCAGCAACTTCCTCTCCAAAACCACCTCCGGCGCCGTCAGCATGTTCATCAGCACAGGGCAAGTGTGTTGCTCCTTCCCTATTGGACTTTACGCCGATAGATTCGGAAGAGGTAGGTTCATCAAGGTTTGCATGATCATGATGATCCTGGCCAATGTGTGTTTCCTCTCGGCTTCCTCCATTGCCTTCGTCTACGCCGGCGCTTTCTTGTGGGGAGGACAGATGACCGCGGTTCAGGGATTGTTCCTGTCGATAATTTGTGGGAAGGTGGATGAGCATCTGAGAGCGACGGCGATAGGGGTGTACTATCTCACCATCGGCTCCGCCTATTTCATATCATCCATGCTGGCGGGGCAGATTTGGACCACATGGGGCAGCGACTACGCCTTCATGTACAGTATATTTTTCTCCTGCTTGGGGTTGATTACCTTCCGGATGTTTATCCCAAAGAAATACGAGTACGCTGACCGCTCCCGTTGACGAAACTGATTCATCGCCGCATTAGTGGAGATCATCTCCGTTGGAATAGTTTCAGACTTGGGTCCAGGGAAATCATCAGCTCGGCGATCTGGACGCTGTTCAGAGCAGCGCCCTTCCGAAGATTATCGGCCGCAATCCAGTAGAGAAGGCCTGCCGGCGTGGTGGGATCCGCTCTTATGCGGCTTACGTAAACGCCGTCCTCTCCCTGGACGTCCAGCGGTGTGGCGAAGACGCCCTTTTCTCCTCTACGATCAACCACCAGAACGCCCTCGAAGCTTTCAAAGGCTCTACGGGCGTTATTTTCGGCGACTGGCGCTGAAAATTCAGCAGCAACGGACATGGAATGACCAACGAACACCGGAACTCTGACGCAGGTAACGGCTACTTTCACGTCGGCTTTCAGAATCTTACGGACTTCTGCAGAAATTTTATCCTCCTCATCTGTCGTCCCGGACTGATAGAAGTCTCCTATGGCCGGAATGACGTTGAAGGCGATTTGTTTGGAGAAAACATCAGGTTTAACGGCTCCTGCGGCGACGATACTCTTGGTTTGGCTGTAGAGTTCGTCGACGCCCAGTCGTCCGGCGCCGGACACCGACTGATAGGTGGAAACCACCGCTCGTTTCACCTGGGATACGGCCGACAGAGCCTTCAGAGTCATCGCCAGCGGAATTGCTACGCAGTTAGGGTTAGAAACGATCCCCAGCAGCGCTCCCTCCGCCAGTTGGGCGCTGTTTATTTCCGGAACTATTAGCGGAACCTTTGGATTTAGCCGGAAATACGACGTTTTGTCGATGACGACGCAGTCGGACTTGGTCACAGACTCTGCGTATCGGCGGGAAACGCCACCGCCGGCGCAGAAAAATGTAATATCTATCCGGGAAAAATCCACATCTTCGAACTTTCGCACCGGAATTTCTCCGTCTCCGAAGAAAAGGCTTTTCCCAATGGATCTTTCGGAGGCGATGGCAGTGACATTTCCTGCAGGAAAATCCCTCTCCTCGAGAATTTGCAGCGTCTTCATACCGGTGTTGCCGGTGGCTCCCACCACCGCCACGTTATATTTTCTGGAATGTCCCATGGCCGTCCTCCAACGGGCCAAGTCTAAAACTTAATCTTGATTAACTCAAAGAAAAACATGACAATACAGGCAAGCACTCGTTATGGATACTTCACTTGCAGCTGTTTGAGCAAATTCCACCGTTGGCGGACAGGATTCGTCCGACCGAGTTGGGGCAGCTCGTTGGCCAGTCCCTCGAAGAGCAAGTTTCGCTGTTCGAAACGCTGCAACCTTTGATTCTGTGGGGCCCGCCCGGGTCCGGAAAGACTTCCTTCGCGAAAATTCTCGCCAAGAAAAGTGGCCTAAGATTCGAGGAAACGTCTGCGGTCATGTACGCTACCGCGAAATTCAGGTCAATATTCGATGAACTTTCCCGCGATCCGTCGGGGAAGACGATAATTCTCATCGACGAAATCCATCATCTGAACAAAAGTCAGCAGGATATTTTTTTGCCGCACCTGGAGAACGGCTCTCTGATTCTAATCGGCACCACCACTGAGAATCCGTCCTTTGAACTGCGTCCGGCACTCCTGTCACGCTGCAAAGTCATCGTCTTCAACAGGCTTGAGGTGGAGGACTTGGAGAAGATTCTGCAACGCGCAGAGGAGTTTGTGAGAAAGGAGATGCCGCTGACTCCAGAGGCTCGACTGCATCTATGTCTGATGTCCGACGGCGACGGCCGATATCTGTTGAATCGGGCTGAGGAACTGCTGGCCATGAACACTCTGGAGAAAATGTCTACGGAGGAGCTGCTGAAATTCGCGCCAAGAAGAGCGATGGTCTACGACAAATCCAGCGAGGAACACTACAATCTCATCAGCGCATTCCATAAGTCTATCCGTGGCTCCGACGTGGACGCCGCCCTCTACTGGACCAATCGCATGCTGACGGCCGGAGAAAATCCACTGTTCATCGCTCGGAGGCTCATAAGAGCCGCCAGCGAGGACATTGGTCTCGCTGATCCAAACGCTCTGCTGCAGGCGGTGGCTGCACATCAGGTCTACACCATGCTGGGATCTCCGGAGGGGGAGCTGGCCATCACTAATGCTGTCATATATATGGCCACAGCTCCAAAATCAAACGCCGGCTACATGGCCTACGGCAAATCGAAAAAGTGCGCCGAGTCCAACGGATCTCTGCCGACTCCCAAGAAAATCCGCAACGCGCCAACGAAGCTTATGAAAGAGCTGGAGTACGGTGGAGGCTACATATACGACCATAACGTGGAAAACGCCTTCTCCGGAGATAATTTTTTCCCGGACGAATTGCCGCGCCAGCAATTCTATCGGCCCGTGGAGCGTGGCTTCGAGCGAGAAATCAAAAAACGCCTGGACTGGTGGGACAAAATCCGCAGCAGCCGGAAACCGCAGTAAGCGACTGTGGTTGGCTATGCCCAGAGCATCTTTTCCGTAATTTAGGCACTATTAACAAACCTAGTAGTGCCAGCTGTGGAGCCGGCCGGCAGCTTTGAGGAGGACTTTTTTCTCGTCCGCTCTTTGATCATCGTCGTAGAGCATCTCATTGAAGTAAGCATCATCCTCTCCGCTACCGTCGACGGAGATGAAATCCGCCTCCTGTGAGTTTTTGGCGCCACCGGCGGAGATGAAATCCGCTTCCTGAGTACTTTTTATATCGTCTGCTGTACCGTTGCCGTCGACGGAATACCTTTTCTGGGCGTTTTTGGCGTGACCGGCGGTGACGAAATCCGCCTCCATGGTATTTTCGGCATTATTTGCAATCATAGAGCTAGCTGTGGAGGCTGCTTCACGCGACAGCTTTTGTTCTCCTTTTGATACCTTGGCGGCAGCCGCTCCGGATGTCTCCTTCGGAAGGTCTTCGTCTGATGAAGTTGTTGGCTCCGCATTTTCTGAGGATTTCGCGTGATTATCGCCGCTGGCTTTTGCGCTTCGCTTTTCGGAGACATTTTTGTGGACCTTGTGCGAGCCGCCGGCCTGCGCGGAACGGTTTGGTTGTAATTCTTCCGCGTCTGAGGCCGTGGCAGCTGTGGACGTCCCATCTTCTCCGACATTTTCGTCATCAGATGGAGATTTGTCGCGGTGACCTGCAGATGAGGCAGAGTTGTGCTCGCTTTTTCCTCCATTTTCGCCGCCGGACACGTCATCCGCCGCCTCAGATTCTTCCTTGGACTGACCGTAGCTCTCCGTCGACCTTCCGGAGTTGGATTTGCGCGATTGCCCTCCTAAACCAGGCGCTTCGACAGCCGCAGACTCTCCATCTCCAGAGTTTGCATCTCCATCGGCAGAAATATTTTGTCCATGGCTGCGATTCGCAGCGTTTCCTCGGTTACTGGCTTGATTACCGGCGGACTGTGCACCGCCGATTCCTTCTCCGCCGCCAACAGCCGGCCGTTGATCCATTTGTAGAGGCTGTGACGGCGACTGCCCATTGCCGCCGTACCCGCCAGAATTCTGCTGCGCATTGTTTTGGGGCATCTGCCCCTGTGAGCCATTCGCCATCGCGCTGTCTTGGTCCATCATCTGATTCTGCAGACCATTCATGCTGCCATTCGTGCTGCCTTGGCCCATCATCTGATTCTGCAGACCATTCATGCCGCCATTCATCATGCCGCCTTGGCTCATCATCTGATTCTGCATACCATTCATGCCGCCATTCATCATGCCGTCTTGGCTCATCATCTGATTCTGCATACCATTCATGCTGCCATTCATCATGCTGTCTTGGCTCATCATCTGATTCTGCAGACCATTCATGCTGCCATTCATCATCATGCCGCTTTGGCCCATCATCTGATTCTGCAGACCATTCATGCTGCCATTCATCATGCCGCCTTGGCCCATCATCTGATTCTGCAGACCATTCATGCTGCCATTCATCATGCTGTCTTGGCCCATCATCTGATTCTTCATACCATTCATGCCGCCATTCATCATCATGCTGTCTTGGCCCATCATCTGATTCTGCATACCATTCATGCCGCCATTCATCATCATACCATCTGAGTTCATTATTGGGTTCTGCGGGATGTTTATGCCCTGTGCCAGCATGGAAGCGTTTGGATCGTACTGAATCGGTGTCTGGAGGCTGATTTCTGGACTCGGAAGAGAAGACGTCACAGGCGGAAATTCAGTAATGGGGAGCATCGGCCCCAACGGAACAGCGGCAGCATCCGGTATTCCATCGACAATGTTCGTCGGCGGAGTGACATTCTGAACATTAGAAGTGGCCGCTGACTGATCGGCGTATCCTCTTCCGTAATCCTGTTGGTTATGATCCAAGCCGAGATCATCCTGATCGTAATTGTACCTGTCGTAATTCTCGTCATAACCATTACGACCGTAATCCTGACGATTATACTGATCCTGCGGATCGTAATTATATCTGTCGTAATTCTCGTCATAACCATTACGACCGTAATCCTGACGATTATACTGACCCTGCGGATCGTAGTAGTAATAATCGTCGTCTTGGTTATTAAAGTAGTCGTTGAAGCCATTGCCTATGTATCTGGATTCGTTCCTGCTGTTGTTTTTCGCATTCTGGGTCCTTTGGTCGGCGTATTTCAGGTTCGCGATTTGAGCGGTGTACATTTCTTTGTCCTGGGCCATTTTTTGTCTATAACTGTCCTCGGCGATCTTTTCCATCCTCTGCCAATTGACGAGAGAGACCATTTTGCTATTGTCTTCAGCTTTTTTGTTGATATTGCCGCGGACGTTGCCATAGGGCAAGCCCATTTGATACCTGCCGTCGTTGTAGTAGCCCATTCTGTCGCGTGGATTCTGATCGACGACAAGGTATTTTACATCCGCCACATCGGGGCTGCTCTTTTTCAAGTTGTCATTTCTACTGTATTTCTCGTCTCTCTCGTTACGTTTTTCAGATTGTCTCCGCTGGTCAGAGCTCTTTCTGGCATTTTTATCGTACTCTTGGAGCTGTCCATGCGAATTCCGGCGACCAATTTCGTCCTTGGAGTTGAGACGACTCCTCTCGCCGTCGTCGACACGTCCCCAGTCGTCTGTCACTGATACATGAAGAGAACCACTCTTACTTCCGTCAGAAAATTGTCCTCTCCGGTCATTCTGCGTTTTATAGGCAGAAGAATCGCGCCCAGTCTTACCGAGACGTTGTTGATTCACAGTGTTAGATACGCCATGCTCAGGCTTTTCTCCGAAATTATAATCTTCATCATCGCGAAAAACATAATCGTCGTTGCCATATATGATTCCTCGTACAAGAACTACGGCTTTGGAGTTGACGTCGGACGATTCTCCGGCGACTTCGAAACTGAAAATACAGATGAGCGTTGCCCAAAATACGTAATACCGGGACAAATCCAATCCTCCTCGTTTACATTTTAGCAAAATGTTCATTAAAAAATTGTAAGTGTTCGGCGATTTTCATAAAATAGGATGGAGTTTTGGAGTTTTATACATGAAGATCACAGTGCTTGGTTGCGGCTCGTCCATCGGAGTCCCTGCCCTGAGGTACGGCTGGGGACGCTGCGACGAAAGTAATCCCAAAAACCGCCGCAGTCGGTCATCCGTACTGTTGGAAACAGGAAACACCTCGCTGCTGGTGGACATGTCCCCGGATCTTCGTCAGCAGCTGCTGAACTATGGCTCCGAGAAGGTAGACGCCGTAATCATCACCCACGCGCATTTCGATCACACCTTCGGCATCAATGAATTACGACCACTGTTTCTGGGAGTGAACAAAATCCTTCCAATCTATGCCCGACGGGAAGTGCTGAAAGACATCCGGCAGACCTTCAGTTGCTTGCTGCGAGATAGCGCCAACTCCATCTACCGACCGTACATTTCCCTTGAGATTCTAGAAGATAATTTTAGGATCGGCGATGTTAAAGGCATATGTTTCGAGCAGGACCACGGCTTTTCCAAGTCCATCGGCATGAGGGTCGGAAATTTCGCCTACTCCACCGATGTGGCCCGCATGGACGA
>JAITAU010000008.1 GCA_031283965.1 Holosporaceae bacterium | reverse complement strand
CCAATAGTGGTGGGGGAAGGTGCTGAGAAGGACGCTGCGAGGCTGCTGGAATCTCTTAACAAATTTCCCAAAATTCGGAGACAGCTGGTGTTTGCCGTCCGTGTCGGGGAAAGGCGCTGGAACATAAAGATCAACAGAGGCATTACGGTGAAGCTTCCGGAGAGGGGCGTCACCAATGCTTTCAGAATTCTGGAGGAGATTTCGGATGGTAACGGATTTTTTAAGGAGGAGATTGCGACAATAGACCTCAGAATCCCGGATCGTGTAATCATCACCAAAACAACCGCCGCCCACGGAGCTCCGAGCAGATGAAAAAGAATAACATCGTGGCGGTTTTGGATGTCGGCAGCGCCAAGGTGTGCTGCTGCATCGCCGACGTTTCCAAAGAGAATTTTAAAATGTTGGGCGTTGGCTACTGCGCATGCGTTGGTGTGAAATCAGGAATAATCGTGGACATGAAATCCGTGGAGAGATCCATCGCCAAAGCGGTGGAGGTGGCCGAGAGAATGGCCAATTTTACTGTTCGATCGGTGTACGTCAACATTTCCGGAAGAAACGTCCTATCCAGGATCGTCACCATAACCATGAACCTAGGCGGCCGGATAGTGTATGAGGAGGATCTGGCTCATCTGCTGACCCACTGCAACGAGGAGGACGAATCCAGCGAAGTTATTCACTCAGTCTCCATTCTCTACTGCGTCGATTCGTTGAATTGCATCAAAGATCCTGTGGGGATGATGGCGAATCAGCTGAGCGTCAGCGTAAATCTCGTGACCGCTCCCAAATCTCAGCTGCACAATCTGCTTATCTGCTTGGCCCGATGCCATTTGGAAGTCATTGGAGTGGTGGCTTCCGGTTATGCTTCCGGCCTATGCCTGACTGAGGAGAACGACTCTCAAGACAACCAGATTGTGGTGGATTTCGGAGGTGGAACCACCACCATCGCCTTCTTCTACAAGGGAATATTTTGCGGCTTGGAATCCATCGCCCTTGGGGGAGAGCACATCACAGCGGACGTGGCCTACGGGTTGAATATTTCAACCACCAACGCCGAGAGGCTGAAGACATTGCACGGCGCCGCCTTCACATCCATAACGGACAACCGCGACATGATCTTCGCCCCGGTGATCGAGGACGACGATGTCATAAACCTTCAGCAGATTCCCAAGAGCGCACTAAACCAGATCATCCAACCAAGGATCGAGGAAATTCTCGGTCTCGTCAAGAAAAAGATCGACGATTCTTTATTCGGACCGGATTTTTCCCGCTGCGTGGCCATAACCGGAGGCGGCAGCGTTATGGCAGGTTTGAGGGATCTGGCCAGCGGCCTTTTGAATAAAAAAATCAGGTTCAAAAAAATCGATGATTTTCTGGATGGATCCGACGTGCAAATAGGCAATAATTTCTCAGTCGCCCTCGGCATGGTTAAATTTGCGCAGTTGAGCGATCGTCTTCTTGTTAAGACAAAGTCTTCGGCTTCCGGCAACAAAAAAGCTGGTTTTTTTAGAAAAACCATGAACTGGGTTGAAAATAATTTGTAAACTGAGAGAGATGTTACTATAGTATCCCTCGTAAGCGCTTTATTGGGAGATTCGTATGGCGACGAGTGGCGGTGAGACCGTTGAAAAGCAGGAAAACAGAGGCAAGCAGGGGGATTTTTTCGAGGCTGATTCTCTGGCGGGGGGAGATGGATATCTGAAACCGAGGATCACCGTTTTCGGAGTCGGGGGAGCAGGCGGCAACGCCGTCAACAACATGATTCGCTCCAGTCTGGAGGGAGTGGAATTCGTGGTTGCTAACACGGATGCTCAGGCCATGCTGCAGTCCCTGTGTGAACGGCGGATACAACTGGGACTGGAGATTACCAGCGGATTGGGAGCCGGCGCGCGACCGGACATCGGCCGAGCTGCCGCCGAAGAGGTCATCGACGAAATCGTTGCCTATGTGAAAAATAGTAACATGGTGTTCATCACCGCAGGTATGGGAGGGGGGACCGGGACAGGCGCTGCTCCGGTCATCGCTCGAGCCGCAAAAGAACATGGGGTGCTCACCATCGGCGTTATAACGAAGCCGTTTCACTTCGAAGGCACAACACGGATGCGCGTGGCCGAGAAGGGCATCGACGAGCTGCAGCAGTACGTTGATACCCTGATCGTCATTCCCAATCAGAATCTGTTCCGTGTGGCCAACGAGCGAACCACCTTCGCCGACGCCTTCAAAATGGCGGACAATGTGTTGCGGTCCGGTGTTCAGGGCGTCACTGATTTGATGGTGATGCCAGGCCTTATCAATCTGGATTTCGCCGACATTAAAACCGTAATGAGCGAGATGGGCAAGGCCATGATGGGAACCGGCGACGCCGACGGGGAAAAACGGGCCATCGAAGCAGCCGAAGCCGCCATCTCGAATCCACTGCTGGACGATGTGTCCATGAAGGGGGCTCGTGGCATCCTGATCAACATAACAGGCGGCTACGACATGACTCTGTACGAAGTGGATGAGGCGGCAAATCGCATTCGCGAAGAGGTGGATCCGGAGGCCAACATCATTTTCGGTTCCACCTTCAACGAAAAGATGAATGGTCGGATGCGTGTTTCTGTTGTGGCCACCGGCATTGACGCCGCCTCCGTTAAACAGCGGAAGCAGGAATATGAAAACAGTGGATTTTCCCATTTTGCTTCGAGGGAAGAGCCGGAAGATACCAACGTTTTGGAGAAAACTCCACAGGTTCAGGAGGTGAATCCTGTGACTCCAATGGAAAAAAGTTCACCGATCTTCTCCGTCGTCAGCGGCGAGCCTATGGAGGTATCGGTTCCGGTCAAGAAGAGGTCCCCCTCTCTGTTCGAGCGTCTGACACGGGTGAAAAAACCTTTTTCCACCGGAAAAAAAGAGGAATATTCTGTTACAAAGAGCGACGCCACTCAGAGTATTCGGGAGGAGGATCTGGAAATTCCAGCGTTTCTCCGTAGAAATTCTTAAAAATTGAGTTTTGTGGGCTAGTATGTTAGCTTCCGTCGGTGAAAGTGGTGTGGAATGCGGGGGTGTAGCTCAATTGGCTAGAGTGGCGGTCTCCAAAACCGCAGGTTGAGGGTTCGATTCCTTCCGCCCCTGCCAGAAGTTGAAAGGGTTGCCATGATAAATCCGGCTGAGTTTGTTAGTCAGGTGAAGCGAGAGATGCAGCGGGTAGTGTGGCCCAGTCGCGGAGAAACCATGGGTATGACGGCCGCCGTCATCTTCATGGTGGTGTGCGCCATGGTTTACTTTTTCGTTTCCGACGGCGTTGTGTATTATTGCCTGCGTAAAATTTTGGGAGTCTAGGAGCTGGATCTTGAAGTGGTATGTGATTAACGTTTACTCTGGTTTCGAGCAGAAGGTCCTCGAGTCCATACGTGACTATGCCAGGAGGAACGGCCTATCCTCAATGTTTGGGGAAATATTAATCCCCACCGAGGAGGTCATGGAGATCAAAAAGGGCGAAAAAATTAAATCTGAACGGAAGTTTTTCCCGGGTTACCTCCTGGTTGAGATGGAACTCACTGATGAAACCTGGCATTTGGTGCGGTCCATCCCGAAAGTCTCCAGCTTTTTAGGAGCCCGCGGCAGTCCAATGCCAATATCCAAGGCAGAGGTGGCGCGAATCGTGAAGAAAGCCGAGGATTCGGTCAACAATTCGCAGCTGTTCGCCAATTACGAAGTTGGAGACGCCGTGGTAGTCTGCGACGGGCCATTCGCCTCCTTCCACGGAGTGATAGACGATGTGGACGCCGATAAGGAGCGGGTAAAGGTCGCGGTTTCCATATTCGGTCGCCCCACCAACGTTGATCTTAGCTTTTCGCAAATCGAAAAAGTTGTTTGATTTTTGTTGAAGAGTTTGCTCAGAGCTGCTATAAGAGCTTAGTTAGTTGAGGTTTACACAAAAGATGAGAACTTTTTCTCTAAAGAGCGCTCAGATCAAAAAAGATTGGGTCGTCGTTGACGCAAAAGATCTGATATTGGGGCGATTGTCTTCCATCGTAGCCAGCCGTCTGCGGGGGAAACACAAGCCTGAATTTACGCCGCATATGGATTGCGGCGACTGTGTGGTGGTCATCAACGCCGAGAAGGTGAAAGTCACTGGCAACAAAATGACCGATCATGTCTTCTATTGGCACACCGGATATCCAGGGGGGATCAAACAGCGAACGCTGCGGGAGCGACTGGAGGGGAAGTTTCCCGAGAAAGTCATCCAGAAATCCGTGGAGCGTATGCTGCCAAAGGGACCGCTGGGTCAGCAAATGCTCGGTAACCTCAAAGTTTGTCGCGGCGGCAGTCATCCCTACGGGGGGCAGCAGCCAAAAATTCTGGATGTGGCGTCCATGAATCCGAAAAATCTGAAGAGGAGTTGAAATGCAGACGGAACAGGCCCCGAAGAGCGGAGGTGAAACTTTCGCGTCCAGCCGCTATGGCACCGGACGCCGCAAAGAAGCGGTGGCGCGGGTGTGGCTAAAGCCCGGACGTGGCGAAATTTGCGTCAACGGAAGGCGCCTGATGGATTATTTTTCCAGACCAGTGTTGCAGTCTCTTGTGCTGTTGCCTTTTTCCATTGTCAACCGGCTCGGTAGCTACGACGTCAGTTGCTCCGTCGGCGGTGGCGGTTTGTCTGGACAGGCGGGCGCAGTTCGCCACGGCATCAGCCGAGCGCTGGTGAATTTTGAACCTGAATTGCGGCCTTTGCTGCGGTCCTCCGGGATGCTAACCAGAGACAGCCGCAGCGTCGAGCGGAAAAAATATGGCCTCATGAAGGCGCGCCGCAGCTACCAGTTTTCCAAGCGATAATTTGCGGGCGTTCCGAGGCGAGTTGGTCTCGGTGGTTTTTGTGTGGGGAATGCAGTGATCAGTGTGAAGTTGCCGCCGCAGTCGTCCATCATGGGCGTAATGACCAGGGCCGTGGTCAAGGCCTCCAAAGGACTGCTGCGTGACTTTTCTGAGTTGGAAAATCTGCAGGTCTCGGTGAAGGGGAGCAAAGCCTTTGTCACCAGCGCAGACCTGAAGTCGGATCAGATACTTCGGCAGGAATTGTTGCACGCCAGGCCAGCCTACTCTCTTTTGTCGGAGGAGAGTGGGGAGGTCGCCGGCGAGGATGGATCCTGCCGCTGGATAATCGACCCACTGGACGGCACCGTTAACTACATGCACGGATTCCCACACTGGGCGATTTCTGTGGCACTGGAAAAAAATGACGAGATCGTGGCAGCCATCACCTACGATCCCATAAAAAACGAGATGTTTTGGGCGGAAAAAGGCTGCGGAGCCCACATGAACGACCGAAAGATCCGTGTTGCCGGAAAAAACTCTCTGTCCGGCGTTCTGGTGACGGTGGCGACGCCTACGGAGCCTCTGCTGTCCCGGCTGGAATCCTTCTCCGCCAGCATTCGAAAGACCGGATCAGCCACGTTGAATCTGGCTTACCTGGCAGCCGGCCGCACCGATGTGATGTATCCGTCGGTGTCCCCCAACAAATGGGACATGGCCGCCGGAATGCTTCTGCTGAGGGAAGCCGGAGGGGCATTCGCCGCCCAAGACGGCCGCCTGACCGACAATTACGCCGAAGTTTTCGTGGCCTCCAACATGGACCTCCTGCCACTGGCCGCAAAAATATGATTCCCGGTAATAACCACCGCCATTAGAGTAGTTTTTCTCCACAGTTTTTAAAAATCAATGTAACCATCTTCCTTTTTAACTGATGTACAAACGTTCTTGTTCTCATACCAAACTTCATTGTGTCCGCCGACCGCTGCGACTGAGGACGCTTCCAAAGGCGTTTGAATAATTTGGAATGAGGATTGGTAATTATTACCAACCGATTTTAAATTTATGCCAATAAATGCCGTCTGTGCCGTTAGCGTGCACCAGTATCTCCAACGGCCGCTACATGAGAGAGTTGAGCGCGAAGGAAATCGCAAAGGAATTCATCCAGATTTCTCCGGGACTAGGAGCGGAAGCTCGCGTCGGCGTCGGGAAGCAGTAGGTTTCCGGCCGGTGGGGAAAGTTAGTCGGGATTCACCAAAAATTCATCATTTGGGCGTATGATTTTCTTATATTGAGGATTTTGGGTTGCGGTATGTGGAATAAAATATGTCGAATTTTTTTCTCGAAAATGTCTTATCCCTTGAAATATCAGAGTGTCGGGGGGGGGGTTACCTCACAAGGCAAGAGCTTCAGCAGAATGCAAAAAATTGTTGAACTTCCCGACGTCACAAGGCAAATTGCCTTCAAAAATTATGGAAACGCCGGATAAATCGTCCGGAGTGGCCGCATGAAACCTGCGCTCCCAGAGACTCCCGCGGCGCGAGTCTTCTAAAGCCCTGTGCTTCAAGGAGTTTTCGCTGGAGGAGTTTTCTAAAGCTTTGTACTCCGCGGGACTCCCGCGGGGCGAATCTTCTAGAGGCCTGTGCTTCAAGGAGTTTTCGTTGGAGGAGTCTTCTATAGCTTTGTATTCCCCGAGATTCCCGCGGCGCGAATCTTCTAAAGGCCTGTGTTTCAAGGAGTTTTCGCTGGAGGAGTTTTCTAAAGCTTTGTATTCCGCGAGACTGCCGCGGGACGGTGGTCATCGAGTATATTCTCATAGTTTC
>JAITAU010000001.1 GCA_031283965.1 Holosporaceae bacterium | reverse complement strand
ATTTTCTTATATTGAGGATTTTGGGTTGCGGTATGTGGAATAAAATATGTCGAATTTTTTTCTCGAAAATGCATTATCCCTTGAAATATCAGAGTGTCGGGGGGGGGGGGTTACCTTTCATGGCAAGAGCTTCTGCAGAAGGCAAAAAATTGTTGTACTTCCCGACGTCACAAGGCAAATTGCCTTCAAAAATTATGGAAACGCCGGATAAATCGTCCGGAGGGGCCGCATGAAACCTGCGCTCCCCGAGACTCCCACTGCGTGAATCCTCTGGGACGCTGTATCCCGCGAGATTCCCACGGCACGAATCTTCTGGGACGCTGTATTCCGAGAGACTCTCGCGGCGCGAATCTTCTAGAGGTCTGTGCTTCAAGGAGTTTTCGTTGGAGGAGTCTTCTAAAGCTTTGTATTCCCCGAGATTCCCACGGCGCGAGTCTTCTGGGGGGCTGTGCTTCAAGGAGTTTTCGCTGGAGGAGTTTTCTAAAGCTTTGTATTCCCCGAGATTCTCGCGGGAGGAGTTTTCTAAAGCTTTGTATTCCGCTAAACTCCCGCGGGACGGTGGTCATCGAGTACATTCTCATAGTTTCCCTGATCGTTCTTGTGGCGCTGGGGGGCATGAAGGGAGCTTCCAGCTCTCTGGAGGGGATCTTCAACAAGGTGGGGAACATATTCTCCACTGATTCTTCAGGGACTTCTGGCGGTGGGAATCAAGGAACTCCCGGAGATTCCGGGACTCCCGGCGGAGGAGGCGGAGGTGGGAGCGACTCCGGAGGCGGCGGCGGCGATGGCGGAGGTGGGAGCGACTCCGGAGGCGGCGGTGGAAGCGACTGGGGCGGCGGCGGCAGTTACAGCGGTAGCGATGGCGGGAGCGACTCCGGAAGCTATTGGGGCAGCGACAGCGGGAGCTACGGCGGCAGCGACAGCTCTGGCGGTGGCGGTGGCGGCGGCGATGACGACAATGGCGTAGGAGGCGGCGGCTCCTCATCCGAAGAACCCTGGTCCGGAGAGTATTCCTGGAGCGAAGGAGACATGAGCACAGTCGTACAGACTCCTTACCTTGACTACTGCCACGCGGATATTGCCTATGGCGGCGGCGTGTATATGGCCACTGGCAATGGGATCTTTATCAGTAGAGATGGTGAAGATTGGTATAAGGTTTCGGATGGGTATTACTATGATGTCATCTACGTTAACGGTGTGGGCTTTATGATTACAGGTGAGTCTGGAAAAATTCTTCGCTACAATCCAGAGACTGACAAATTGGAAGACATGTCCATCTCCGGAGGCGGCACTATAAGGGGCATCACCCATGCCGATGGCATGTACGTGGCTGTGGGCGACGGTGGGAAAGTCTACACCCGCGGAGACGGCGATACTTCCTGGACTCTACAAACCTCAGGTATCACCAACTACTTGTATGACGTCGCCTACGCCGACGGTAAATTCACAGCCGTGGGCGACACTGGAACGATCTTCACCAGCGACGACGGCGCAAACTGGACGCAGGTTCCGGCTTTAGGGGAAAGTGGTGGCACCTACACTGCCGTCGCCGCCGGCGGCGGCATAATCGTGGCCGTCGCCGACGAAGGTGAAATCGTGACATGTGACAGTAATGGCGTATGGACAGCTTTACATACGCACAAACAAACCTACTTTAATGACGCAACTTACGTTGATGGCGTTGGCTTCGTCATCGTAGGTTGCGAGCAGAATAACTGGGAAGCAGTAATCTACATCAGCCCGGACGGCATAAACTGGATCCCACAGAGCGTTCCGGATGGTGTTCATGATTTGCGCGGAATTACCTACGTCGACGGTAAATTCGTGACCATAGGTGATAATGGAGAAGTCATCGCAGTAACGCCATCGTTGTAGTCGGAACCGGTACCTATGTAGGTTGTGTCTCCCACGGTCTGGAATCCTGCGGACTGAACCGCCATGGCACGCCAGAGGTTCCAGCGAACTTGTTGGTTCCATCACATATGCGGTCTCCCCCGGTCGGAATGAACCGCCTGACTACATGGCAGCGCCTAGAACATCCCCTCTTTCGTCGACCATTCGGGGTCGATGGCGTTGTTGGCTCTTTCTACAGCTGATCTGTTTGGCGTGCTATGGCCTTTTTGACCTCGGCTTCTACCGCTTTCGACACAAGCTCGGGCAGATGCTGGCTCATCCATTTGCTCGCCACCGGAGCCAGGAACTCCGGAAGAGTCGCGGCGTACACCTAACTCACCAGCCAAAATCTTTTTCATGTTCTTGTACAACAACATCCAGCGGAGGACAAAACCAGGAGCGACACTTCTCCCCCATGAGATAGGCGCCGCTCTTCACCAGCAGCACAAACTCACGCCATCGCCAAAGAGATCCGTGAAATTTATCCCTCACAGCCGCTGCCGAATATCGGGCCAGCTCCTGATATAGCTGATCCTGCAGACCCAATTCCCGATTCCAAATGGCCAAAGCTTCGTCCGCCGTCCGGGAATTTACGTAACTGCCTGATTTTATTTCATTATTTTTCCTATATATAGATATATTATACCAGGTCCCATTTCGAATCGTCCCAATAGCTCCAGAAACATGCTCTGCTGTAGGCGCTTCCGGATGGATGATGGTCGGTTGATGGTGGGATTCGGTATTAGATTTATGGGATTTATAGGGATTTAAAATATTATGTCCAGGCGCCAAATTTTGGGGAATGCATATCGCTTTGGGGCGTCTACTGAGACAGGAGCTGGAACCGGATCGATGGCGTAATACAAACTGCAATCCAAGCCGCCGGAACGACGGTTGCCCTTCGAAATGATCCCCGAGTCGCACAGCTTTCTCGTGAAAGTCGTGACCCCCGAGCCTCCGACGATGGCGAATGGAGAAGCCAACCTTCTTCACCATGACAAACAGTTATTGCCCCCTTTGCGCGCGCCCCTGAGCTTCTTCGACTGAAGGAATTCGCGGGTAGTCATCAAATAATGGCGGCGGCACAGCATTATCCGCATTCCGCGAGAGATTGTACGATTCCAAATCTAGAGATTGTGCAATTCCGAATCTAAGGAAAACTCCGAAATTGCACCTAAAAAAAGCCCACAACTTATAAGAAAGGTATTAGCGTCAGCAAACGAACCCACTTGCGCGCCGTTACTTGTAACTTCAGTTAGGAGTTCCCTATATTCTCCCTCTATTTCCGTCAAACGCTCACTAAGCTCTTCAACACTGGAAATATTACCTACCCCTTCTTCGTCTAAACACTTGTCATAATACTTGTCAGAATACTTTCGTCCTTCTCCTTCTAAATGTATGATGCTCTCCATCATATTGTTGTATAAAGTATCGGCAGGTCTAGTGTCTCCTTTTGACAATTCATAATACTTCTCAACAATAGGGCGGCACTCTGCATATATGACCCATACAAGTTGTGCACAACGCAAATAGAATCCACGTTCGTCAGCATGTTTCTGATTGAGCAAAAAAGACGTGCATTGGTCTTGAAGACCTTTAATAATAGTCTTATATTTTTGCACAACTATATCATTCGCATATAGTTGTAGTCCAGGTATCGATTTTGATGATTCTTTAAAATATTTTTTTAATTCTTTTATTTCACTACAATCCACCGCGCCAAACAGCAGCGCGCAGACGGCCAGCGATAATATTCCTTTTTTCATGATATTTTCTCCTTCAATTCAAACAACTATATTTACGATAATAGAAGATAAATGTTAATTTTTCGTGATTTTTTGAAAAAATGAGAAAAGATACGGCGGCGTTTGTCCACAAATGCTCAAAATTTGACGGACGAGAACGCGCTCCCGCGGAGCTCACAGTGGCGATATAGCCCCTGCGCTCGCGACGCCGCAATCGGCGTCCTCTTCGTGAAATTCACCACACCCGAAACGGATCCTCGCAGCCGCAACAGCGCGACGACTCCGGATCACCAACGAAAAAGACGTCTTTTACGAAAAATCATGAATTGCAGCGGCGGAAGAATGGCCAGGCCAAAAAGGCGTCATCCCCCGTCGACGGATGGATCAGCGGCGATGGACAGGAGGTCCCCTTTGCTGCGGATAATTTTTTCGATTTTCTCGGCGATCTCTCCGTTGTCCCGGAGAAACTGGCGGGCGGCTTCCTTCCCCTGTCCCAATTTTTGCCCACCGAAGGCGTACCAGGCCCCGGATTTTTCCACGGCGCCGATTTTGGCTCCTAGATCAAGGAGCTCGCCGGTCTTGGAAATGCCTTCCCCGTATATGATGTCGAACTCCACCACTTTGAACGGCGGAGCCACCTTGTTTTTTACCACCTTCACCCGCACCTGATTGCCGATGGTCTGGTCCTTTTCCTTGAGAATGCCGATGCGACGGATGTCCAACCGAACGGAGGCGTAGAATTTCAGAGCATTGCCGCCGGTGGTGGTCTCGGGGTTGCCGAAGAACACGCCGATCTTCATGCGAATCTGATTGATGAAGACGAGTATGCAGTTGGATTTGGCAACGGTGGCGGTGAGCTTTCGCAGAGCCTGGCTCATGAGACGCGCCTGAAGGCCCATGTGGGAATCACCCATTTCTCCCTCGATCTCGGCTTTGGGCACCAGGGCCGCCACGCTGTCCACCACCAGGACGTCCACGGCGCCGGAGCGCACAAGTGTATCGGCGATCTCCAAGGCCTGCTCTCCAGTGTCCGGCTGAGACAGCACCAGCGCGTCCACGTTCACTCCGAGATTCTTGGCGTATACGGGATCCAGCGCGTGCTCGGCGTCAATGTAGGCGCAGGAGCCGCCGGCTTTCTGAGATTCCGCCACCACATGGAGCGCCAACGTTGTTTTGCCGGAGCTCTCCGGTCCGAAGATCTCGATGATGCGCCCTTTGGGAAAACCCCCGACGCCCAGCGCCATGTCCAACCCGATGGAGCCGGTGGAGATGGTTTCGGTTTCCACGATGCTTCCCCGCTGGCCTAATTTCATGACTGAACCCTTGCCAAACGCTTTTTCTATCTGGGCCAGAGCCGCCTCAAGGGCTTTTTCCTTTTCCATGGGATTCATTCCTCAAACAAAATGTCGGCCCATGGTATAGTCTCCGCCGGCGATCCGTCAAGAAGAATTCCGTCGAAGAATTGCGTAGCGGCCGGAGTGTGCTATGGTTCGCCGACTGTGCGGAGAGTTTATGGAGAACGGCGACGGGTTTTTGTCCAGAATCAGATCGGCGCTGCGGAAAACGTCCGAGAAGATATCCATCTCGATCGCCGGCGGAAAAGTCGACAATCGTCTCCTGCGGGGGCTGGAGGAAACGCTGATTCTGGCGGACGTTGGTGTGGAGACGGCGGAGCGGCTGGTTTCCGGAATCGCCGGCAGAAAATTTTCGTCCGGCAACGAGGAGGAAATCAAACAATTTCTGGCGAACGAGATTTCCGCTCTGCTAAAACCATACGAATCGGACTTTTTTCAGCGGGAATTTACGACGATTCCGCACATTCTGCTGCTGGCTGGCGTAAACGGCAACGGCAAAACCACCACCGCAGCCAAGATGGCGCATATTTTTAAAAAATCCGGTCGCAGACCACTGCTGGTGGCGGCGGACACTTTTCGGGCGGCGGCGACGGAGCAATTGGCCCATTGGGCCGAGAAAATCGGCGTGGATATCTCCGTCGGACGGGAAAAAGCCGATCCGGCCGGGCTGGTCTACGGCTCCATCGAGAGGGCGAAACGGGAAAATCATCAGGTGGTGATTGTGGACACCGCCGGCCGCCTGCATCATCGGGACGATCTCCTGGCGGAGCTGGGAAAGATCAAGCGTGTCGCGGCAAAATTCGATCCGACTGCGCCCCACTGCACAATCCTGGTGCTGGACGGCATGACCGGCCAGGCGGCTCACCATCAGGTGGGGACATTTCTGGAAAAAGTTGGGATCGACGGACTGGCGGTGACCAAACTGGATGGCTCCGCCAAAGGCGGCGCAGTCGTTGCCCTGACGCAAAAATATAAGCTGCCGATTTTAGCCGTCGGCGTCGGCGAAGGTCCGGATGATCTGCGCCCCTTCAGGGCCCAAGAATACGCCGCCGCGATTTTGGGGTAGCGACAAGGCCCTGGGATATGGCCGCGTCCTGCCGTTGGGATTTCGCCAGTCGCATTGGCAGCGAAACAATCCGGTGATCCACCAGAAAATTCTTGCGATGACGCCGCAAAAGGTGTATAAGCAGGCCTACGTGGACGGTTGGGTAGGCCGTCGTAGTCGAATGGTTATGGACAGCATGAATTTTTATGAATGTATTTTCATAGGGCGACAGGATCTCTCTCAGCAGCAGATTGAAGCCCTCGGCGTTAGTCTTGGGGTGTTTGTGACGCAGAATTCTGGAGAGGTGGTCCGCAGCGAGTACTGCGGTTTTCGGAGTCTTGCCTATCCTATTAAGAAGAATCATAAGGGACACTACTACGTGATCCAGATGAAGGCCTCCGGCGACGCCGTCGCCGAGCTCGAGCGCATCATGCGGATCAACGATGACATAATCCGCCATCTGGTGGTCCGGGTCGCGGCGTTTGATGATCGGGAGAACTTGATCACCCAAATGAAGGTCTTTGGTGAGGATTATGGTCCGCAGCGGGATTTTGGTTTTCGGGGAGAGGGGCGAAGCCGGGATCGAGTCGTTCCGGAAGCCGATGTAGTTGAGGTGGAGGAACAGACCGCATGAGCGAAAATGATAAATCCAGAGGACGAGACAGGTCGACCTCCTGGAAAAAGATAAACTTCAAGAAGAAAGTCTGTCCGTTTGACAGCGGCGCCCTGAGGATGGACTACAAAGATTCAAAAACCCTCCAGAAATTCACCACGGAGCGTGGAAAAATTATGCCATGCAGGGTTTCCATGGTCTGCGCCCGAAAGCAAAGGGCACTGGCCGTGGCCATAAAGCGAGCCCGATACCTTGCGCTTTTACCATACGTCGCCGATTAGCCGTTCCGGCAGCCGACGTGCTGTTATGCTAAATCTCGTTTTGGATCTAGTCTGTCCTGCCCACGGTCAATCGCCGGTTTTTTGCCGGTATCTCAATTATCCATGATATACCCTGCTTTTATAGTAGATTCGCTTTCCATTTACGAGATTTTCAAGCTTCCAGGATCTGAATCCTCAGCATTTTAGTGCAGTAAATGAAAAGCGAGTTTACTATAGTATGGCGTTGAGCTGAACCACCATCTTTCGCATAACGGCCACCATAATTTTCATCTTGGATTTTTCCATGAGTTTATGTTTTTCGTAGTAGGCGGAGAGTTTTTTATTATGGCGGATGGCGCTTAGAGACGCCATGAACAGCGTGCGTTTCACGATAGGGCGGCCTCCGCCTCTGGTGCAGCGATATCCTTT
>JAITAU010000062.1 GCA_031283965.1 Holosporaceae bacterium | reverse complement strand
AATTGATGCATATTTTCTTCGGAATGCTCAAAAATAACACAACTTTCGATGAAAATTTAGCTTTCGCCTCTTGACATGAAAGACGGTATCTTTAGGCGAAGACTTCAGTATGATAAGAGCATGGAGTATAAAAGAAGCGGTCACAGTTTATATGACCTGAAGTATCACGTAGTATTTTGTACGAAATACAGGTACCGAGTTCTGACAGGTATGCTAGCAAATAGGAACGAAGGAGATGATAAAAGAGGGCTCTAGACTAGCATCTTTTTTGTCTATCGACCATTTTAGTCAACATTTTAACGAGATCATTGTCCCTATTATTATATCGGAACTCGCATTCTTTCAAGTGCACAAACTTTCGTCATTTAATCCGTTGAATTTAGCCAATCTTCTCTTGGCGAAGCTCCAGAACGCCTCAATTCCATTAACGTGACTCTTTCCCCTCGCGAATTCGTTCTTGCTGTGAAAAACTCGATAATGGTCGTACCCATTGAGAATCAGTCCATCGTAGGCCTTCCATCCATCCGTATGAATTGTTGATCCTTCAAGAATTTTCCCTTGGATTATGGGCATTAGTTCTGCGCGAGAGCAATTTGGAACTATACTCGCGAATACGTTGCCGTCTCTCTTTAGCAGACCAAACACCGGAGTTTTTCCTGTGGCTCCGCGACCACGCTTGCCACGAACTCTTCTGGCCCCGAAGTAGCTCTCATCTAGCTCAAAAATGCCACAATTCCGAGCGTTTTTTCGAAAACTTTGCTGAAATATGAGATCGCGAAAGTGGTTGTAGTAAAGATTGATGGTATTGCGATTAATCCTGAGTAATTTACTTGCCGAGCTGGCAGTAATATCCTCGCAAAAACATAAATGATGTACCTTATACGAACTTAACCTGCTGAATTTCACCATATCTCATCCTAGCAATTACTATTTTGCTAGTCTAGAGCCTTTTTAAATCTCCGGCTTCTCCTTGTCCTGTCTGTACCGAATCCCATCGTCAACTGACCATCAGCCACTCGGTGGCAGCTGCTGCTGAGGGGGGGGGCTATTGGGACGATTCAAAGTGAGATTTGGTAATTACTATCTGGTCATTTAATATCTGAATCTGGTATTACATAGGAATATTTTAGCTTTTGTATTTCGCGGTCCATGTTGCTGCGGCTTCGCCGTGATAAAATCGGCTGTCATTCTCCGTGCCATTTTGGTTGCGCCGGTGGACCGGAAGGGTAATCCACAACCATTCGAGAATCTTTTATGGAGATGAAGTGTGTGTTAGCATGTCATACTTCTGATGGGATTTTCAATGGAATTCAGCAGTTCTCTGTGGCTTTGTCCGTTCCTGGGGATCATTCTGTCCATGTCGTTTGGGCCTCTGCTGTGGCAGAAATTTTGGCATCGGTACGCAAGCTACGTGCCACTCTTCTGGTCCTTGATCTATCTCTTCTTCGTGTGGCGTTCATCAGGGATCTCCGAGATCGTGCCGGCGGTTTTCGAACCAATCGTCGCCGATTATTTGCCATTCGTGATTCTGATTGCGACGCTCTACGTGACATCAGGCGGTATTTTCGTGGATTTTCCCAGATGGCGCGGGCCGATGTTCAACACGTTGTTCCTGTTTTTCTCCAGCACAGTAGCCGGCTGGATCGGCACCACCGGAGCATCGGCGTTACTGATTCGGCCATTTCTGCGGGCAAACTCCCACCGAAAGTATCGGGTCCACCTCATGGTGTTTTTCATATTTCTGGTGGCAAACATCGGCGGCGGCGTCAGTCCCATTGGGGATCCGCCGTTGTTCATTGGATTCCTCAAAGGGATAGACTTCTTCTGGTTCATTCAACATTTGTATCCGGTGATATTCGGCGCCACCGGAGTGCTGTGCGCATTGTTTTTCCTGATGGATTCGTTGTTGTTCCGGATGGAACAATCTGGAAATTCACTCCAGAACTCCGCCGACCATGAAAAATTGCCCCCCATTGTCTTCCGAGGCCTGAAGAACGTCCTTCTGATGGTGGCAGTCCTGTCGACGGTTATTTTCTGCAATTTCAAAGGGGAATTTGCGTTGTATGGCCACAGTTTCAGCCATTCTTCTCTCATAAGAAACTGTTTGCTCGTCGTCATCGCATTGATTTCCCTGAGAATTACGCCAGATGTAATCCACAAAAGGAATGGATTTTCGCTGCTGCCGCTGAAGGAGGTTGCGGAACTTTTCGCCGGGATCTTCATAACCGTCACGCCCATTATCAACATGCTGAACCAGGGTTCTGATGGGATTTTTCGACCAGTGTTCGAGTGGATCGCTCCCGGCGGCGCGTTCTTGGCGGACCGGTGCTTCTGGGCCAGCGGGCTGCTCTCCTCCGTTCTGGACAACGCTCCAACGTTTCTCATCTTTTTCTACCTGACCTCCGGAGACCCACAGCTCCTCATGACCACCAACTCTCACATTCTGGCGGCGTTTTCCATCTCCACCGTCTTCATGGGAGCCCTCACCTATATAGGCAACGCACCGAATCTGATGGTGCGGTCCATCTCCTCCCACTACGGCATAAAAACACCGTCGTTTTTGGGATATCTGTTGTGGTCGGTCACGATTCTGGCTCCGCTTTTCTTTGTTATCTCACGTAGTTTATCGTTGCTCTGATGGAACACAGTCCAGTGATGTTGAAGGAAGTTCTTTCGATGCTGTCTCCGCGGGCCAAAGGAGTGTATTTCGACGGAACGTTCGGCGGAGGCGGATACACGCGGGCGATGCTGGAGGCTGACGACTGTCGGGTGATCGCCTGCGACCGCGACGCTGCCGTTGGCACCGTCGCCGACGAGTTCGCTCGCGTCTACGGCGAAAGATTTCGCTTCGTCCATTCCAAATTCAGTCGAATAAAATCCATCTTGGACGACTGCGGTTTGGAAAAATTGGACGGCATCGTTCTGGATCTTGGAGTCTCCAGCTTTCAGCTGGCGGATCCGGCCAGGGGCTTTTCCTTTCGGCTAAACGGACCGCTGGACATGCGAATGGGGCTGTGCGGCAACACGGCGCTGGAAATCATCCGAAAATATCAGGAGCGGGATTTGGCAAACATAATATATGAATTTGGAGAAGAGCCTTTTTCCCGGAGCATCGCTAAAAATATCAAATCGAGTCTGAATAAAATCAAGACTACGGAGGATTTGGCCGGCGTCGTGCGTGCCTGTCTGCGGAAAACCAGAAAAATAGATCCGGCCACTAAGACGTTTCAGGCTCTTAGGATTTTCGTCAATGATGAGCTGAACGAGCTACGCAGCGTTCTGGCGGATTCCGTCGAACTGCTCAGGCCGAACGGCAAGGTAATCGTGGTGAGTTTCCATTCGCTGGAGGATAGGATTGTGAAAACGTTTTTTCGCTCCCTTATCAAGGGAGAAAATTCCGCCGGATTCAAATCGTTGAATAAAAAAGTCCTTACGCCGGCTCCGAGAGAAATTCTGGCGAATCCGCGTGCCAGATCCGCTAAACTTCGCGGCCTGGCTGTGCTAAAATGACCCGTCTAGTAATTTTATAGCATGATAACCAAGAAATCCTCTCTGTTTTTGGCAATTTTGATCTGCGCTACCGGGGCCTGGCTGTTCTACTTGAAATACTCGGTGGTTTCCATGGAAAACAGACTCCATAAGCTGAGGAGAGAGATAGCTTCCGAAAGGAAGAATCAGCACATTCTGAAGGCAGAATGGAAGGCGCTGAGTTCGCCAGAAAGAATCCAACGGCTGGCGACGCGTCATCTAAAAATGCGCCAGATCGAGCCCAAGCAGCTGATGGAGTTCGACGCGTCAATTTTTCATTCGGAGAAGAAAAAATATAAAGAAACTAAGCGCCTCTCGAAATTGGTGGATGAAATCGTTTCGCAGGAAAGTCCGCGGCGATGACCTTTGGTTTTGGGGATAGCTTCTATCCATTATCCACAAGAGCCATAAGGGTGGCGAAGCAGCGAACGTTGTTCGCAGTCAGTGTTTTTTTAATACTGTTCGGAGCTCTAGTAATGCGGTTGGCGCAGATTATGGTTCTCGACAGCGGCGATCGTGAAAGCGTCGAGTACAGCCGGAGCATTCCGACTCCTATCTCCCGCGCCGACATAACGGACCGAAACGGCGTGATAATCGCCACCAGTCTCCCCACCGTGTCCCTCTACGCCTGTCCGCAGGAGATGATGAACATTCCAGAAGCGGCAGAAAAAATATGCAATATCTTCGAGAAGATTGATAGAAAACAGCTGACGGCAAAGCTGCTGTCCTCGAGAAAGTTTCTCTGGATCAAGCGCCATCTGTCCCCATCTCAAGAACAGGCAGTTCTTGATCAAGGAATACCTGGGCTGCATTTTCTGAAGACCGAGAGGAGAGTCTATCCGGATAAAAATCTGCTGGCCCACGTTGTGGGCGGAACGAACATCGATAACGTTGGGATTGCCGGGATCGAAAAGGTGTTCGATCAAGCACTGCGGGAGTCGCCGGAGTCGATTTCGCTATCCATTGATGTGAAGGCGCAGCACGCGGTGCGGGATGAATTGCAGAAGGCCATACTGGAGTTCAGCGCCATCGGTGGAGCTGCAGTTGTGATGGAAATCGCCACCGGGGAGATTATTTCTCTGGTGTCGTTGCCGGATTTTGACCCCAACAAGAGCTCAGACCCGCATTCTCGGGAGCATTTCAACATGGTAACCTCCTCGGCCATCGAACCAGGCTCGTCGGCGAAGATTTTCAACACCGCCATGGCGCTGGAATCCGGGCGAGTTACGCCCTTCACCAAATTTGACGCAAGATTCCCTCTGATGGTGGGGAGATATACAGTCCACGATTTCAAAGGAAGGGGGACGTTTCTGTCCGTTGAGGAAATCATGAAATATTCCTCCAATATCGGCTCGGCAAAGATCGCTCTAGAGATCGGCCCAGCTGCTCAGAAGAAATTTTTCAAAAAAGTTGGGTTATTGGACACGATTTCCTGCGAATTAAGCGAGACACAACATCCGCTCTATCCGCTGCGCTGGAATGAAACCAGCGCCATCACCATATCCTACGGCCACGGTGTCGCCCTAAGCCCGCTCCATATCATCACCGTTGTTTCCGGAATCTTGAATGATGGAAATTTGTGCAATCCAACACTGTTGAAACGCACTGCAGCCATTGGGCGAAAGATCCTCTCCAGCAAAACGTCGAATCTGATGAGGGCGCTGATGCGCATCAACGTCACCGAGGGCGCCAACAAATTTGCCGACGTGCCCGGCTATTGCGTCGGAGGAAAATCCGGCACCGCCGCCAAGCAGAGGGGAGGACACTACCTGAAGAACACCAACTACACCGGATTCGTGGGGGCCTTCCCCATGACAAACCCAAAATATTCCATATACGTACTTCTGGACGAGCCGAAGGGGACGGTCCGCAGCCATGGCTACAGAACCTCCGGCTGGAATGCCGTTCCCACAGCGGCCAATATCATCCGAAGAATCGGACCCATGTTGGGAGTAATGGTTTCTCCTGGCGCCGAGCCGAATTGGGGGAACATTTTAAGGAATGCCAAATGAAAAAGCTATGCGAATTGATGAGTTTCCCTTTGGCGGATGACGTCGGTCGTCAACCGGTGGCTGCTCTTTCAGATCATTCGCAAAATATCACTGCCGGCAGCATGTTCTTCGCTCTAAACGGCACTGTTGCGAATGGTAGAGACCACGTGGCTGAGGCCGTAGCCAACGGAGCCGCATATATCGTCGCAGACGGTGAAGGCTCTTCCGGGCGCATACAGGTGAACGACGGCGTGGTTTATATTTTCGTGCAGGACGCCCGAGCGGAACTGGCCAGTGCAGCGGCGAAATTTTACGAAAGCGACTTCGATCATATGGTTGCCGTCACCGGGACCAACGGCAAGAGCTCCACCGTCGACATCATGCGGCAAATTTGGGGTAGCTGCAGGATGAAGGGAGCCAGCATCGGAACCCTCGGCGTGATTTTCGGAGAAAATCACGAACGATTACCAAATAATCTGACTTCGCCGGGGGCTCTGGAACTGCACAAAATTTTGAACCGACTCTGGACCGCCGGAGTGAGGAATATCGCCATAGAGGCCTCCAGCCATGGTCTCATTCAACGTCGACTCGACGGCATAGCCTTCGATGTGTGCGCTTTCACCAACTTCACCCAAGATCATCTGGATTATCATGGGACACTCGACGGCTACTGGCGAGCGAAGGAACGATTGTTTGCGGAGGTGGCGCAGCCGGACGCGGTGTTTGTGGTAAATTCCGACGACCCACGCCGGCGAGAAATTTATGAGATCGCCGCCGTGAGAAAAATAAAATGTCTCGACTACGGCTACAGAGCGAACGATGTTAAAATTATAAAAATTGAGCAAAACAACGAAAATCAGCGGACTGAAGCATCGTTCTTCGGGAAAAAAATTTCCTTCGTTCTTCCGCTACAAGGTGCGTTTCAGGTCTACAATTCACTCTGCGCCGCAGCCATTTGTCGCGTTGCCGGTGTTGAAGTAGAGGATATCTTTGATGGGCTATCGAGGCTACGCCAGATCGACGGCAGGTTAGAGCTGATCGCCAAGAAAAAATCTGCCGGCATATACGTAGATTATGCCCACTCTCCGGACGCACTGAAGAGCGCCCTGCTGTCTCTGCGGAGCATCACGAAAAACAGGATCATCACGGTCTTCGGCTGCGGCGGAGATCGGGATCGGTCCAAACGTCCTCTGATGGGCAAGATTGCAGAGGAATTTTCGGACGTGGTGATCGTAACAAACGACAACCCGCGAACCGAAAATCCTGTGCAAATTCGGAGAATGATTCTGGAGGCTTGCGCCACCGCCATCGAAATTGCCGATCGCAAAGATGCCATTGAATCAGCCATGGGAATGCTGGAGGATGGTGATTCGCTGCTTGTGGCCGGCAAGGGTCATGAAAATTATCAGCAGATTGGAAACGATACGCTGCATTTCAGTGATAGGGAGATTATTTTGGATGGAGCTCGCAGATGACGGAGGTGTTTTCTCAGCAGGAGTTGTCGGAAATCTTTGGGATGCAGGTTAAGTCCGCCGTCGACGACATTTGCATAGACTCCAGAGTCGCCAAAGATGGAGATCTATTTGTAGCGCTTCGTGGCGCAAACAATGACGCCCACGATTTTGTTCATCAGGCCTTTGCCAACGGAGCGGCGTTAGCCGTCATCGAAAAGTCAGTCACCGGAGTAGACATTGATAGATTAATTCCGGTGGAGTCCTCCAAGAAAGCTCTGCTGCAATTAGCAAAATTCAATCTTTCAAAATGCAACGGCAAATACGTCGGAATCACTGGCAGTGTTGGCAAGACCACCACGAAGGACATGATTCGCCATCTACTGGCCAAAAATTTCGCCGGAGAAAACCAGATCTACGCCAGCCGCGGGAATTTTAACAGCCAAATCGGCCTGCCCATCTGCGCTGCCACCATGCCCAGATGCACAAAAATCGGCATTTTCGAGATGGGCATGGGTGCTCCCGGAGACATCAGCCGACTGCTGGAAGTCGCGTCGCCATCAGTCTCAGTCGTCACAGGCATCTGCGAAGCGCATCTGGAGTTTTTCGACTCCGTTTTGGGAATCGCCGCAGCCAAATCCGAGATATTCGCTACAAAAACGTCACAGGAGGCGGCAATTGTGCCCGCTGACTCTCCCTGCGAGGCTTTTCTGCGGGAACGGGCATTGAAATGCGGCGTTCGCGAAGTTTTTTCCTTTGGATCCTCACCTTCCGCTGACGCCCGCGTCATCGCACACGAATATGCTGGCGATCATCTATCTATGGAAGCGGAAATTTTTGGGAAAAAGGTGAGATACAGGATCAACAACGCCAACGACGCCAATATCATCAACAGTTTATCGGCGATTCTGGCGGCTCACATCGCGGCGGGAATACCTCCGGCTCCGCTGGCGGACGCCATGGACTCCTTTTCCCCATCCACGAGGCGCGGCGAATGGACTCTATTACGGGAGCGCGACATCCTGCTGATGGACGACGCCTACAACGCCTGTCCCACCTCCATGCGTCTGGCGATCCAGTCGCTTTCCCGGCACACAACGCGGCGAAAAATTTTGGTGATGGGAGATATGCTGGAATTGGGGGACGCCGCCGTGTACTATCACGAGAATTTGTCGGCTACCGTCGATAGGTTTGGAGTTGATTTGGTTTTTGCCTGCGGAAGATTGTCGAAATTTCTATTCGATAATTTGATGGAGGGAAAAAAGGGGGCCTGGGGTGAAAATTCCTCCCAAATCGCCGAGAGAGTTTTGGAAGAAATCCGGGACGGCGACGGTATTTTGGTGAAGGGATCCAATTCGATGGCCATGAATTTGGTGGTTGAAGCCATAAAAAAACACGTTGGCCGGTGATGCTGTATAACTTCCTGCCGTATTTAGACTTTATTTCCGGAATCAATCTGCTGCGGTATATCTCTTTCCGCACCATGTGCGCTCTGATGACTTCGCTGGTCATCAGCTTTCTGTTATATCCGGCATTCATTCGGCACTCCAGCTGCTCTCAGCCCATCAGGGACTATGGACCAGAGTCACATCTGGCGCGGAAGCAGGGCATTCCCACCATGGGTGGGGCCATCATCATCGCCGGCACCATAATCTCGTCGCTGCTGTGGGGAAATATCCAGAATCACTACCTGCTTCTGCTGATAGGACTTACGGTCGCCTACGCAATCGTGGGATTTCTGGATGATTTCCTGAAGGTTAAACGAAATAATTCCCATGGCGTGAGATGGCGGCAGAAACTGCTGCTGCAGGTGGTTGTGGCGGCGGTTTTTTCCTATCTGGTTGAATCGCTTAGGGCTCCGGACGTCGCCTGCCGCCTAACCTTTCCGTTTCTGAAAAATTTCACCATAAACAGCGGGATTTTTCTGATGTTCTTCACCACCGTCGTCATAGTTGGTAGCTCGAACGCCGTGAATCTAACGGACGGCCTTGACGGGTTAGCCACGTTCCCGTCGATGCTGGCATCTCTGTGTCTCGGCATCATCAGCTATATAGTGGGTCACCACGTCTTCGCCAGTTATCTGCAGATCGCCTACATCGCCTCCGTCGGAGAGTTGTGCATCTTCTGTGGAGCGCTGATAGGATCATGTCTCGGGTTCTTGTGGTACAACGCTCCGCCGGCCATGATATTTATGGGAGACACCGGCTCCTTGGCTATCGGCGGTGCTCTCGGCGGTGTCAGTGTGATCATCAAACATGAATTCGTCCTTGCAATCATCGGCGGATTGTTCGTGTTAGAGGCCTGCTCCGTCATGATTCAAGTGGCTTATTTCCGCATAACAGGCCGGCGCATCTTCCTGATGGCACCAATCCATCACCATTTCGAGAAAAAAGGCTGGACGGAGTCCACCGTGGTCATCCGCTTCTGGATTATTTCCTTTGTGTTCGCCCTCATTGGGCTGTCGACTCTGAAGATAAGATGATTTTACTGGATCGTCATGGGAATGGGCATGCCGGAGTGATCGGTTTTGGGAAAACCGGCAGATCTGCGGTGGAAGCTCTGGAGCAAAGCGGCTTCCGCGTCAGTTTGTTCGATGATTTTGGTGTGGACGATACCAGATACCGAAATCTCGTTCCGGAGGAATTCGACTGGAAGACACTGGACTTTCTCCTTGTTAGCCCTGGCATAAGTCTGCTGTGGCCGCGTCCCCATCCTGCAGTGAAACTTGCCCTGGAGCATTCTGTACCGGTGATCAACGACGTCGATTTGTTCCGGCGACAGGTGACTGGCAGGATAATGGGCGTCACCGGCACAAATGGGAAATCAACGACCTGCGCCCTGATCCAACGGATTATGAAAGCCGACGGCGAGAAAATTGCAGTCGGTGGGAATTTTGGAACTCCAGTTTTATCTATGGAAGCGGACGAGGACTTTTACGTGCTGGAGCTATCCTCCTATCAGCTGGAATCCTGCAACATTTTGGGTTTTGACGTAGCCGTTCTACTGAACATCACTCCGGATCACCTGACGAGACACGGCGGCATGGCCGGCTACGTGACAGCCAAGCGGAAGATTTTCGCCGATTTTACCGAAACATCGACGGCGATAGTTGGGGTGGATGACGAATACAGCCGAAAAACCGCAGAATTTCTGAGATCCATCAAGCATCCCAACGTTGTTCCCATTTCCGGCAAAATTGTCCCGGAAGGCGGAGTTGGATGGGAGAGAGATCACCTGTCGGACAACCGCTGTGGCGATTCCATCGTAATTTGCGCCGCGAATTCAACCTATGACGGCGTTCATAATCGCCAGAACATCGCCGCCGCCTACGCCGCCTGTGCCGCCAATGGCGTAGCCGTGGAAAAATTTGTCGCCGCCCTACTCTCCTTCGGCGGATTGGAACATCGACAGGAGGTGGTGGCTGAGTTGGATGGAGTCCTCTACGTCAACGACAGCAAAGCCACCAACGCCGAGTCCGTCGAGTTCGCTCTGAGGCGCTTCGAGGACATATTCTGGATACTTGGGGGGCGCCCGAAGGAAAATGGAATCCGCAGCCTTGGTAAGTACTTCCACCGAATTCGACACGCGTTTCTGATCGGCGAAGCAGCCGACGAATGGTCAAGATTTTTAACGGAAAATGGCGTAGCAAACGAAGTCTGCTGCACTTTGGAGGTGGCTCTGGAACGGGCCCATCGGACCTGCCGAATCTGCTGCGCAAAAGTGGTACTGTTGTCCCCGGCCTGCGCCAGCTTTGACCAATTCCGGGATTTCGAACACAGGGGTAACGAGTTCAAAAGACTGGTGCGACGACTGCAAAGCGGTGAAATTACAGGCATGTACCGGAACGGCGAACCTTGACCCGGCAGTTACTGCCTCGCCGACGCTTCCACCATTCGCAATCGTGCCCGACAGCCGCTAAAATTGCGAAAATGCTCTGAAGTCACGCCAGTATCTAAATTTCATCATATTTTTGCAGGATAATTTTCAAAAAATCTATTGCTCTGATGTATATTTCCCACTATAGTCCACTTCGACGAAGTGGTTTTGTCAATTTGTTATAATCAATGACTACTGGCTAAAGCCAGAAGTATGTTATAGCATTTTTGGTTTGTATATCCCGGTATTTTGACGCATACTGCGTATATTTAGCGGAGGTATTTATGGTATATTCGGAAGATTTTAGGAAGCAAGTGATGGAGCATATAGACGCCT
>JAITAU010000021.1 GCA_031283965.1 Holosporaceae bacterium | reverse complement strand
CTGATACCAAACCTCCGTTCTGAATCTAATCTAATCCAAACGAGTCCCGGGACAGGCTCTACAGCAACCGTCACCGGGCGAGTAATGGTCAATTGGTGAGATTCGGTATGATTTGATATCTCTATGGGATAAGTCCGCCTCTATTTTTAGAACCGTCGCCAGAAACGTCTTTTTTCGTCGACAAAAAATCCCGTGAAGCAAAGCACTTCACGGGGCTGATTTTTCCTGAATCTAATGCAGCTATTTGTCCTGATCTGGCTTACACACGCCGTCCTCATCGGTCTTTTCATCTCCTTTGGTTTCAGTCTTGGTCTTATCTTCTTCATCTGCGCAGTAGACGACTCCAGCAGCGGCAATAACCCCAAATACAGCACAGGCCATGGCTATCTTCTTCATGTTCAACTCCTAAAACAAAAGCAGGCGTACTCTACACCCCGGCTGCTAAAGTACAACAAATTTATGGAGAGATAAAATACTTTTGATGAAAAAAATACTCGGTTGCAAAATTCACACACTTTTCTGTTTCTATCGGGGATTCTGGCGCCATGTGTCCAGCAAATTTCAGCTGGTACGTTCGAATATTGCTCCGAAGAATCCGTCCGTTTGATGCTGATGAGGGGTCAGCCGCAGAAATTGTCCGGAGTAGTTTGGCAATTCCACCGGGAGGAGTCGGAATCCCGGAAATTTGCGCAAAAATTCCTCCACCTGTCGCTGATTTTCCTCCGTCAGGATGGAACATGTGGCGTAGACTAGCCGTCCTCCCGTCTTCACCAGCCGGACGGCGGACAAGAGGATTTCCCGCTGGAGTAGAATCAATTCCTCCAGATCACTTTCGGTGAATCTGGCTCTGGCGTCAGGATTTCGGCGCCATGCACCGGTTCCGGAGCAGGGGGAGTCCACCAGCACCACGTCTGCGCATCCCAGATGACGTTTGATCCACTTGTTGGTGATGAGCTGACAGAAGACGTTGCTGACTCCGGCCCGGCGAAGGCGCAGCTGGGCACGTTCCAGGCGCTTTTCCGAGACGTCCATGGCGAAAATTCGTCCTTTGTTCTTCATGATGGCGGCAAGTGCCAGCGTTTTTCCGCCGGCGCCGGCGCAGAAATCCACCACCGTGTTTCCCGGCTCGGTGCGACAGATCTCAGCAATCAACTGCGAGCCCTCATCCTGCATTTCCGCGAATCCATTGGATATTACGGCGGAATCCCTACCAATTCTACCGTCGATCCTCAATCCGTAGTGGGACATTTTCGTCTCCTCCACCTGGAATCCGCTGTCGGCGAGCATCTTTCGGACTACGTCCCTTGCGGCCCTGATGACGTTCACCCGGAGGACCGGCGGCGCCTCCTGATTCATGGCCAGCATCTCCTCCTCCAAATTCTCGGGGAGAAATGAGGCTGCCAGTAGCGGTTCCAGCCAGCTGGGGTAATTAAGACGGACGTGGAGCGGAATTTTCCTCTGAAGATCCAGAGAATCAAGAAATCTCAGTTCGAACTCCGTCAATTTTTGAGGCCCGTAGGCCCGACCGCAGAAAATTTCCGCCATCTTTTCTGACGACAAATTTTTCACAAGCTTCAGAAAGGTCAGCACATAGAATCGGCCAAAGTTGGCGGTGATGGCGGAGGTGAAAAATTTTAATTTTTCGAAATTACGAAACATGGCGTAGGAAAATTCCGCGATTTCTCGCCGATCAGAGGAGCCTATCCATCCGTTATCTCTGAAAAACTTCCCCAGAATGGCGTCGAAAGGAGCCCGAGAAGCCAGAAAAATGTCCAGCACTTCAATGATTACCTGAAGGCGGGCGCTCACGTGCATTTTTTGAATCCCAGAGCTACAACATAAATTTCCGCCGAGGGAGAACGGCTGGATTTTGGCTTAAAAAAACAAACTTTTTCGAAATCTTCCCGCAGTTCTTCGAAAAATTTCTTCTCTTCGCCACCCTGAAATATCTTGGTGATGAAATTTCCTCTGTCTGTAAGGACATTTTTGACGAACCTATGAGCTCCTCGCACCAGATTCATTAGCCGCTGGTGGTCTGTGGCCGGATGACCGATGCTGGAGGGGGCCATGTCCGACAGCACTAGGTCTATTTTGCAACCAAAATAGTCGACCATCTTCTGCTGATTTTCTTCAGCCGTAAAGTCCCCGATGAACTGCTCCACCCGCGGGATGGACGGAAAATTCACTAGATCGATGGCGGCTATCCTGGCGTCCTCTTCTACTCTTTCCGAAAGTAATTGACACCAGCCTCCGGGAGCAGCTCCAAGATCAACGATGGTTTTGGCATTTTTCGTCAGATGAAACTTATCATCCATCTCCATCAACTTAAACACAGCTCGCGAGCGATATCCCTCACGCCTGGCCTGCTTGACGTAGAGATCCCTCCGCTGGCGATCCAGCCATAATCTGGAGGAGAGACTTCTTTTTCCGGTGATTTTCACACGGTCCCCCACAGGACGTTGGAGCATTTAGGAATGAAATTTAACGGCATTGGGACCTGGCCAATTTGTCTACGCGGTTATTCAATTCATTCCCGGAATGGCCACGGACCCAATTCCAGGAAATCTTGTGTTTCCCAGAAAGCTCTTGCAGCCGCAGCCAAAGATCCACATTTTTCACAGGCTCCCTTTGGGAATTTCTCCATCCATTCTTCTCCCAGGTGTAAATCCACTTGGTGATGCCGCCTTTCACGTAGGAGCTGTCGGTGTACAATTCGATGGAGCATGCTTCCGGCAGCCGCTCCAGTGCATGGATCACCGCCTGCAGCTCCATGCGGTTGTTGGTGGTGTATTTCTCTCCGCCGCACAGTTCATCCACTGAGTTGTCATGGATGATCAGCGCTCCCCAGCCTCCGGGGCCAGGATTTCCGCTGCAGGCTCCGTCCGTATAAATTGCTACAGACTTCACAGCTCTATCCTCCCGGAGAAAACATATGAGGCCGTGCCGGTTTGGGTGATGGATTCATCTTCGTTGAAGGCCACCAGAAGCGTTCCACCCCTTTGTTGCACCGTTATCTCACTTCCGCTCGTAAAACCGCAAGCTCTGGCCAGGAACCCGGAGGCACACGCGCCGCTGCCGCAAGCCAAAGTTGGGCCAGTTCCCCGTTCGAAAGAGGACTGCTCCAGGAGATCTGTGGCGAGCACCTTGACGAAGGACACGTTGACCCTGTTCTCGAACAGTTTGTTTGTGGACAGAAGATTCCCCACTTCCGCCACAACCTGGAACTGCGGAATTTCCTCCACGAACACAGCGAGATGTGGATTTCCCACCGAGACACCGGCAGCTCGCAGTACTTTGACGTCGTGGAGCGTATCCGGCCCGAGTCCGAGGTCATTTTTTGGATTAAGGTTCAATGGATCTTCCACTTTTTTGGAAAAACCGATGGCAGAGTCTTTAAATGTGGGGCGGCCCATATTCACGGACACGGTGGAGTCGTGGTTCACCTGGACGGCATAGTCCCTTTCGGCTGCTACCAAGGCAAACTGGGACATTCCGTAGAAATCACGCATCAATTTCCCCAGGCAGCGGGACGCATTGCCGCAGATTTCAGCCTCGCTGCCGTCGTTGTTGAAGAAAAAGGCGTGAATGAAGCAATTCTCCCGATAGAACACCACCACCTGGTCGCAGCCAACCCCGTAGAGGCGGTGGCTGATGTTAACGAGGAATTCCTTTTCGAACAGTCTCCTGGTTGTACTAGAGCAGGAGTGCTCTATAATCACGAAATCATTGCCGAGAGCCTGCATTTTGTGAAATTCTATCAGCATCGGCCGCATTCCAGCAGTTCTTTGGCCATGATCTTTCCACGTTCCACTGCCGGCTGGCCAAAAGGATCAACTCCGATCAATCTGCAGACGCACACCACCTCCAGCATGAAGTGCATGAAGAGAGCTCCTAGAATTTCCGGAGTTATCTCCGGGATTCCCAACCGTCTTAATCGGCAGCCTTTTTCCAGAATTGTGGTCATGGTGGCCAGGCATTGTGTTTCGAAAAGATCGGCGGCCGTTTTGTTTCTGAAGCAGAAAAAATCCGGGGGCAGAAATCCATCTGGCATTGTTAATCTTGGATTTTGCTTCTCCAGAAAGAATGTAAAACATTTGTCGCTGCAGCCGTCCAGATACAGCTGCAGCTGGCTGTGCTGATCGATGGAACCAATGGCAGTTATTGGGGTTATGCCTCGGTCTGACTTTCCAGCGCTCTCGGCGTACATTTGGGCCAGCCATTGGCCGAAGAGTGCGAGCTTGTCCGAATAGATGAAGGCCACATGTTGCCGAAATCCATTCCGGAAGCCATCGGCCATGAAGGCGGCGCCAGCCTCGACTTTTTCGATGGAGTTCTCGAAATTTTCCAGCACCCTGCGACCACCGTCGAGAACTTGGCCAGGATCGACGCCGCAGAGCAGGGCCGGCAGCATTCCCACCACAGTAAACAGCGAAAACCGACCGCCAATTGTCTTAGGATGATCCAGACACAAAAAATCGTAATGCAGGGCGATTTCCTTCAGCGACGACTGGCGATCTTCGGTGATGAAGACGAATTTGTCCTGAAAATTTTCCCATGACTTGGCGAGATCGACGGCAAACAGCGTCTGGGCGACGGTCTCCAGGGTTTCTCCTGATTTCGAGATACAGAGAAAGCCGGTTTCCCGCGGATCTAGACGGGAGAATTCCCGGATCAGGCGAGAGGAATCCAGACTTGAGATAAATCTCACATCCCGATCCCCATCCGGAAACGCCGCCAGAATGCATTGACCACCCAGGCTGGATCCACCCGTGCCGAAAATCACAAAATTCCGGTGGGCCGTCCATTTCTTCAGGCGCGGATTTTCGACGAAGGACAGCGCATCCTTGGATTTCACTATGGAGAAACAGTCCAACGCTCTCAGGTCATCCGGAAAACCAAAATCTCCACCTGAAATCTCCGTTGGAAGCAGTATCTCCTGGTGAAACATGGTCACGTCGGCCTGACGATGGAGATAACACAGGGATCATTCTTGAAAATCTCCTTCGCCTGGGCGTTCACATCCTCCAGCTTATATTTCTTGATGTAGTTCGGGTATTCCTTTACGAAATCGAACTCATTTCCGGAGCCAATTTTCCCGGCCATCCAGTTTACGGCGTCCAACGTATCCCGCCGCAGCAGATTGGAGGAAGAAACCATGCCGTTCACAACTCCGTCTGCCTGCTCCTTTGTTATTCCATCCGACACGAGGCCCTTTATCTCAGAAAGAACGGCGGTGATCAGCTTCTCCGCCTGGGCGGTGTCCTTCGGCGTCACCGTTATGGAAAAATCTCCGCCGTCGTAGCTCCAGAACAGATAACTGAAGGATATTGAGGCGATAAGTCCCTGCGTCTGCAGAATTTTCGGCAGAACGTCATTCAGATATCGCACGAATATCTCCGCCGCCAGAGCTTTCTTTCGATCGTTTCGATAATTGGGGACTCTCCAGTACATCTCGACCACCGGAACATTAATCTGGGAACTATATTTCACGATCCTGGTGGTGGCGCCGTGGTGCGGCGGTTCCTGCAGCCTATCGATCTTGGACGTGGCCACGGCTGCGGCGAAATATTTGCTAACCATCTTCAGAGCTGCGTTTTTCTGCACGTTGCCGGCGACGATGACGGTGACGCGGTTGTTGGTGTAGTGCTTCTCTTTGAAATTATTTGCATCCTGTGCAGTAATTTCCTTCAGCTGCTCTGGAGTACACACCACATCTGCTCCGTAGGAGGATTGCCAGTAGAGTGATCGCTTTGCTTCTCGACGAATGGCGAACTGATCTAGCTTGTGTTCTGCCTCCGTCTGGGAACTGATGGGCAGACGCGAGTCCTCAACATCGTTCGGGGAACAGGAGAAGCGTGAGAACACCTCACCAAGATTTTTTATGAATCCCTCCAGGTCCTCCAATTTACCATAGAAATAGTACATGCTCTGGTCGTGGCCGGTGCAGGAGTCGCTTTCGGCGCCGTACTGAAGCGTGTTGGCGGCGGTACTTTCCTTCAACTTTTTAGCAAACATGTGGGACAGGAGATTGGCCACTCCCCTTTTGTCCAGCTCGTCGGCACTGCCGGCAGATATGCAGAGCATCACCAGCACGGAATTCGACCGACTAGTGTCCACAAAGACGACGGATATTCCGTTGTCCAGCGTATGGAACGAGCTTCCCAGGTACAAAGACCGGGCCGCAAACACAAAATCTGCACAAAGCATGAATAGAATGATTAGCAATCGCGACATGGTCCACCTCTCATTTTTTCAAACAAGGCGGAACCACCAGAGGATTTCCTTCCTTAATCCTCTCGGTATCTATTTTGTCGTTCTCTGGACCGCTGCACCCGACCATCAAGAGCAGCAGGGCCATCTTGATGGGATATCCCAGAAGATACTTCATTACTCCCCTCCACATGAAAGAAAAAACAAAACAACCGCGCCGACAACAACGGCGCTGTCTGCAATATTAAACGCCGGCCAGTGATATGTCGATGCATAAAAGTCCAAAAAATCGATTACGGCGCCGTGAGCCATGCGATCAATGGAATTGCCAACGGCTCCGGCTGCCACCAGAGCCGCCGGCAGGCGATATTGTTTCTTATCCCTCGCCCACAGGAACAGGAAGAGGACGATGGTCATGGAAACTAGCACCCACAGCCATGGTGGCAGCGCATCCTTGAGGATGCCGAAGGTCACGCCCCTGTTTTCCACGTGAACTATGTTAAGAAAGAAGTATACCGGCCATTGCTCTCCAGGCCTCAGATGATCCACCACAGCAAATTTCGATATCTGGTCGCTCAGCAGGATGAAAATCGCGACAAGCGCACTTATCCTTCCGGAGCTAAAGCATCTCGGCATCTTTTGCATATTTTCTCCTCACCCATGGAGGGCACAATTTTCCAGCATCTCTCGCATTTTTCGCCGTTGGCCACTGATATCGCTACCCCGACTCCATTGCTTTCTTCGTTGCGGAAGGCATCCGGCGGAGGCGGCTCATTTCTTATGGAGAAGGAGGAGACGATGGCAATTTCCTTCCAGAACTCCACATCCGTTGTCGGCAGAAAGGATTCCGGATCGAACACCGTCACATGGGCCTGCAAACTGGAGCCGATGATCTTGTTTTTGCGGGCGATTTCCAGCGCCGCCGTGATGATTTTTCGAATTTCCTTCGCCAGATTTATGCGCTGCGCCACTTCGGGATTTTTCCACTCATCGCAGGGGGTCAGGAATTGTTCCAGATGGACGCTGGAGGTTCCGTGGATACTCAGCCAAGCCTCCTCCGCCGTAAAAACGGTGATGGGGGCTAGCAATCTGATGACGTACTGAAACAATACATCCAGTGTGCACCGATACGCCCGGCGGGCGAGGCTGTGCGGATGGTCGCAGTAGAGGCAATCTTTCCGAATATCAAAGAAGAAGGAGGAGAGATCTCCGGAGCAAAAGGTGTGGAGGACGGTGAAGTAACGGTTGATGTCGTAGGATTCCACGCAGGCCATCAGCTCAGCGTTCACCTCCGTCAGCCGCTGCAGCACCCACTTCTCAAGCTCCGGCAGTTGCTCATACTCTACGAACTCCGTGGAACGAACGTGGCCGTTGAGGGCCCCAAGCATATACCGGATTGTGTTTCGCAGCTTCCGATAGACGTCTTCCAGCTGCTTCAGAATGTTCGTCCCTAGTTTCAGATCTTGGGTAAAATCACTGCAGCAAACCCACATGCGGAAGACGTCTGCCCCAAGAGAATTTATGACTTCGTCCAGAGTTATGGTGTTTCCCAGGGATTTTGACATCTTCCGCCCCTGTTCGTCCACAATGAATCCATGTGTCATTACGGCCTTAAACGGAGCTTTCCCGCAGGTTCCGCAGGAGTTTAACAGCGAATGCTGGAACCAGCCGCGATGCTGATCGGATCCCTCCAGATACAGATCTGCCTTGGCGCTCGTGTCCTCATCCTTCACCACGTAGACGTGGGTGGAGGCGCTCTCGAACCACACATCCAAGGTGTCTGTCACCTGTTCGTAGTCGGTGCTGCGGTATTTATCCCCGAGGAACACCTGCGGATCTTCTAAGAACCAGGCGTTGGAACCGTTTTTGCTAAAGAGGTTGGCGATGCGATCGATGACGGCTGCATCCATCAGAGGCTCGCCGGTTCGCCGGTTGACGAACAGCGGCAGCGGCACTCCCCATACTCGCTGACGGGAGACGCACCAGTCGTCCCGATTTTCTACAAAGGCCCGTATGCGATTGTACCCCTGCGGAGGTATCCACTTGGTTTTGTCGATCTCCGCCAGAGCTTTGTCTCGGAGCCCAGTGTTCTCCATGCTGATGAACCACTGGCGTGTGGTTCTGAAGATCAGTGGCGCCTTCGAACGCCAAGAATGGGGGTAGCTGTGAATGATTTTTGCGCGAAAAAGCAACGCATCAACGGCCGTTAGCGCCGACAATATCTCATCTTCAGCCTGAAAAATATGCTTCCCGGCGAACAGGGGCACATTTTCGTGGTACAGCCCACCACCGTCAACTGTAAGCGGCGCTCCGATGGAGAACTTTTTGCAGACGTGAAAATCTTCCACGCCGTGTCCCGGAGCCGTATGCACCAGACCGGTGCCCGTTTTGGCGTCCACATGGTCTCCATGGATCAGCGGAACGTCAAATCCATACCCGGATCGATGCAACGGGTGATGGCAAATTGTGTTGGCCATAAGATCGCCGGGAAATTCCCGAATGAACTCGACACCAATGCCGGTGGTGGCGCAAAAATCATTAAGCAAATCACCGGCGATCACAATTTGTCGGTCGCCGGCTTTCAGAAGGTGATAATTCAGCTCCTTCGAGTAGCAAATAGCCCGGTTGCCGGGGATAGTCCATGGGGTTGTGGTCCAAATTACACAGTGGGCTTCCTGCAGAAACTCCACATCTGAGGATTTTACCGGGAAAGTCAGGTACACGCTTGTGGATTTCTTGTCCAGGTACTCGATTTCAGCATCCGCCAGTGCCGTCTGCTCCACCACCGACCAGAGAACCGGCTTTTCCCCACAGTATAGGGAACCGTCCAATATAAATTGGCCGATTTGTCGGATGACTGCCGCCTCCGCTGCGCCATCCATGGTCAGGTATGGGTTTTCCCAATCGCCACTGACTCCGAGGCGCTTAAATCCATTCCGTTGAACGTCTATCCAGTGCTCGGCGAAGCGCCGACACATGTCTCGGAACTCGGGTACCGGTATGTGATCCTTGCTTTTTCCACTTTCCCTCAGTTGCTCCTCTATTTTCCACTCGATGGGGAGGCCGTGGCAATCCCAGCCTGGAACGAAAGGAGTGTCGAACCCCTGCATTTGCTTCATGCGAACAACGATGTCTTTTAGCACCTTGTTCATGGCTGTCCCGGCGTGTGGCGTGCCGTTGGCGAACGGAGGGCCGTCGTGAAGAAGGAATTTTGCGCAGCCGGCGGAGACCGCTCGAATCCTTCCGTACAGGCCAATTTTGTTCCAATACTCAAGGATCTCCGGCTCCTTCTGGGCAAGATTACCACGCATTTGAAAATCAGTTATCGGTAAAAAAATGGTGTCCTTAAAATTCATTAATCACTCTCCAACAGACGCGCCGCGTAAAACGACAAACGCAAAAACCACAGCACCAGGGACGCTCATGGACGCGAAGACGCCGGCGATCTAATTTTTATTCCTAGCTGCCGGGATTATAGAATTCCTTCAGGAAGAATTCCAGCTCTTTGATGGGAATCCGCCGCTGCCTCATGGAATCACGATCGCGGACTGTGACGCTCTCTTCAACCGCTTCAAAGGTGTCGAAGTCGACGGTGATGCAGCAGGGGGTGCCGATCTCGTCGTGGCGGCGGTAGGCCTTGCCGATGTTGCCGACATCCTCGTATTTTATGCGGCCGAGACCGAGCATTTTCAGATGATTCGCTATTTCCCGCGCTTTCTCCACGATCCTTGGGTTATTTTTGGCCAGCGGCACGACAGCGGCCTTAAATGGAGTCAGATGTGGCTTCAGTCGCAGCACCACCCGTTCGCTGCCGTTCTCCAGAATCTCCCGCCGGAATCCCTCTGTGAGTATGGCCAAAATCCCCCTGTCCAAGCCAGCCGACGGCTCGATCACGTATGGAACAAACTGACTGTTATTCTCCAAATCCTGCATCACCAACTTACTGTTGGAGTCGCCATTCGGCAGAACTTTGGCAAAAAGATTTAGTTCCTCCTGGTTTTTCGAATGAGAACCAAGGTCGAAATCCGTACGGTTGGCAATTCCTTCCAATTCCTCAAATCCGTGAGGAAATTCATACAGAATATCGACGGTGGCCTTAGCATAGTGGGCCAGATCCTCCTTTGGTTGATGAAAAAGCTTCAGTTTATCTGAATCCAGTCCCTGCTTTTTCCACCAATTTACCCGCTCCTCCACCCATTTCCCATGCCACTTCTCGTCGCTGCCAGGTTCCACGAAAAACTCCAGCTCCATCTGTTCGAATTCCCGCATTCTGAAGATGAAATTGCGAGGTGTTACCTCGTTTCTGAATGATTTTCCCATCTGCGCGATGCCGAAGGGCAACTTTCTGGAGGTGGAATCCACTACGTTCTTGAAATTTGTGAAAATGCCTTGGGCCGTCTCCGGGCGCAGATAAACGAAGCTGGATTCGTCCTGCAGCGCCCCAAAATTCGCTCGAAACATGAGGTTAAACTGCCGCGGCTCTGTCAGATTCTTCGAGCCGCAGCTTTCGCATTTACCATCCATCAATTGATCGGCCCGCATCCGACACTGACAATCCCGGCAGTCCACCATCGGATCGGAAAACGTATCCTCGTGACCGGAATGCTGCAGCACTAGTCGGTGTGTGATCAGGGAGGAATCTATGCCCTCCACGTCGTCACGCTCATGGACTATGGATCGCCACCAGGCGGCCTTCAGATTGTTCTTCAACTCCACTCCCAGAGGGCCATAATCGTAGATTCCCTGCAGCCCGCCGTAGACGTCAGCGCTCTGGAATATGAACCCTCTTCGCTTGCAAAGGGAGACTATGTCTCCCATGGACAGCTTGCAGACGTCTCCGGACACCTCAATCCCCGTAAATAACCTCCGGCAGAATAAAGAAGAGTGGGCTTCTTGGCAAGCGGAAACGGAGCCACCGTCACTGCCGGTGCTCCCATTGGGATAAAAAATTCACGTCGTTCGACGTAAACACTGGAAAAATTCCCTCTGTTTCTGTATGATTCCGTCACCTGCAGTTTGGAAATTTATCATGTTGGTTTCGGATATCCGTCGGGAGTTTTTGAATTTTTTTGAGAGTAACGGGCATCGGGTTGTGGAGTCCAGTTCTCTGGCTCCACATAATGACCCGAGCCTTCTGTTCACCAACGCCGGCATGGTGCAGTTCAAAAACGTCTTTACCGGATTGGAGAATCGCGACTACCGAAGGGCCGCGTCTTCTCAAAAATGTCTTCGGGCCGGCGGCAAACACAACGACCTCGACCAGGTGGGGTTCACCGCGCGCCATCACACATTTTTCGAGATGTTGGGAAATTTTTCCTTCGGAGATTACTTCAAGGAGGAAGCCCTCGACTTCGCTTGGACCTTCCTCACTAAAGAATTGGCGCTCCCCAGGGAAAGATTGCTGGCTACAGTGTTTCACACGGATGAAGAGGCGAAGTCCATTTGGAAAAAAATCGCCGGCGACATGCTGGTCATCCCCATCGCCACCTCGGATAATTTTTGGTCAATGGGGGACGTGGGCCCCTGCGGACCATGCTCAGAAATCTTCTACGACCTGGGGAATGACGTTCCAGGAGGGCTGCCAGGAACGGCCAATGGTGACGGCGACCGTTATATGGAAATTTGGAACATCGTCTTCATGCAGTTCGAACAGCTGGAAAACGGGGAGAGGGTGGCTCTGCGGAGACAATCCATCGACACTGGCATGGGACTGGAAAGAATTGCCGCCGTTATGCAGGGAAAGAAGGATAATTACTTGATTGATCTGTTTCAGACCATCATCGATCAGATCAAAACCATCTCCAAAACCAGCTATGCTGATACATTCCCGTCCTATAAGGTTATCGCTGACCACATCCGGTCGGTTTCGTTTTTGATGGCCGACGGCGTGGCGCCCAGCAACGAAGGTCGGGGATATGTGCTGCGGCGCATCCTTCGGCGGGCTATCCGCCACGGCCATCTGGTGGGGCTCAAGGAACCGTTTTTGTTCAAACTTGCCGGGACGCTGGTGGACGTCATGGGCCAAACCTACCCGGAGTTGGAGAAGGCACGCGAGCTCGTGGCCTCCACCATCCGCCAGGAGGAAGAAAATTTTCTCGAGACTTTGGAGCGGGGACTGAAAATCCTACAGTCAGACGTAAAATCCATTTCCGTCGGCGGTGTTTTGGATGGAGCCAAGGCCTTCAAACTTTACGACACCTACGGATTTCCGCTGGATCTCACCCAGGATATACTGAGATCGGAGGGCATATCAGTCGACGTCGTCGGATTCGAATTGGCGCTGCAGGAACAGAGAAGTCGCGGTCGCTGGACCGGCTCCGGAGATGTGAAAGAGGAGGCCGTTTGGCATTCGCTGAGAGAAAAACTGAAGCCTACCGCCTTCTTGGGGTACGACAAAGAAGGATCCACCGGCAGGCTTCTGGCCATCGTCCAGGATGGGAGCGAAATTCCATTCGTGTCCTCCGGGAAAGCCTTCTTCATCACCGAAAGCACGCCGTTTTACGCAGAAAGTGGCGGTCAATGCGGTGACGTCGGCATTATCTCATCCCCAAACGGCTCCTTCAGAGTGACGAATACGCGAAAATTCTGCGATTCCATCGTAGGCCACGAGGGCAATGTAATTTCCGGCTCTTTCAGAGTATCGGACGAGGCGTCTCTGCGCATAGACGGCGACAGACGCCAGAAAATCAAGGTGAATCATACCTCGACCCATTTGCTGCAGGCAGCGCTGCGGTCCGTATTGGGGAATCATGTGGTGCAGCGGGGGGCGTCGTTGAACGACGAACGGCTGCGGCTTGATTTCTCGCACAGTTCCGCCATCGTCCGGAAAGATCTGCTGAAGATAGAGAAAATTGTCAACGGTTGGATCCGTGAAAATCTTCCCGTCGCCTGTCGGGACATGCCCAAAAACGACGCCATCGCCGCCGGCGCCATGGCCCTGTTCGGTGAAAAGTACGGCGACATGGTGCGGACTGTGCTGGTGGAGAGGTCCGGCGAGGCCGTATCCTTCGAGCTCTGCGGCGGCACTCACATTTCTTCCACCGGAGAGATTGGAAGCTTCAAAATACTGACGGAGGCCAGCATCGGGTCCGGCATACGGCGAATCGAGGCTATCACCGGCGCTAACGTATCGAAATATCTCACGGAAATGGATGACGCGCTTCTGGAAATATCCGACAAGTTAAAGTGCGGTCGTTCGGAGGTTTTACCGAAGATTAACGAATTGTTAACGGAACTGAAGCGGAAGAATCAGGAGATTTTCGCCATAAAACAAAAAAATGCTCAGGAAAAAATGCAAGTTTTCCACCGAGATGGTGTGGATATTCACCTTATGGTCGTCGCCGACTACAATATAGAGGAGTTGCGCTCTCTGAATGATGCCGTCCGTCGGCAAAAACCCTCCGGAATCATCGCCGCCCTGAGCCAAAACGGCGACCGTGTTCTGGTCACGGTTAGTGTGAACATTGAGTTGCAGGACAAATGCGCCGCAGCGCAGATTCTGAAGACTATCCTGGCTCCGCTGAACGGCAAGGGCGGCGGCGGCGCAGCGTTCGCCCAGGGAAGCGGCTCTGGAACGCCGCAAATCCTCTCCATCGTGGAGCAAATTTTCAGCATGATGCGCCCCTGATGGAGCACGTTGTCACTGTCCATGAAGACAATTCGCGGGCGGATAAGGTGGTGACAAACATCTGCCGCGACGCTGGTTACGCCTTCATCCAGAGTCTCTTTCGCCGCCATAGAATCAAAGTCAACGGCCTGAAAATCTCCGCCTCTCATCGGCTTCACGCCGGGGACGTGGTGAAAATTTTCGCGGATTTATCCGAAACTCGGCGGGATCAGCCGGAGTTCGTCCAAAGGCTGTGGAAACAGTTGCAGCGGATGATTATCTTCGAACATGAGGATTTTTTCGCCATAAACAAGCCGCCGGGGCTGGCGGTTCAGTCGGGAACAAAGGTGGGAATGTGCGTTGACGCCCTCATAAAATCCTACCCCGAGCACCGCTGTCATCTGGTACACCGGCTGGACAAGGACACTTCCGGCCTGCTGCTGGTTGCCAAAAATCAGACTGCCGCCCGTCGGTTCACGGGATTGTTCCGGGAGAATAAAATTCACAAGACATATCTGGCGGTGGTGGATGGGCTGATAACAACGTCCGGAAGGATCGAAAATTTCTTGGAAAAATCCTTCATCGACGACGAAGAGAAGATGCGGGTATCCGAATCTGGGCTCCTGGCAGTCACCGAGTATCGGCCGCTGAAATCCTCAAACGGCCACACTCTGCTGGAGCTAAAACCATCCACCGGCCGGAAACATCAGCTGCGGGTGCACTGCGCCGACGTTCTGGATACTCCGATCCTCGGGGACGTGAAATATCATTCAAATTCCCAACATCGGCGGCTGTTTCTCCATGCCCAAAAGATTTTTATCGAGGAGCTGGAGACGGAAATCGAGGCGCCTCCTCCGGCACACTTTGGGGACTGGATCTGAAACGCGCTGCGCCCATTCCGGCGAACTTTGGGGACTAGCTTCCTCTTGAAACCTTCGGTGCGGCGGAAGTAACGCATTGAAATGCAAAGAAAAACCCAACGCCGAGAACTCTGCCACAAAAATTCCCCCGCGAAACCTTACTTGTTCTGTGATTCATTCTGAACCACCTGAGACAGCGGACGCGGCGCCGCCATTAACGCTTAGTATTCCGGAGGACGGCTCTCCATTGCCCGCAAAAAAGCCGGGAACGGTGAGCTTAACGGACATCCAGGTGTTTCTGCAGCATCTGCAACACATGATTGTAATCCATTTCGCTAATCCGCACGCAGCATACAGCAATTCTCCAAAACTTATCAATCCTCTGCAATACAGACCACATATACGTCCCACGGCGTAGAAAAACACGCCGTCGTCCCCGAACGATATGGAGAAGGTTAGAGCATCTATCAGCAAGTGGGAGCACACTTTTCTAACAGCGCTTTTTGTTAATCTTAAATCAGGTGAAGTGCGTAGATATTTCAGAATTATCAAGTCAGCATCCACTTTTTTGCGGGTAAATGAGGAGTGCATAATCGAACCATCCCGCTGCCGGTAGTGGTAAAACTCTGCATTGATAAAAGCGTACTTTTTCGCGAACTTATCCAGGCATATGTTAAAATGAAGGTCTTCCCTTCCGTATACCTCCTCAGCGAACTTACACCGATCAATGACGGGCTTTTTGTACAATTTGTTCCAGACGACGAAGTTGTCCCAGCATACGCCGAAGTTACAGCTGATGAATCTACAAAAACAGAGTTCGATTATTTCCGAGGCGTCGCCGTATTCGGTTATTCGGTAGACGGGATTTCTCTCCCAGTGATCGCCTTCGAATTTATTCACGTCTTTATGGTCGCACATCAGCACGTCGTAATCTCCCTTCCGGATTTCCGTGTACATGATCTTGTACATGTCCGGATGGATGTAGTCGTCCGAGTCCACGAAGCAGATGTATTCTCCCCGAGCCACTCTGAGGCCGCTGTTTCGGGCCGCCGACAGACCCCTGTTTTGTGGATGGCGGATAATTTTGATTCGCCGGTCTTTCTGCGCATATTCCTGGAGGATTTTCAGACCATTATCGGTGGAGCAATCTTCGATACAGATGATTTCGATCTCTTTCAGACTCTGATTCACAATGGAATCCAGACATTCCCTCAGATACGGCTCCACATTATAGACGGGAACGATGACGGAAACCTTCGGTGCGGCGGAAGTAACGCATTGAAATGCAAAGAAGAGCGTGACACAGAGGATTCTGGCCAAAAAACCCCTCGATGAAATTCCCAGGACTCTTGTATGTTCATCGATCACAAATCACCAAATACGCACGCCTATGCAACAACTGCCTCAGGGAAATCCTAGTGGTTTATTCATAAAAAATCGTTAAGACCACGTGAAAGACGGCGCTGATCTTCTGAATTCATCGCTCTGGGCCAGTGCCGGCGACTCGGCGTTTTTTGCGCCAATGACGACGGCGCTGCCGGTGGATTTGTTGTATTTGGGTGACATAAAAGGAAAGAATTATCAAAATTATTGAATCCTTAAGTATTCTCCTGTAGAACGTGAAGCGTTATGTGTGTAAGGAGTTTATTATGAAGAAGATATTGAGTGCTGTTTCTTTGTTGGCGATGGTGGGCGTCGCCTGTGGAACTGAAAGCGGCCAACCGGCCGGAGCCGAAAGCGCCACAGTGGAGGGCTACGACGAGGCCTCAGCTCCGTGCGAGTCGGATGGACATCAGTTCAACGGGTTGTATGTGTCCCTGGGCGTCGGCCTGAAGAATCAAGGACATAGTTATACGGGAGATAAAGTTACGAGTCGGAAGTCGCTCCCTGCCGGAAGCAACATCATTGCTCGCGTGCCGGCTGCTATCGGTGCTGGGGGTAATGCCGCCAACCCCGGCGCTGCCGCTCAAATCGCTGCAGATTTCGGTGCGGATGTCGGTGGAATACTGAGCCGTGATGATGCGATCGCGTTCGTCGTCGCTGACTTTACTGCCCCGGTCGCTATCGCAGCCGCTGACGACGCCGGAGTGTTGACTGTTGGTGCGAACGCTATGAGCGTGCGGTTTGTAGAAAAGGAAATTTCCGTCGATCAGAAAAAAGATCGCTTCAGCGGCTCCTTCTTTTTAGGTTATGGTAAGGCCTATAATGGTAAGTTCTATGTGGGCGTCGAACTGTTCAGCGATCTGTCGCAGGATCTAAAAACTTCGGATGACGTCAGTAAGGTGAATCTTAAGACCAAAGGAGTGGTACCGGGGGCGGCTCTGCGTCTTGGTTTTGTCCATAGGGGGTGGTTGGCGTACTTGAAAGGCGGGTTTACGCATCAGAGCACGTCCGTCGACAGGGGTGCCGACTATAACGATCTCGCCTTCATGGTGGGCGGCGGTCTGGAAAAGGCCTTCTGCAAAAACTTCACTCTGCGGTTGGACGCCGACTACATAAAGGGGAAAGATAAGCATCTCACCGTTAAGGATATACGTAAGCTGCCTGCCGGCGTCGTTGGCGCGGCCGCTGCCGCTGCTGGTGCCCCTGTCCCGAGAATTGGAGGTTTCTTAGGTGCCGAGGATCTTCCTTTTGACCGTCCGATTTGCGTTAAGAAGAAGAACAGCTGGAACGTGCGGCTCTTGGCGTCGTATCACGTGAAATCGTTCTAGTCGCAGAATCGAATCTGCGGAAAATTGGAAGGAGGGCCTCCGCGCCCTCCTCTTTGTCGTACAGCGACAGTTGCCCCTCCTGAGGGTGCCAAGTGTTGCGAAAAAACATCAAAACAATGGAAATAG
>JAITAU010000055.1 GCA_031283965.1 Holosporaceae bacterium | reverse complement strand
CGAATGGATCTACAATCATGACGAAATCACAGATTCCTCCTTCGAAAAATACACCTCCGAGATTACCCGGGAGCATATCTATCATCGGCTGCACCAGGAAGTTCCCTACGAGTGCCTGGTGGAATGCGAAAGTTTCCAGGATCAGCCGGACGGAAGTATCAAGATCGTTCAGCACATTCACGTAAAAAATCAGGCGCATCGGATGATCTTCCTCGGCCGCGACGGCGGCAAGATAAAGGCCATCGGCAAGGCTGTGCGGGAAGAGTTATCTTCGCTGTTGGGGCGACCGGTGCATCTATTTCTGCACGTCCTGGTGGATCGCAGAAATCATCCACAAAAAGGTGATTGAAATTGCAGTGGCAGCAGAACAGCATTGTCTTATCCTCCCGGATATTTGCTGAAAATTCCAGGATTGTCACCGTCTTCAGCCGAGACGTCGGAAAAACTTCCGGGTTGGCGCGGGGAATCAAGACCCCCATCCAGCCGGGGGATATCAACGACGTCCTGTGGCGTGGACGACTGGCCGAGCAGCTTGGCACATTCAAAATGGAGAATATATTTTCTCCCTTCGTCCACATATTCGCGAATTCTCAAAAGATTTACGCCATGGAAAGCGCATGTACACTGTGTTCCAACGGATTGCCGGAGAAGGCGCCCCATCCGAATCTCTTTGATACGCTGCAGTCGTTTCTGCTCTCCATCCCGGCAGAAAATTGGCTGATCAACTACGTCTTTCTTGAAGTCTCCTTTCTGGCAGAGGTAGGCATGGGGTTGGATTTGTCCAAATGCGCCGTCACCGGCAAGGCCGAGAATCTTTTCTATATCTCTCCCCGCACCGGCCACGCCGTCATCAGAGAGGCCGGCGAAAATTACCGGGATCGCCTCTTCGTGATCCCCAAGTTCTTGATTTCCAACGATCATCGCCCCAGTAACTCGGACCTTCTTGAGGCCCTGAGGATAACGGGACATTTTTTAAAGATGTACTTTTATGGTATAAACGGTGCGGAATTGCCGCTGTCTAGGGATTATCTGGTGGCGTGGCTGTTGGACGAGAGCATTGTGGAGATCGGCGCGTGAAGATCAGTACCATTGTGGACGCAAAAGAGAAGCGGGTGGCCATCACTCCGGAAACTGTGAAGAAATACATCGCCGCCGGCCTTGAGGTGGTGCTTCCGCGAAACTGTGGAGTGACCGCCGGCTTTTGGGATGCCGACTACGTCGCCGCCGGAGCCAAGATAGACGCCGCTGCTCTCCCGAAGGCGGAATTGTACGTGGCCGTAAAGCCTTCCTTCGAGAAGGATATCAAGCTGAAGTCTGGTTCCCATCTGATTGCCCTGCTGTCGCCGGCCAAAAATGAAAAATCCTTGAAAAAATTGGCCGACGGCGGAGTGTCCCTCTACTCTCTGGAGAAAATCCCAAGAATCACCCGAGCCCAATCAATGGATGTGCTGTCGTCTCAGGCTAACATCGCCGGCTACCGAGCCGTCCTCGAGGCGCTTTACCACTATGGCCGGGTGGCGCCATTGATGATGACCGCCGCCGGCACAGTGCGTCCGGCGAGAGTGTTGGTGTTGGGAGCCGGCGTTGCGGGACTCCAGGCCATCGCCACCGCCAAACGGCTGGGAGCCGTAGTCCAGGCCTTCGACGTGCGCGCCTCCGTGAAGGATCAGGTGGAAAGTCTTGGGGCCGGATTCATCTCTCCAGAGGAGAACGAAAATGGCGAAACGGCCGCCGGCTACGCGAAGGAAATGAGTCTCGAGTACCAGAAAGGCCTGCGGGAGAAATTATCTCAGGCCATCGCCAGCATGGACGTCGTCATCACCACAGCCCAGGTCCCGGGGAAACCGGCGCCGCTGTTGATAACCGAAGAGATGGTACAATCCATGCCTGCCGGCTCTGTCATCGTTGATTTGGCAACAGAAACCGGCGGAAATTGCCCGCTGTCCAGGGAAAATGAGGTCGTCGTTTGGGAGAATGTCACCATCCTGGGGACTTCAAATCTCGCCGCTAAACTCGCCCAGGATTCCAGCCAACTTTTCGCCAGAAATGTCTTCAACTTCGTGTCGTTGATGACCAAAAACGACCAAATCGACGCCTCCGACGAAATCGTCTCCGCTGCTTTGCTAAAATAAAACCAATTCGGCGCTGCCATCCGCCTTTGTTTTTTAGATAATTTTCACTGTAGCTCTGAGCAAATCCCGCCACAACGCTCGCTGTGTGACGTCAATTCTTCGGAAGAGATTGGGGGATTTATCGATGATCATGCAGAATTTGCACAGTTTTCTCTTGGAAAATGGCCGACATCGTCCGACGCCGGCCGGTGGTTTTGGGATTCCCCGGAGGGATCCGTACTTCCGGATGGCTTCGGCGGCCTATTCGGAGCAGGACGGATGAAATCTACAGTGCGATTTTAGATGTTGAGAGACGTTTTTCCGATAAAACCCAATGATCGACAGCAGAATTTTTCGCATTTTACCGTCCTCAAAACAACCAACCACCTTGTGGAACTTCTTGAAGAAGATGCTTCGCAGGATTGGACAACTATCTCGCAATAGTGATAAACCCTTTTTCAACCCCCAAAAACAATCCCAAGGCACAAGTCACATTTATCTTCGCAACGGCGCCATAAGTAGGATCGAAGCTGTTCATAAAATTCCACTCTTTAGAGACATAAGGAATACCCGCCGGTTTTCTAAAAAAGTCTGCCAACCCATATTTAATAGCCTCCTTCATCATGGCCCTGCACATTAAGTCATACTCGTCTCCAGTCATTCCTCGTAAGTATGTAGTACTGCCGTTGGGATCGCTATTTTCCGTACGATAAGTATAAACGGCGTCGGGACCAGCCAAGCACAAGACGTCGTGGTCGAGACCATACGAATAACGGCGCGGTCTTGTTGGGACCTCGGACTCTTCGTGAAGCCAGTCAGACACGCGCCAATCAGCAGCATACGCTCCGTCACCGGTAAGCGCATACAATGCAAGGTACGAATCACGGCTTGCAACGGCTGTATAAACATCATACATAAGTTTTTGTCTTGGATTCATTGCGGTCGGATTCCCATTAGTGCCACTAAGCGTTTTAGCTATATGCAACAGAAGTCCGTCTCGTATTGCGTACGCGTACCCGCTGCCAAACCCTCCAGCGGGCAATCCACGGGCATCTTCATTAAATCCATAAAGGCCCGAAAAAAGGGTGCCACGAAGATATGAGATTCCCATGGTTTCTTCCCCATACTCTTCTATAACGCTGTCCGCAGTCGCACCGGCCGCCAGATTCAATACCGGCACACGCACAGCACCTACCATCCGCACAAGGCCGCCTCGGCGGTCTCTGTCTTTCGGCACATAGAACCGGAACATATCATCAAATAAAGACGCATAGCTTTCCGCAAAGAAGGAACAACAAAGATCGTCAACGCTCAGGGTGTCGAAAGGCAGGAATTTCAGACTTTTTATAGACACAAACCCCTTTTCTACACCAGCATTGACGCCTGCGGGACAATGATTCAGTCCCTGAATGAGTTCTCCTAGCACGAAGGCAACCTTCTCGCGGGCTGTCTTTTTGTCATCCTCCTCTTCAAGTACTGCGTACTGGTCATAAATGTACTCCAGACTGCACATACAAAAGCGAAGAGCACTTCTGTCGTAAGCACCGCATCCAAATCCACGGTCATCACCGACAAGACGGGCGTACGCAGTCGCCAACATATTGCTCAAACTGTTGGTACCCTTCCAGTCACTGAGTCCAGCAGCCAATAACGCAAACGCTTCTTTGGGGTATTCAAGATCTCTGTTGTAGACTAATGCAGGACTAATAAGACGCCACAATTCTTTGAAATCATCAGAGGTATCTGCCACCTGTCGATCTACCCCAGCCAACTTCACAATCCATTTGGCAATCAGCTCACGAGCGCGTCTGTTAGACTCTCTCACACTGGCAACATCACCATAGGTATAGAGGCCTGCATATTTAGTGCCCAAACATTGGATATAGCCTACGCCATCACATTTCTTATTCGTACTCTCAAGCTTAGGCAATGTGCCATTCACCAAACATTCCAAAAACCATGGAGAATTCTTCATCTTTTCGGCGCTGGCCTGGTTTGCGGCGTAGACTTGGGCAAGCGCATCCAACCAACACACGATTTTTTTATCGATCCCCAAGGGCACCAACTCTTTAGTACTTATCACGGAGAGATCCGCGACATTACACACAGAAATCGAATCAATAAATTTTTTCTTAACAGCCCCATTTACTTCCGTCAACGGCGACGGCGACGGCGCAAGCAGTTTGCCCAAAAGAGTATTCGCTCCGACGTCCTTGTACTTACAGTAAAGTGCAAAACGAAGTTTCGCGTAATTAACATCATCGGCGATGTTGGCACGGACGGCAGTCCTAATATCACTTAACGCTATGCCCCCAATGTTTGCGTTGTCAAAACACAAAAATTTCAAACGCTCATTTTTACGCCCCTCATTACCAGCCAAAACGTTCACTATGGATTGGGCCATTGTCTCATAATTCCCTTCAAAATTCACTTTGAAAACGTCAAACAACCACGTTGGAATTCTCTCGAAATTATAGGCTACTTCAACACTGACATAATTGTCATCCCAATCGGCTGCTTTGATTAACATACCGTTAATACGGTGACCAAGCCACCATTTTAATTCGAGTACCCCCTCCCGCGTGGCTACATTGGCCCAAGCTGTTGCCATATCGCCTTGGCAAAAGCAAGAGTATTTGCTATCCCCGGCCAGCGCGAAAGCACTATCTTTCAGTTTCTCCGCGTACGTATCAACCATATTAGCCTCATTATAATACAGCGGCATATCCCCATCAGTCATGAAAGTCTTTAAATCGGTGGAAAGTCCGTCGGACCGCCGATTATTTTGTTGAGTGTACAGTTGCGCTGGCGCCAGTCTCCCCGGCACACTATTCACAACATTGTTTGCGACGGCATTCATTACAGGCTGCGGACGATTGCCGCCATTGTTTCTCGGTGGCTGCGGCGCTGTTTGACACTCACGGAGGAAAGCTTCAATCTCTGGGACGAGAGAGCTGAAGGTTGTTTTTGCCTGCCCCTTCAAATTGGGGACACCCGTACGCCACTTTTTATCAATATCATCAAGCTGCGAAATATAACCTGCGATCAGTGAGGGGACTTTCCCTCCCACGAAAGGACTAAGATTCTGCAAAGCACTCTTATATTTCCCAACATCCACAACAGTAGCAGCAACATTGTTACACTCGCAGCACAATAGCCCGCACACAAACTGACACATAAAAATCTTCTTCATAATCCTAAACCTCCATACTGAAAGATCATCAACAGCGCTCAAACGAGCGCCACATGTTTCACAAAAACCACTTAAATTTCCGGCAACGGTATTCTATACGACCATAACGGTAGAAACTGTAACATAAATATTTAAAATAGTCAACATTAATCTTCTTAAGGGGGGGATGACATAGAAAAATTAATAAAAATATGATTCTCCAGCGAAAAATGCGTCAACGTAGCCGACAGCTCCAATCAACTTCTGTTTTCTGTATTTTTGCCGTTGTTTTTTCGCCTGAATCTTCATGCCACGAGGCATAGCCGCAGCTACATCGGGAAAAACGCCAGGGAAATACCATAAAAACCAGAAATTATCAATGGAAACAAAAATATCTTTCGGATTTTTTCCTCGAAATGCCCAGAAAGATAGCCGTCCGCCCATCAATTGTCAACAAACCGGCAGACCAGTAGACGAAGCGCATACCGGTAATTCTATTTAGGAAATAACGCCATCAAAGATGAACGACGAACCTCAAGCACAAGCTATCTTCCCCGGTTTTCACGCCATAATTCCTAGGTTTGGTGTCACTATCTCCACCCCCGCCACCGAACAACAACGGCACATCGTAGAAATTCCTCGTGGCCTTGGACTTCGAAAAAAACTTATGTCTGTATTCTAATCCAATCGAAAATTTTTTGGATATCACAACTTCTCCCCCGGCTCCCAGAGACCAGCATAAGACCAGTCTTTTGTAATTTACGTTATAACAGTCAAACAGCACGTTGTAGTTTACATGCGGCAAGTAGGAATATTCGGTCCGAACTTTCCGATAACCGACTCCACTTACGACGTACAAAAGCACATCTCGACGGAACAACAACGAATCATGGAATTTCCCGCCAAATTTAAGAGCCATATACACTTCGTTACCGTAAGTCGTTTTCAGTTCACTCATCGGAGTATCCAGGTATGGGTCACCAACAACTATACCTTCCCTTCCTTCCCGATCGGAGAACAACTTCCCAACCTTATGATGGCCGAGATTCACCCCAATTTCGCCAACCGTCACGCACCCACCGCAGGACCAAACGTACCCCCCATAAAGAGCGCTCCCCAATTTGCCACTTTTTCCGTTATGCCGTACGATTCCACCCGCACCAGGCTCCACGCCAGCTGGGTTCACACTAAAATCCATCGCATAGTCAGACGTCACGAAGGATGGACCAATGCCAAGACCAAGGAACCACCCGCTCTCCGCCCCCGACTGACAGGCACACCCGTTCTCAGCGGCATTCTTTCCACCGCGTTCGGCGGCGCTCCTTGCTCCCACGACATCTGCGTTTGCGGTTGGAACATCTGCTATCGACGCCAACGCCGAAGAACCAACGATCAAAATCACTTTCTTCACAGCCACCTTCTCCCAAACACCTTACGGCGCAATTATGGAGTAACGTCGATTGCAAATCAATGTCTCTAAAGAAGGAAACTGAGGGACTGTGGCAGGAAGGACATACGCCGCTTTCTTCTGTTTCTCCGGCGCGCTGTTTTCTCATTTTTCCCCAAGGTTCCATCGGCGGTCGTCACGGTTTATGACAACTGCGGAGAGAGGAACACGAATCTTTTTTTGTATCCGTGCTCCCGGCTGGTTCCTTTATTCTCCGTGCTCCCGGCTGGTTCCTTTATTCCCCATGCTCCCGGCTGGTTCCTTTATTCTCCGTGCTCCCGGCTGGTTCCTTTATTCTCCGTGCTCCCGGCTGGTTCCTTTATTCATCGACGATAAAAGTAGGCGATGAAACCCGCGACGGAGGTTTTGATTCCGCCGTCAATGGATTATTGGCGAAAAATGACGTTATTTCCGAGGCTGTGCCAAGATATTGCGACGCTTTTCCGCCGGAATTGATCATTTCAGCCACGGTGGCGGCCTTGTTCACATACCCAATCAATCCAGGCACTATGTCATGTTCGTCAATTTTGCCGTCCTTGTTGGCGTCTCCGCAGCAGCAGCCTATGAATCTCTTGAACCAGGATTCTGTCTTTGCAGTATTGGATGACGTCACAGATTCCTGCGCCTTCGTCGTTGGCGTTTCCTTATTTTCCTCCCAGTCTTTGATCAAGACGTCCGCCACAGTCAGAGCCACCGGCGTTTTCCCATCAATTGCGATGGGCGTAGTCGATATGTCAGGCGTGGTCTCCAGCTGTACCAGCGCCGTCGGCCGCACCACAGTCAATTCAGTCACGGACTCCGCATCTACGGAAGGATCCACCTTCAACGTCGCGGAAACATCGCCGCCCAGCAGCGCTCCCAATGCCAAAAAAGATATTTTTTTCATTGTCTACTCCTTTCCTTTCTGGTGACGGTTAATTTTTGCACATAAAAATTAATTTTTTATTAATTTTTGGCCCATTTTTAATTTTATATTAAAATTTTTTGAAATTACTGGCGATGTTCCCGCATTTATGCCGAAAAAATGCGCGTTTATCCGACGTATACCAGCCTTCGCGCCCTTCGTTGTCATTTTCTTCCGAACAAAAAATATCTTTGTCTATAATTAACTTTCTATAAAATATTTTGTCTTAGAATGATTGCAAGTGTCTGTGGTGAATGGGAAGATGAGTGGAACTGATGATACCTTAAAAGTGGTTGGCAGAGTGAAGTGGTTCAATCAGTTCAAGGGCTATGGCTTTGTGGAAGTCGGGAACATTGCCGAGGATGTTTTTCTACATTTCTCCTCTCTGGAACGTTCTGAAATAAAAAGCGTCGGCAATAATGACATAATCCTCTGTGAGATAGCCAAGTACGAAAAGGGCTATCATGTGGTGGCCATAATCGAGGTGCTTCAGCCGAACAAGTACGACGTCGGAGACGCGGAGGAGGAGGTTTTGGCCACCATGAAGTGGTTCAATCCATCAAAGGGGTTCGGTTTTGCGCGGCTGAACAGCGGAGAGGACGTTTTCATCCACGCAAATTTACTTAAGAAATATAGAATTAACACGCTGGAGCACGACAAACAAATCAGACTCATGGTGCGCCATACGAATTTCGGCTACGAGGCCATCGATCTGATCATGTGACCGAGCAGTTTTCATGCGACGGACACAGGGATGTTGGATAGCGATCATGCAGATCCTTCAGGTAGACCGACAGACCTTTCACGCTGACGCGCAAATGTTTATGGTCGGAAAAGATCAAGTTTATTTCATTCTCCGACGAGCGCAACGTCAATAAATTCAAGTGGTTATCGGCGCCTTTTCGGAAATTATCATTGATCACCACCGAATTCACGTTGTAGATGTAAAGTCCGGAGTGGACGCGGAAATAGCATTGATGCGCATCAAAATCCCCGACGGATTCCCAGCAAAAGCGATTCAGCATCAGCCGCAGGCATTTCTGACGCCCGTGAAAAGAGTGAAAGGAGATGTGGAAAATGGAGTCCTGCAGCAGAGACGACAGCAGATCACAATCATCGGAACAGCTTGCTTTCACGGCCAGAAATTCTTGATTCATGACTAGGACAGCCACACAACGCTGCGGCGAGTCTACAGGAAATCGCCGGCCATGGATATAGGATCTTTGGGAAAATCGCATATGTGTGGCGTAAAATCTCGTCTAAAATTACCAGAATACCCGCCGCCGCCGCCGGAAATTTACTCCGGCGTACCTTCGAGGACGTTTCCATTCGTATCCACAGCCACGAATTTACCGTTGACATAGTCGTAGGTAATTCCATACACCCCACCAGCACCATCAGGAACGCTCTGTGGGATCCAGTTTATGCCGTCCGGGCTGATGTAGATCCCTCCTTTCCAGTCTGTGTCAAAGCCAACGGCGGCGAAACCAACGCCTTCGACGTAGATGACGTCGTTGAAGTAATTTACTCCCTCCGGCGTTTGAGTCGTCCACACTCCATTGGCGTCGCAGGTCGTGATTCGGCCGTTGTCACTAACGGCCACGATTATGCCGCCGCCGCCGGCTACGGCTTCGTAGTAGTTATTTCCGTCTAAAGCCGGAACCTGCGTCCAGTTTACGCCGTCGTCGCTGGTGAGGATTCTTCCATGGTCGCCCACGGCTGTGAATCTACCGTCAGCGTAGGCGACGTCTTCCAAGGCACTGGTGGCGCCTAAGTCATGTGGAGTCCAGGAAGTATCGCCGTCCCCCCGGGTGTAGACTTTCCCACCGTCGCCCACAGCCACGTACATGCCATCGGCATGGGTGACGCCCATTATAGTGCCGGCTCCGGAGATGGACATGTCGCTCCATGTCCCGTCTTGATTGTA